>JAQGIW010000293.1 GCA_028290905.1 Caulobacteraceae bacterium | reverse complement strand
GCGCCGCCTTGGAGACGCTTTCGCTCAACCTGGCGCGGGCCGCCATGACGGCCCAAGGCGCCATAGCCGAGGCCGCCCTGCGCCAAGCCGACCGGCCCGCGGCGCTCAGTCCCGACCCGTTCCACGTCGGTACGGCGATGAGCGAGGTGATCGGCAACCTGGCCGGCCAGCCGGACCGGATCCTGCGCGCCCAGTCGGACCTCTACGCCCGCTACCTGGAGCTGTGGCGGACGGCGGCCCTGGGCGCCGGCGCCCAGTCTTCCCAGGCCCAGACGCAGGCCCCGGCCGCCGGACGCGCCGACAAGCGCTTCAGCGATCCCGACTGGTCGGCCAACCCGTTGTTCGACGTCGTCAAGCAGTCCTACCTGATCACCTCGAACTGGCTGAACGACCTGGTCAGCAGCGTCGAGGGAGTGGACCCGATCAACAAGCGGCGGGTGGAATTCTTCACGCGCATGCTGACCGACGCCTTCTCGCCCTCGAATTTCCTCCTCACCAACCCGGTGGCCCTGCGGGAAGCGTTCGAGACGCGCGGGGCAAGCGTGCTCAAGGGGGTGGAGAATTTCGCGGCGGACCTCGCGCGGGGCGGTGGGAAGCTGTCGATCAGCCAGACGGACTTCGCACGGTTCAAGGTCGGGGAGAATGTCGCCACCGCGCCCGGCAAGGTCGTCTTCCAGAACGACATCATCCAGCTGCTGCAGTTCTCGCCGTCGACGGAGACGGTGTGCGAGGTCCCGTTGCTGATCTTCCCGCCGTGGATCAACAAGTTCTACATCATGGACCTGCGACCCGAGAACTCGATGATCCGCTGGCTGGCCAGCCAGGGGTTCACCGTCTTCGTCACCTCCTGGGTCAACCCCGACCCGGTGCTGGCCACCAAGACCTTCGAGGACTACCTGAACGAAGGCATCTACGCCGCCATCGACGCGGTGGCCCGCCAGACCGGCGTGAAGACCGTCAATACCGTGGGCTACTGCATCGGCGGCACCCTGCTCTCCTGCGCCCTCGCCCACATGGCCGCGCGGGGCGACAAGCGGGTGACCTCGGCGACCTTCTTCGCCGCCCAGCAGGATTTCTCGGAAGCCGGCGACCTGCTGATTTTCACCAACGAGGGCTGGCTGCGCGAGCTCGAAAAGCGCATGGACGCCGGCGGTGGCGTGCTGGACGGCAAGACCATGGCCGACGCCTTCAACGCCCTGCGCGGCAACGACCTGATCTGGTCGTTCTTCGTGAATAATTACCTGCTCGGCAAGGACCCGAAGCCCTTCGACCTGCTGTTCTGGAACTCGGACCAGACGCGGATGCCCAAGACGCTGCACCTATGGTACCTGCGCAAGTTCTATTGCGACAATGCCCTGGCGAAGGGAACGCTGGAGTTGGCCGGCGAACACCTGGACCTCGGCAAGGTGAAAACGCCGGTCTACGTGCAGTCGTCGCGCGACGACCACATCGCCCCGGCCAAGTCGGTCTACAAGGGGGCGAGGCTGTTCGGCGGGCCGGTGACCTTCACCCTGGCCGGCTCCGGCCACATCGCCGGGGTGATCAACCCCCCCGCCGCCAACAAGTACCAGCACTGGACCAACGACGTCCTGCCGCCGACGCTCGAGGAGTGGATGGCCGGCGCGGTCGAGCACCCTGGCTCCTGGTGGCCACACTGGGCGGACTGGCTGAAGCAGAGGTCCGGCCGCCAGATCCCTGCCCGCGATCCCGCCGGCGGCCCGCTGAAGGCCTTCGACGACGCCCCCGGCAGCTTCGTGAAGGTGCGGTCTGACGAGCCCGCGGCGGCGTAGGTGCGCTACGCCGGGGTGAACTTGAGGGCGACGCCGTTGTTGCAGTAGCGCAGGCCCGTGGGGCGGGGGCCATCGTCGAAGACGTGGCCCTGATGGCCCAGGCAGCGGGCGCAGTGGTACTCGGTGCGCGGGATGCCGATGGCGTAGTCCGACTGCTTGAGGAAGGCGCCCGGCAGGGCCGTGTAGAAGCTCGGCCAGCCGGTTCCGGAGTCGAACTTCCACTGCGACCTGAAGAGCGGCTGGCCGCAGCCCAGGCAGGCGAAAACGCCGGCGCGGTGCTCGTTGTTGAGCGGGCTGGTGTAGGGCGTCTCCGTCGCGCCGTGGCGCAGGACCGCGTAGGAGGGGTCGGGCAGGCGCGATTTCCACTGGGCGTCGGTGAGCTTGCGCCAGGAGGACGTCGCCCACGGATCGGGCGCGGCCGCGGCCACCGCGGGGAGAACGACCATCAGGGTTCCGACGCCCTGGAGAAGGCGGCGGCGATTGAGGCAAGCGGGCTCTGTGATCATGCGCGTTGATACGATCGCGGCGCGCCGGCGATTACACCCCGAAGCTCACGTTCCTGTGATCAGAGCCCCGCGCCCTCGTCGAGGCCGAGCATGAGGTTGAGGTTCTGCACAGCCGCACCCGACGCTCCCTTGCCGAGATTGTCGAGGACGGCGACGAGGCGCGCCTGCCCGATGTCGTCGCCGCCGAAGACTAGGAGGCGCAGGCGGTTCGTGCCGTTCAGGGCTTCGGGATCGAGGGTGTCGGTCGTCCGGGCCTCCTCCAGGGAGGCGACGTCGACGAAGGGCTCGCCGTCGTAGGCGCGGGCCAGGGCGGCGTGGACGTCGGCGATCCGCGGCCGCCCCGGCAGGGCGAGCAGTTGGAGCGGGACCTCGACGATCATGCCCTGGGCGTAGCGGCCGACCGACGGCGTGAACAGCGGCCGCATCGCCAGGCCGGCGTGGGCCTGCATCTCGGGGATGTGCTTGTGCTTCAGGCCGGTGGCGTAGGGCCGGAAGGCGGTGGTGGTGTAGTCCTCGGCGGCGGGATCTTCGAACTGGGCGATCATCGAGCGCCCTCCCCCCGAGTAGCCGGAGACGGCGTTGACGGTGACTGGCCAGTCCGCCGGCAGCAGTCCCTCCCTCACCAGGGGGGCGACGATGGCCAGGAAGCCCGTGGGATAGCAGCCGGGGTTGGAGACGCGAGTGG
Organism: Caulobacteraceae bacterium; assembly: GCA_028290905.1. Taxonomy (GTDB): domain Bacteria; phylum Pseudomonadota; class Alphaproteobacteria; order Caulobacterales; family Caulobacteraceae; genus Acaudatibacter. The sequence goes on along the minus strand of JAQGIW010000293.1, from coordinate 46,819 downwards.
CGGCCGCGATGGCTTCCCGGTGGCCAGGGCGCAATTCCGGAAAACCATAGGCCCAGCCGCCGGCGGTGCGGTGGGCGGTGGATGCGTCGATCACCCGCACCGCCGGGTTCTCGATCAGGGCCACCGCCTCGCGGGCGGCGTCGTCGGGCAGGCAGAGGATCACCACGTCGGCGGCGTTGAGCCGCTCGCGGCGTGCGGAGACATCCTTCCGCAGGGCCGGGTCGATGGATGCAACATTCAGATCACCGCGCGCGGCCAGACGTGCATGAATCTGCAACCCGGTGGTGCCTGCTTCGCCGTCGATGAAGACCGTGGGGGTCATGGGGAGCTCGCTGTCGCCAAAATGGAAAAGAGCGCCTCGGCGGGGCCGAAGCGCTCTTCGCGACTCTGCCGAGGCGTACGCCCTTAGCGCTTCGAGAACTGGAAGCTGCGTCGCGCCTTGGCCTTGCCGTACTTCTTCCGCTCCACGACCCGGCTGTCGCGGGTGAGAAAACCGTGGGGTTTGAGAACGGCGCGCAGGCCGGGCTCGTAGTAGGTCAGGGCCTTGGAGATGCCGTGGCGCACGGCGCCAGCCTGGCCGGAGAGGCCCGAACCTTCAACCGTGGCGACGACGTCGAACTGACCGAGCCGATCGGCGATCTGCAGCGGCTGGGCGATCATCATGCGCAGGACCGGCCTGGCGAAATAGACCTCCTGGTCGCGGCCATTGATCGTCACCTTGCCGCGGCCGGGCTTGATCCAGACGCGGGCGACCGCGTTCTTGCGCTTGCCGGTGGCGTAGGCGCGGCCGTCCTTGTCGATCTGGGGTTCCGCGGCCGGCTGGGCCGGCGTGGAGGAGAGGCTCTGGAGGGCTTCGAAGCCGTGGGTCTCGCTCATGACTACTGGCTCCGGCTGTTCTTGGCGTTCATGGAGGCGAAATCTACAACCTGGGGGTTCTGCGCCTCATGGGGATGCTCGGCGCCATTGTAGAGCTTGAGATGAGTCAGCTGCTTGCGGGCAAGGGGGCTCTCCTTGGGAAGCATGCGCTCGACGGCCTTTTCCAGCACGCGCTCGGGGAACCGGCCGGCCAGGATCTTGCCCGCCGTGCGTTCCTTGATGCCGCCGGGATGGCCGGTGTGCCAGTAGTAGGTCTTCTGGTCGAGCTTGCGGCCGGTGAACTTCACCTTGTCTGCGTTGATGACCACGACGTGGTCGCCGCAATCGACGTTGGGCGTGTAGTCCGGCCGATGCTTGCCGCGCAGCCGCATGGCGATGAAGGTGGCGAGGCGGCCGACGACGGCGTCGCGCGCGTCGACCACGATCCACTGCTTCTCGACGGTGGCGGCCTTCAGATAGGTGGTCGTCTTGGTGGTCATGTCAGCCGCGGGCCCCGGATCGGCGCGACGGCAAAGCGGCCGGCGCCAGAGTGAGGCGCGGCTGGTATAGGCCGACGCCGGATGTGTCAAGCACGCAGCGCTGGAAAGCGGAAAGCCAGTTGATTTTCAACGGGTTTGATAGTGTGGTAGCATGATACCGCTCCAGCGCGCCGAGCGCCACGCCAGCGCAACGGTGAGGCTCAGCAGAAGGGCGGCGTTGGCCTGATGGGCCAGGGCGAGCACCAGGGGGTCGCCAGCCCGCAGCGTCGCAATCCCGAGGCCCGCCTGGACAATCAGCAGGGCCACGCAGGAGGCGGTGAGTATCGTCTCGCTCCGCGCGCCTGCCCGGGCGCGCAGGCGATGGACCAGGAGGGCGATGCCCCCGGCCAGCAAGAGGTAGGCGAAGAGACGGTGGTCGAACTGGCCGGCCGAACGCCCGTGCGCCACGGTCGCCCACAGGCCCCCCTGCCAGTAGTCATCCGGGACGACTTGGCCGCCCATCAAGGGCCAGTCGGTGTCCACGCGGCCGCCGCCGTTTCCCGCCACCAGGGCCCCCATCAGGCACTGTAGGTATACGCCGGCGGCGAACAGGGCCGAGGCGGCGACGCCCCCGCGCGCCTGGGCGGCGGCCCTGGGCGGATCGCCGGCCCAGGCGTCGAGGGCCGTCCACACCAGGGCGGCCAGGAGAGCCAGGGCGAGGCCCAGGTGAACCGCCAGCCGCTCCGGGGCGACCGAGGCCCTCCCCTCCAGGCCGCTCTTGACCATCCACCAACCCACGAGCCCCTGCAGTCCGCCCAGGACCAGCAGCAGGATGCAGCGTCCCACGAGGCGGCGGGGGATCCGGCGAAGGACGATCAAGGCCGCCAGCGGAAGGGCGAAGACCATGCCCACCGCGCGGCCGAGCAGGCGATGCGCCCACTCCCACCAGAACAGCACCTGGAATTCCGAGAGGCTGATCCCCTGATTGATCAGGCGATATTGCGAGGTCGCCCGGTACTTGGCGAATAGCTCGGCCCAGGCGTGAGCCGACAACGGCGGCAAGGCGCCGGTGAGCGGTTTCCATTCGGTGATGGAAAGGCCCGATCCCGTCAGGCGGGTCGCGCCGCCCACCACCACCATGGCGTAGACGAAGGCCGCGACAAGGAAGAGCCACATCGCGACCACGCGCGAACGTCCCCCCAGGTCAACCCTGGGGGGGGCCGCGATCGAGGAGGCTCTGGAAAGGGCGATCATCGTTCCGGCGCCTGTCGAAGTATCCCTGCGCGCGCCCACGAGAGCGGACGCGCATGGTCGGAGCGACAGGATTCGAACCTGCGACCCCTTGACCCCCAGTCAAGTGCGCTACCAGGCTGCGCCACGCTCCGATGCAGGGAGAAGCGGCCTTATAGAGAGGCTGATCTCTGGCGGCAATTGCTAATCCCGGGCACGGAGCGCGGGCTTCCAGCCCGCCCTTGTCAGCGCCGTCCGAGTCTGCAGAACGAAGGGAAGAGCGGGCAGGATTCCCACGCTCCGGACGATCCTCAGTGATGCAGGAGGGCGTCGAGGCGGGTCTTGGCGGCGAGGGCGGCCGAGAGTGCGGCCCGAAGCCGGTCGACGGAGCTCCCGGTGGGTAAATTCGCGGGGGCAGCCGGCGGTTCGCCGCCCTCCAGCAGGGCCGCGCGGGAAAGGCGCTGGACCTCGCGGATCGACAGGCCCTCGTCGTGCAGGCGCCGGCGCACCGCCGCCAGAAGTTCGATGTCGCGGGGCCGGTAGAAGCGCTGGCCGCCGCCCCGCCTGACCGGCCGGATGAAGCTGAATCGGGTCTCCCAGAACCGCAGGACGTGGGGTGGGGCGCCGACCTCCGCCGCCGCCTCCGATATGGTCCGGAAGGCGTCTGGACCCTTGCCCGCCAAGCGAGGGGCCTACTTCTCCAGGGCGCGGTCGATCCGCGCCTTCAGCACCTGCGAGGCGCGAAAGCCGATCACCCGCCGCGGGGCGATGGTCGCCGGCTCGCCGGTCTTGGGATTGCGGCCCATGCGCTCGCGCTTGGACCGCACCTGGAAGACCCCGAACCCCGACAGCTTGACGATGTGGCCCCGCTCCATGGCCTCGGCCACCAAGTCAAGGGTGCGCTCCACCAACCCCGCGCAATCCTGGCGGCTGAGGCCCACCTGCTCGTGCAGGGCGTCGGTGAGGTCCGCGCGGGTCAAGGTCTTGTCGGTCATTAATTCCCTCGGAAAATCAAAGTGAATTGTCGCGGGAGGCGCGTCAAGAGACACGAAACCGCACCCCCGACGGAATAGACATCGTGCCGATGCTAGAGCGTGCTGCGATCTGATGGAATCAGATCGCCGCTCTAGTTCTTTGTTTTGACGCGCATTTTGCCCCGAAAACCGGTTCCGCTTTTCGGAACGCGCTCTAGAGACGCAGGACCACCGCCCCCCACGTCAGGCCTCCGCCCATGGCCTCGAGCAGCAGGAGCTGGCCCGGCCGGATGCGGCCATCCTCGATGCCCGTGGCCAGGGCCAGGGGGATGGACGCCGCCGAGGTGTTGGCGTGCTCGGCCACGGTGGAGATCACTCGCGTCCCGTCGATGCCCAGGCGCTTGGCGACGCCTTCAAGGATGCGCTGGTTCGCCTGATGAGGGATGAACCAGTCCACCTGGGCCATGGTCACCCCGGCGGTTTCCGCCGCGGCGAGCACCGCCTCGCTGATGTTGACGACGGCGTGGCGGAACACCTGGTTGCCCTGCATCCGCAGCTTGCCCACCGTCCCGGTCGTCGAGGGTCCGCCGTCCACGTAGAGGAGGTCCTGCTTGGCCCCGTCGGCGCGCAAGGCGAAGCCGAGGATCCCGCGATCGGCGGTGGTCCCCTCCCCCGCCCTGGGTTCCAGCACAACGGCGCCGGCCCCGTCGCCGAACAGGACGCAGGTGCCCCGGTCGGTCCAGTCCATCAGTCGGGTCATGGTCTCGGCCCCGATCACCAGGGCGCAGCGGGCGAGGCCGCGGACGACGAAGTTGTCGGCCACGGCCAGGGCGTAGACGAAGCCGGAACAGACCGCCTGGACGTCGAAGGCGATGCCGACCGGCGCGCCGAGCTTGCGCTGCACGATGGCGGCGGTGGCCGGAAACGTGAGGTCCGGGGTGGTGGTGGCGACGAGGATCATGTCGACGTCGTCCGCGCTCCGCCCAGCCTGGGCCAGAGCCTTGCGCGCCGCCTCGACGGCGAGATCAGAGGTCGCCTGGTCCTCCGCGGCGCGGCGGCGGGAGTGGATGCCGGTTCGCTCCACGATCCAGGCGTCGTTGGTGTCCACGAAGGCGGCGAGATCGTCGTTGGTCACCACGCCAGGGGGCAGGCAGCCGCCCACGCCGGTCACCACACTACGTACGTTTGCGGTCACGCCACCGTTCTCTCTCTGATCGGCGCAGAGCCTTCCGCCGCCGAGCGGGTCAGATGCTGGGCGATCTCGCCCACGAAGTCGCTTCCCGCCAGGTTTGCCGCCAGCCGGATCGCCGTGGCGAACCCGCGGGCGTCCGCGCTGCCGTGGCTTTTCACCACGATGCCGTTCAGGCCGAGAAATGGCCCACCGTTGATCGCGCCCGGGTCCAGGCGGGCGCTCATCCGTCTCAGGGCCCCCCGGGCGATCAGCGCTCCGGCCCGCGCCAGCAGGCTCTCGGTCAAGGTCTGGCGCAGCTCGGTCCGGAAGAAGCGCGCCAGGCCCTCGGCTGTCTTCACGGCGACATTTCCCGTAAAGCCGTCGGTGACGATCACGTCGGCTACGCCCTTGGCGATGCCGTCGCCCTCGACGAAGCCGAGATAGGCCAGGTCGAGCTCGAGTTCGCGAAGCAGGCGGTCGGCGCTTCGCACCTCCTCGTGCCCCTTCTCGGTCTCGGTGCCGACGTTGAGGATGCCCACGGTCGGCCGGGCCGTGTGGTGGATGGCGCGGTGATAGGCCGCCCCCATGATGGCGAACTGAACCAGGCGCTCGGCGTCGCAGTTAACATTCGCCCCCACGTCGAGGACCGAGGTGACGCCGCGCAGGGTCGGCCAGTTGGCCACCAGCGCCGGACGGTCGAGGTTGCCCGCCGTGCGCAGCAGCAGCCGGCCGATGGCCATCAGGGCGCCGGTGTTGCCCGCCGACACCGCGGCGCGGGCCTCGCCGGTCCTGACGCTGTCGACGGCGTTCCACATCGAGGTGCCCTTGCCCCGCCGCATGGCATGGGCGGGCTTGGCGTCCATGGAGATGACGCCCTCGGAGGGACGCAGCTCGCACACTTCCGCGAGCCGGGGGACCGAGGACAGCACCGCCCGCATCGCCGCGAGATCGCCGTGCAGCAGGAAGCGAAGGCCCTTGGCAGGGTGGGATTGCAGAGCCTTCGCCACCCCGGGAAGGACGATCGACGGGCCATGGTCCCCCCCCATGGCGTCGATTGAGATCACCAGAGGGTCGGCCACGGCGTCGATATCGGCTCCTTCAAACCTCCCGGAGGCAGGGCAGGCGGACGATACAGCCGCGCGCCATCGATGCAACCCGCCACGCGCTGCCACGGCTGCCTCACGTCACTCCGACGGCGGGCGTTTGACGAGATCGGCGAGGACGGCGAAAGGCGAAATCGGGTCCTTCTCCTCCGGCTGCTCGAACACCACGCCCGGCTTCCTCGGGAACGGATCGAGCGCCAGGGCGAGGGCCTCGACGACGTAGGCGCTGGGGTCGGCCCCCTCGCCGGGCGCTTCGTCCGGCGGATCCTCCGCCTCGAGGTCGACGACGATCTCGCCTTCCGCCTGGGGCGCGTTGGGGCTGCCCTCCGGCACCAGGCGAATCTTGAGGAGCTCCTCGATGACGACGTCGAAGGGGTCGAGGGTAACACCGCAGAGGCGGGTCACCAGGGCCTCGACGCGGCCCTCGATCTCCATGCCGTCAAGCCAGGGCCTGACCACGATGGAGGCGCCGAGGCGCTGCACGTCCTCGAGATCAAGGTCGCGGGCGATCTGGGCGCGAGCCTCCGGTCCGGCCTCGAGGGTCAGGCGCCGCTCCGGGCCGCGCGGCGCCGGCCAGGCCACAAGCCGTCCCCATGGCCACGCCTCGCTCACGTCTCGGCCCACGAAGGCGCACCGGCCACGAGCGCTTCGACGTCGCCGCCCGCGAGCGATTCGCGACAGCGCCGCAGATAATCCGCCAGGGCCGCCGGTTCCGCGCCAGGCGCGGCCTCGAACACGGTGCGGGCGAGGACCGCCTCCAGAGGCCCCGCCTCTGGGAGGACTTTGAACGCCGCCTCGCACGCCCGGGCGCGGCCGTAGAAGGCCTCGCCCAGCTTGCGCATGCGCTTGCCCACGGCGAGATCGCCGACGCCCATCTCGCGCAGGGCGGCGTCGAGGTTGCCGACATAGACGTCGAAGAGGATCTGCCGTACCGCCGCGGCGCCGGCCGGTCCGTCCTTCAGGCGGTCGATCGGGAGGATCAAATGCAGGGTGAGCAGTTCGAAGCGCCCCTCCACGGTGTCAGGAACGTCCATGCGCGCATAAATCGCCGGCGCCCGCGCCTGGGCGGCGGCGGCGGCGTAGAGGCGTTCCGCGGCCTTGCGGGCGGGGGATTTCGATAGCAGCTGGGTGAACACCGGGCTTCAGCCTCGTTTTCGCCGCGGGATTGGGCTCCCTTGGCGGCCGTTGAATTCATCGCGCGGCAGCCGTAGGACAAAGCCGTCCGCGCCGTTTCCAGAGCGAGTTGATCGATCATGTTCCGCAAGGCCGCAGCAGCCACCGTGATTACAAGCGTTCTTGGGTTCAGCCTGATGGCCGCCACCGCCTGCTCTCCGGTGAACAGCTACCAGGGCTTCCAGGCCGTCGACCATTCACCCTCCGACGTGAAGGTGGGCGGGGACACACGCTCCACCGTCCTGGCGAGGCTGGGATCGCCGACGACGGTGTCCACCTTCGACAAGAACACCTGGTACTACATCTCGCAGGTGTCGAGCCACACGGCCTTCTACCATCCGCGGGTGAACAAGCGCGACGTGGTCGCCATCTCGTTCAGCAAGAGCGACGACCAGGTGGCCGCGGTGAACATCTTCACGCTTAAGGACGGGCGGGTGATCGCCTACAACAACCGCGAAACCCCGACCCGCGGACGTGAGATGACCGTGCTCGAGCAGCTCCTCGGCAGCGTCAGCGCCGCCGGCGCCCTGCCGCAGCCCGAGGTCAACCCCAACTCCCACGGCCGGCAAGGGCCGTAGGGACCAGCACTAACCCCCGCCCGTCCCCGTGTTCGCGGGGATGAGCGGAACTTACGCCTGGTGTGACAGCACCGCCAGGAGCAGCAGGGCGACGATGTTGGTGATCTTGATCATGGGGTTCACGGCGGGGCCGGCGGTGTCCTTGTAGGGGTCGCCGACGGTGTCGCCGGTCACGGCCGCCTTGTGGGCGTCCGAGCCCTTGCCGCCGTAGTGGCCTTCCTCGATCAGCTTCTTGGCGTTGTCCCAGGCGCCGCCGCCCGAAGTCATTGAGATGGCGACGAAGAGCCCGGTGACGATCACCCCCATGAGCATCGCGCCCAGGGCCGAGAAGGCGTTCGACTTGCCGGCGATCGCCTGGATGACGAAGAACAGCAGGATGGGCGAGGCCACCGGCAGCAGGGAGGGGACGATCATCTCGCGGATTGCCGCCCGCGTGAGGATGTCCACGGCCCGGCCGTACTCCGGCTTGACCTCATAGGTCATGATGCCCGGGTTTTCGCGGAACTGGCGGCGAACCTCGGCCACCACCGCCTCCGCCGCCCGGCCCACCGCAGTCATGGAAAGGCCGCCGAACAGGAAGGGCAGCAGGCCGCCGAACAGCAGACCGACCACGACGTAGGGGTTGGAGAGGTCGAAGGCGACGCCGCCCATGCCGTTGAAGAAGGGGAACTTGTCCGGGTTGGCGGAGAAGAACTTCAGGTCCTGGGTGTAGGCGGCGAACAGCACCAGGGCGCCCAGACCGGCCGAGCCGATGGCGTAGCCCTTGGTCACCGCCTTGGTGGTGTTGCCGACCGCGTCCAGGGCGTCGGTGGACACCCGAACCTCGCTGGGGAGCCCGGCCATTTCCGCGATGCCGCCGGCGTTGTCGGTCACCGGGCCGAAGGCGTCGAGGGCGACGATGAAGCCGGCCAGCGACAGCATGGTGGTGGTGGCGATGGCGATGCCGAACAGGCCCGCGAACTGATAGGTCATCACGATGCCGACGATGATCACCAGCGCCGGGGCGGCGGTGGCTTCGAGGGACATCGCCAGGCCCTGGATCACGTTGGTGCCGTGACCCGACACCGAGGCCTTGGCGATCGACTTCACCGGGCGGAAGCCGGTGCCCGTGTAGTACTCGGTGATGACCACGATGAGGGCGGTGACCGCGAGGCCGACGAGGCCGCAGTAGAACAGCTCGTTCTGGCTGACCAGACGATCCCCGACGTGCACGCCGTCGGCGGGCACCAGGGACTTGATCACCCACCAGACCGCGCCGATGGAGAGGACACCGGTGACGATGAGACCCTGATAGAGGGCGCCCATGATGTTCCCGCTCTTGCCCAGCCGCACGGCGAAGGCCCCGACGATCGAGGTGACGATGCAGACGCCGCAGATGGCCAGCGGCAGGAGCATCATGTTGGAGACTTCCGGCAGGCCGCGGAAGAAGATCGCCGCCAGCACCATGGTGGCGACGGTGGTCACGGCGTAGGTCTCGAAGAGGTCGGCGGCCATGCCGGCGCAGTCGCCGACGTTGTCGCCCACGTTGTCGGCGATGGTGGCGGCGTTGCGAGGATCGTCTTCGGGAATGCCGGCCTCGACCTTGCCCACCATGTCGCCGCCGACGTCGGCGCCCTTGGTGAAGATGCCGCCGCCGAGACGGGCGAAGATGGAGATCAGCGAGGCCCCGAAGCCGAGGGCGACCAGCGAATCGATCACGTCCCGGCTGGTGTTCTCCAGGCCGAGGACATTGGTGAGCACGGCGTAGTAGCCGGCGACGCCCAGCAGCGCGAAGCCGGCCACGAGCATGCCGGTGACCGCGCCGGAGCGGAAGGCCAGGGAGAGGCCGCGGGCGAGACTTTCGGAGGCGGCCTGGGCCGTCCTCACATTGGCGCGCACGGAGATCAGCATGCCGGCGAAGCCGGCCAGGCCAGAGAGCACCGCGCCGATCAGGAAGCCCACCGCCTCGGTCCAGCCGATCAGCCAGAAGATCGCCAACAGGATCACCACGCCGACCATGGCGATGGTGGTGTACTGCCGGCGCAGATAGGCCTGAGCGCCTTCCTGAATGGCGGCGGCGATCTCCTGCATCTTGGCGTTGCCGGGCGAGGCGCGCAGCAGGGCCGCCGTCTGCACGACACCGTAGAGCACGGCCAACAGGCCGGCCGCGATGACCAGCAACAGCACCAAATCCATCAGAAGGAACTCCCCTTGCCTTGTCTTGTCGCGCCGGAACCCTGATCGCCACATTGGCGCGCGGGCCGCGAATCTCCCTGCGGGAGGGCGTACGTCCGTCCCAACGCCCGCCGTGCGGCGCTAACTGCCAAAACGCACCCCTCAAAGCAAGCGGGGACTGGCCGGGGCGACCTTGGGGCGCTTCCGGCCTAGTGGCTCCAGCCGGGTTTGGCGACCCTGACCGCGCGCCCGGCAAGGGTCACGCGCACGCCCTCCCCAACCTCGAAGACGCCGACGCGGGCACACGCGACCCGGTATTCGGCGGCGATGCGCGCGAGGGAGGTCACATCGGCGGGATGCGCCGCGCAGACGATGGCGTAGTCGTCGCCGCCCGTCGCCAGCGCCAGCAGCGCCGCCGACTGATCGGGCTGCGCGGCGCACCAGGCGGCGGCGTCCGTCGACAGCGGCAGGTCGGCGAGATCGAGGCTGACCGCCAGCGCGCTGGCCCGCGCCACGTGCCCCAGGTCGGCGACAAGTCCGTCGGACACATCGGCGGCGGCCCTCGCGAAGGCGCGCAGGCCCTCGCGCAGGGTCAAGAGCGGGGTCGGCGTGCGATAATGCGCGGCCAGCCGGCCATCGGGGTCGGCGACCTCGCCGCGTGCGGCCCGCAGGCCCAGCCAGCCGTCCCCGATGGTCCCCAGGACCACGGCGACGTCCCCGGCCCGCGCGCCCGAGCGAAGCACCGCGGTCCCCGCTGGGCACCAGCCCAGCACCGTGGCGCTGAGCGTCAAAGGACCGGCCGCGCGCACGGTGTCGCCGCCGAGCAGGGCGACGCCGAACGCTTCGCCATCCTCCGCCAACCCCCTGATGAAGGCGTCACGATCCGCCCACGACCGGTCGGAGGGCCAGGCGGTCATCAGGAAATAGCCGAACGGCTCCGCCGCCTTGGCCGCCAGATCGGAGAGGTTTGTCCGCAGCAGGCGACGCCCGACGAGGTCGGGGCGCTCATCGGGGAGGAAGTGCACCCCCTCGACCATGGCGTCCTTGGACACGACGAGGTCGAATCCCGGGCGGCCCGGGATGACGGCGGCGTCATCCAGGAGGCCAAGGGCGCGCGGATCGCCCCGCGTCAGCGGCGCGAGCCGGGCGATCCAGGCGAACTCATCCGGCGAGTCGGTCATCACGGGCGATCGAATCGAGGACTCCGTTGACGAAGCCCGCTTCCGCGCCCCCGAAGAACGATTTGGCGATCTCCAGGTATTCGTTGATCACCACCTCTGGCGGCACGTCCCTGCGGAAACGCAGCTCGAAGGCGGCGCAGCGCAGGATGGCGCGGACGGTGGCGTCCAGGCGTTCGAGCCGCCAGCCCGCCGCCAGCCGTTCACTGATCGCCGCGTCGATCTCGCGCTGGGCGCCGACGACGCCGCGGGCGAGGGCGGCGAAGAAGGGCTCGTCGGCGCGGGCCAGCGGCTCGCCCTCGAGATCGGACTCGAAGCGATGGTCGCGGAACTCGCGAATCACCGCCTCCACCCCGGCTCCGGCGGTTTCCATCTGGTAGAGCGCCTGCACCGCCGCGAGGCGCGCGACGGACCGGGCCTGACGCGCGGCGTTCAAGCGGCCCGGCCGGGACTGGGATCCAGCTCCGGCGCCCCGTGGTCGCTTGCCTCCCGGTCCCCGGCCTCCGGGTCGAGGCCGTCGTCTCCGAAGCCCTCCGCACTTAGGAAGCGGGCGAAATCCTCGGTCTGGCGGAAGTCGCGGTAGACCGAGGCGTAGCGGACATAGGCGACGTCATCGAGGGATTTGAGGGCCTTCATGACCATCTCGCCCACGACGTGCGAAGCCAACTCGGTCTCGCCTAGGCTCTCGAGCTGGCGGACGATGCCGTTGACCATGCGCTCGATCCGTTCCGGGTCGACCGGCCGCTTGCGGGTGGCGACGGTGATCGAGCGCACCAGCTTCTCGCGGTCGAAGGGCGCCCGCCGCCCCGAGCGCTTGAGAATGGTGAGTTCGCGCAGCTGAACCCGTTCGAAGGTCGTGAACCGGCCGCCGCATTCGGGGCAGAGGCGCCGCCGGCGGATGGCCGCGCCGTCCTCCGAGGGACGGCTGTCCTTGACCTGACTTTCCGGCTCGCCACAGAAGGGACAGCGCAAGAGTTCACCCCCTCCCCGGCGCGAGCCTGATGATTTCGTTCCGAAACCTCAAATCAGGCTCTCCACTTTGAATCTGGAGCCCGATGTCAGACACAAGGCGCATCGGCCTTGCGTCATCGTGCTCCGGAGCGCCGGTCACGCGTAGATGGGGAAGCGGGCGGTGAGGTCCAACACCTGCCGGCGCACCCGAGCCTCCACCTCGCCGTTGCCCTCCTCGCCGTTCACCGCCAGTCCGTCGACGACCTCGGCGATCATCTGGCCGATGCGGCGGAACTCCGCCGGGCCGAAACCGCGGGTGGTGCCGGCCGGTGTCCCCAGGCGCACTCCGGAGGTCACGGCCGGAGGGGCGGGATCGAAGGGGATGCCGTTCTTGTTGCAGGTGATGTTGGCCCGCTCAAGACTGGCTTCTGCCGCCTTGCCGGTGACGCCCTTGGGCCTCAGGTCGACCAGCATCAGGTGGCTGTCGGTGCCGCCCGAGACGATGGCGAGACCGGAGGCGCCGAGCGTGTCGGCCAGGACCCTGGCGTTATCGATCACCCTGCGGGCGTAGAGCTTGAACTCCGGGGTCAGGGCCTCACCGAAGGCGACAGCCTTGGCGGCGATGACGTGCATCAGCGGGCCGCCCTGCAGGCCGGGAAACACTGCCGAATCGAGCTTCTTGGCCAGCTTCAGGTCGTTGGAGAGAATCATGCCGCCGCGCGGGCCGCGAAGGGTCTTGTGCGTGGTGGTAGTGACCACGTGGGCGTGCGGGACGGGATTGGGGAACACGCCCGCGGCGACCAGGCCGGCGAAGTGAGCCATGTCCACCATAAGCTTGGCGCCCACGCTGTCGGCGACGGCGCGGAAGCGGGCGAAGTCGATGGACCGGCTGTAGGCGGAGCCCCCCGCAATGACGAGCTTGGGCTTGGCTTCCTGGGCGATCTCGGCCAGGGCGTCGTAGTCGATGATCTGGTCCTGGGTGCGGACGGTGTAGGGCACCGGGTTGAACCACTTGCCGGATTGGTTGACGGACTTGCCGTGGGTGAGGTGGCCGCCGGCGGCCAGGTCCATGCCCATAAAGGTGTCGCCGGGCTTCATCAGCGCCATGAACACCGCCTGGTTGGCCTGGGAGCCGGAGTGGGGCTGGACGTTGGCCCAGGCGGCGCCGAACAGCGCCTTGGCCCGCTCGATGGCCAGGATCTCGACTTCGTCGACGAATTCACAGCCGCCGTAGTAGCGGCGGCCGGGATACCCCTCGGCGTATTTGTTGGTCAGGACCGAGCCCTGCGCCTCCAGCACCGCGCGCGAGACGATGTTCTCGGAGGCGATCAGCTCGATCTGGTCCCGCTGTCGGCGCAGTTCGCGGCCGATCGCCCCGGCGACGGCGTCGTCCGAGGCGGCCAGATCGGCGGTGAAGAACCTATCGGCGGCGTCGATCGACGCCTCTGCGGGCAAGCTCAAGGCCGACTCTCCATGTGAAGATTGGGCCTACATAAACCCCCGCCCGCGCCGATCAACCACGCACAACGAGAACGCGGGCGCGTCTGACCGCGGCTAGGCGGCGTAGCCGCCCAGGCGCTGGATGTTGCAGCGGGCCCAGAGGGCTTCCATCGCCCGGATCAGGTCGTCGAACATCGGGTCGGTGTGAAAGGGCGTCGGCGTAAAGCGAAGGCGCTCGGTGCCGCGCGGCACGGTCGGATAGTTGATCGGCTGCACATAGACCCCGTGGTCGGTGAGCAGCATGTCTGAGATCATCTTGCAGTGGACCGGGTCGCCCACCAGCACCGGCACGATGTGGCTGACCGACGGCATCACCGGCAGGCCCGCCGCCAGCATGCGGCGCTTGAGGGTGGCGGCGCGCTCCTGGTGACGGACGCGGACCTCGTTGTGTTCCTTGAGCCAGCGGATGCTGGCCACCGCCCCCGCGGTGAGAGCCGGTGGCAGGGAGGTCGTGAAGATGAAGCCGCTGGCGTAGGAGCGGATGGCGTCCACGAGGTCGGCGGTGGCTGTGATGTAGCCGCCCATCACTCCGAACGCCTTGCCGAGGGTGCCCTCGATGATGTCGATCTGATCGGCCGCGCCGTCGCGCTCGGAAACCCCGCCGCCGCGCGCGCCATAGAGGCCCACGGCGTGAACCTCGTCCAGGTAGGTCAGGGCGCCGTAGCGCCTGGCGAGAGCCGCGGTGGCCCGGATGTCGGAGATGTCGCCGTCCATGGAATAGACGCTCTCGAAGGCGATCAGCTTGGGGGCGTCGGCGGGCGCGGCGGCCAGCAGGCTTTCGAGGTGCTCCAGATCATTGTGCCTGTAGATCTTGCGCGGACCGCCGCCGTTGCGGATGCCTGCGATCATCGAAGCGTGGTTGAGCTCGTCCGAGAAGATGATCAGGCCGGGGAGGATCTTCTGCAGGGTGGCCAACGTCGCTTCGTTGGAGACATAGCCGGAGGTGAACAGCAGGGCCGCTTCCTTGCCGTGCAGGTCGGCCAGCTCGTGCTCGAGCTCGACGTGATAGCATGTAGTTCCGGAGATGTTGCGCGTGCCGCCCGAGCCCGCCCCGGCCTCGTCGATGGCCTTGTGCATGGCCTCCAGGATGACCTGGTTCTGGCCCTGGCCGAGGTAGTCGTTGGAGCACCAGACCACCACATCGCGGGGCTCGCCCGCCGGCGGTTTCCAGGTGGCGTAGGGGAAGTGGCCGCGATGGCGCTTGAGGTCCGCGAACACACGATAGCGGCCCTCGCCCCGCACCTGTTCGACGGCGTTCCTGAAGGCAGCCTTGTAGTCCATAACCTCTCTCACCTTCCACAGATGGGAGCGGTTGCGGTTGCCCTAAAGGTCCGCCAGCCGCCCCCGCATCAATTGCAATACGGCCGAAAAGTCCTTCTGGCCATACCCTAGGGCTTCGAACAGGGCGTAGAGCGCCTGGGCTTCGGAACCCAGGGGCGTCGTCGCGCCCGCCTTGGCCGCCGCCTCTTGCGCAAGCTTGAGGTCCTTGGACATCAGCGAGGTTAGAAAGCCGCCTTCGTAACCACGATTCGATGGCGCGGACGGTACGGGGCCGGGCCAGGGGCTGTAGCTGGTCAGCGACCAGCACTGCCCCGACGATTTGGAGGCGATCTCGAAGAACCGCAAGGGGTCGAGGCCAAGCTTTTCGGCCAGGGCGAAGGCCTCGCAGACGCCGATCATCGAGATGCCAAGCAGCATGTTGTTGCAGATCTTGGCTGCCTGGCCGGCGCCCGCCGCCCCGGCGTGGATCACCGCCCGCGCCATGGGGGTGAGAATCGCCTCGACGGCTGGAACCTGCTCCGTCTCGCAGCCGACCATGAAGGCCAGGGTCCCGGCTTCGGCCGCCATGATGCCGCCCGAGACGGGCGCGTCCGCGGCCTTCAGGCCCTTGTCAGCGGCGACGGCGGCGGCGCTGACGGCGCGCGCGCTGTCCACGTCGATGGTGGAGCAGTCGATCAGCAGGGCCCCCTGGCGCGCCGCCGGAATCACGGACTCCGTCCACACTTGCCGCACGTGAGCCCCGGCGGGCAGCATGGTGATGACCGTTTCCGCCTCGCCGACCGCCTCGGCCGCGGAGGCGGCGATGCGGCACCCCGCCCCGCGGGCGCGGTCCAGCGCCGCGGGCGAAAGGTCGAAGGCGAGGACATCATGGCCCGCCTTGGCGAGATTGGCCGCCATGCCGGCGCCCATGTTTCCCAGGCCGATGAAGGCGATCGTCGTCATGTGTCAGCGTCTCAGGTTTCCAAAGAAAGTATCAGCGCTTCTTCAACAGGTAGATGAACGGGTCGGTGTGGTGGCGAATGGCGGGATCGAAGGCGGGTTCGTCAGACAGCCGGACCTTAGCCGACCACCCGGTCGAAGTCAGGCGCCCCGACTCGGGTGTCTTTTGCATGGGTGCGCGCCCATCTAAAGGAACGATGTTGTCGAGGGGAGCCTGATGGACGCCCAAACCCGCGTTGAGCCACCAATCAAGGCCCTGGTCGTGCCGGTCACGCCGCTGCGCCAGAACTGCACGATCGTCTGGTGCGTGAAGACCCGCAGAGCGGCCGTCATCGACCCCGGCGGCGACGTGCCGCGATTGCTCGAGGTGGTGCGCCAGCAGGGCCTGACCCTGGAGAAGATCTGGATTACCCACGGCCATCTCGACCACGCCGGCGGCGCGGCGGCCGTCAAGGAAGCCACCGGCGTTCCCATCGAGGGGCCCCACCCGGACGATCAGTTCTGGATCGACCAGATCGCCACGAGCGGCGCGCGGTACGGGATGACCGATGCGCGAAGCTTCACCCCCGATCGCTGGCTCGCCGACGGCGACACCGTGACGCTCGGCGAGACGACGTTCGAGGTCTACCACTGTCCGGGCCACACGCCGGGCCACGTGGTGTTCTTCCATCGCCAGGCCCGCTTCGCACAGGTCGGGGACGTGCTGTTCGCCGGCTCGATCGGCCGGACGGACTTTCCGCGCGGGAGCTACCAGGACCTGATCGCCTCGATCACCGGCCGGCTGTGGCCGCTGGGAGACGACGTGACCTTTGTCCCTGGCCACGAGCGGGTCTCGACCTTCGGCGCCGAGCGCCGGACCAATCCCTTCGTCTCCGACGAGGCGCTCGCCTAGGGCGGCGAAGACCACGCCCTGTTGCGAGGCTGTTTCAACATGGACATCCGCGCGCCCGCGCGCGACTCTATTTGCATGGACTTATGAGCATGCCGAACCCCGTCATCGAAGACGCCCCGCCGCAAGAGCACATCCTCGTCGTCGACGACGATCCGGGGCTGCGCGACGTGATTTCCGAATTCCTCGCGCGGCACGGGTTCGAGGTCGAGACCGCCGCCGACGGACGCGAGATGGAGCGGGCCATGACCCGGCGCCGTCCCGATCTCGTGGTGCTCGACCTCATGCTGCCGGGCGAGGACGGCCTCGCCATCTGCCGGCGCCTGGCCAAGCCCGACGGCCCGGCGGTGATCATGCTGAGCGCCATGGGCGAGGAGACCGACCGGATCGTCGGACTCGAGCTGGGCGCCGACGACTATCTGGCCAAGCCATGCAATCCCCGCGAACTGCTGGCCCGGGTGCGAGCGGTGATGCGCCGGCGCCGCGAGCCGCGCGCGCCCGAGGACGCGCTGGGCGCCGCCTGCGAGTTCGCCGGGTGGCGGCTGGACCTCGTGCGGCACGAACTCCGCTCGCCCCACGGCGTGGTGGTGAACCTCTCCAGCGGAGAGTTCTCGCTCCTACGCGCCTTCGTCGAGCGGCCCCAGCGCGTCCTGACCCGCGACCAGCTGCTGGAGTTCGCCCGGGGCCCTCAGTCCGACGCCTTCGACCGCGCCATCGACGTCCAGATCAGCCGCCTGCGGCGCAAGCTCGAGGATAGCGGCGGCGCGGTCGAACTGATCCGCACGGTCCGCAGCGAAGGCTATCTGTTCACGCCGAAAGTCACGCGCAGCTCATGAAGCTGCGGCTGAGCCTGCCGCTGTTCGTCCAGACGCTCGGTCTGGTGATCGCCACGCTGATCGCGGCGCAAACCGCCGCGATGGTGGTCATCCTCAGCCTTCCGCCGCCAGCCCCGGAAATCTACACCGTCGGCGACGTGCTCCAGGCGATCCGCTCGCGCGGGGCGGAGCCGGCGCGGTCGTCCGACGCCGTGCTGACCACCGGCTACGGTCCCGCGCCGCCGGTTGGCGACGCGCTGGGGCGACACCGGTTGATGTTCCGCGACGCCCTGGCGCGGAGCCTCGGGGTGGGGCCGGCCTCCGTGGTGATCTACCAGCACGGCCCGCGGATCATCGCCTTCGGCGGACCTCATCGTCCGCGCCGGCCCCGGCCGGAGTCCTCGGGTCCGGAGCCTCTGTTGTTCGGCCGCTTCCAGATCGGCGTGCGCGAGCCCGACGGCCGGTGGCTCCTCGTCCAGCCGAAGGCGGCGTTCGGTTTCGATCCCTGGCAGGAGCGACTGCTGCTGGTCTCCGCCCTGGCCGCCGCGGCAGTGTCGCCCCTGGCCTGGGCCTTCTCCCGGCGTCTGGCCGCCCCGATCAGCGCCCTGGCCGCGGGCGCGGAGCGCCTGGGCCGGGATCCCCGGGCGCCGCCCCTCGACATCGGCGGATCGGCGGAGGTCGCTGTGGCGGTGGCGGCGTTCAACGAGATGCAGGAACGCCTCCGCCGCTATGTGGACGACCGCACCACCATGATCGGCGCCATCGCGCACGATCTGCGCACCCCCCTCACCCGCCTGCGCTTCCGCATCGAGGCCATACCCGATCCCCTGCGATCGAAACTGGTCGCCGACGTCGACCAGATGGAGGCCATGGTCGCCTCGACCCTCGGGTTCGTGCGCGACGCCGCGACGCCGCGGGACCGGCGAAAGCTGGAGGTGGCCTCGCTGGTGGAAACGGTGATGGACGAGGCGGCCCTGACCGGCGCGGATGCGGCCGTGGAGCACGCCGACCGGGTGGTGGTGGACGGCGACCCCCTGGCCCTCAAGCGCCTGGTCGCCAATCTGGTGGACAACGCCCTGAAGTACGGCGCTTCGGCCCATGCCCGCGTCTTCACCGAGGGGGAAATGGCGGTGATCGAAGTCGACGACGACGGTCCCGGCATGCCCGAATCCGAAATCGAACGTGTCTTCGAACCCTTCCGCCGCCTCGAGAGCTCGCGCAGCCGCGAAACGGGCGGCATCGGGCTGGGACTGGCGGTCGTGCGGGCGGTCGCCCGCAGCCACGGCGGCGACGTGGTCCTGCGCAATCTGCCGCACGGAGGCCTCAGCGCCCGCGTGACGCTTCCGCTGTCGCTGGCCGTCAAGACGGGCCAGCCGGCGGTCGCCTGACGTTCCGGGAACCCCACGGTCACGCCGACGTTCCGGAGGGACCCGAGGCGTAGCCCGTTCCAAGCGAGTGAATTGAATGGCCGACGAAATCCGACACCAAGGCCGGGGGCCCGCCATCGCCCATCCCGATGGATCCACGCGGACCCAAAGTTCAGGAGTATCCCCGATGACAATGACGTCCGACACTGGAAACAAGCCCAGCCGCCGCGGTTTCGCCGCCATGGACCCGGAGCGGCGACGCGAAATCGCCCGCCGAGGCGGGGCGAGCGTGCCCAGCGACAAGCGCAGCTTCGCCCAGGACCGTACGCTGGCGGCCGACGCCGGCCGTAAGGGCGGATCCGCCTCCAAGGGCGGCGGCCGCAAGCCCAAGGGCACGCAGTAGCGCCGGCGAGCCAGGGCGGCCCAGGGGGGAGGCCGCCTGCCCTGCCCTGCCGCGCCCGGCCCGCCGCGCGCCATCCGGCGCCTCCTTGGGCGCTCAGGTCTGCGGCGTGAGTAGGAAAACCGCGACCGAGGGCGCGGGGCTGGTCCAGGCCTTGGCCACGCGCCACCCCGCTCGCCCCGCGAGGGCTTCGAAGCCCTCGGGGGTGTGTTTGTAGGAATTCTCGGTGTGGATCGTCTCGCCCCGCACGAATGAGAACCGCGTCCCGGCCACTGTCACGGTCTGAGGACGCAGGGATTCCAGGTGCATCTCCACCCTACCCTCCATCCTGTTCCAAGCGGCCCGGTGCGCGAAGCCGCCCAGGTCGAAATCGCCGCCAAGTTCGCGGTTGATGCGGGCGAGCAGATTCAGGTTGAAAGCGGCTGTCACCCCAGCGTCGTCGTCGTAGGCCGCCGTCAGGGTCTCTCCATCCTTGGCCAGGTCGGCTCCCACGATGAAGAGGCCGGCCGGCCCTAACCGATCGCGGACCCCGCGCATCAACTCCACCGCCTCGTCGGGGGTGAAGTTGCCGATCGTGGAGCCGGGGAAGAAGCCGACGAGCCCGTCGGCCCTGCCAACCTCGCCCCAGGTGCGCGTGAAGTCCGCGGTGACGGGCCTTACCCTGAGGGACGGATAGTCCCGCGCTATGGCCGCCGCCGCCGCGGCGACGGCTGTTTCGCTGATGTCCACCGGGGCGTAAGCGGCCAGTTGGGGCGCAGCGTCCAGCAGCAGGCGCGTCTTCACGCTCGCGCCGCTGCCCAGTTCCACGAGGGTCGCGCCGGCCGGAATGCGGGCGGCGAGTTCCGGCGCGATCTCCACCAGCAGGGCGGTCTCCTGCCGGGTCGGATAGTACTCCGGCAGCTCGGTGATACGCTCGAACAGCTCGGACCCCGCCGCGTCGTAGAACCACTTGGCGGGGAGGCGCCGGCGGGCCCCCGAGAGTCCGGTGAGCACATCGAAGCGGAAGGCTTCGGTTCCTTCCGCGGCCGGAGCATCGCTCGCCAGGCGCAGGCCGGCAAACATCCAGCGTTGGTGCGGATGGAAGAAGTTGCGGTAGGACGGGCGGCTGTGGCCGGAGGGCGTGGCGTGGGCGGCGCCCTTGAGGACCATTTGGCCGACCATGAATTTGGCGTTGTATTCGCCGACGGCGCCGGCGGCGGGGGCGAAACCCGGGTGCGGCGAGTAGGCGCTGGCGGTCCACTGCCAGAGCTCGCCGAACAACTGGGCGAAGGCTTCGGGCCGGGTCGCGGCGGCGTGTTCCCATTCCGCCTCGGTGGGCAGGCGCTTGCCGGCCCAGGCGGCGAAGGCGGCGGCTTCGAAGAAGCTGATGTGGACCACCGGGGCGTCGGGATCGACCGGCGCGAGGCCGGCCAGGCTCATCGCCCGCCAGCCATCGTCATGGCGTTCCCAATATAGCGGTGCCTCCCAGCCCTCGGCCTGGACCCGCGCCCAGCCGTCGGAGAGCCAGAATTCCGGCCGCCGGTAGCCGCCGTCGTCCATGAACGCCAGCCATTCGCCGTTGGTGACCAGGCTGTCGGCCAGGCGGTAGGGCCCGAGCAGGACCTCATGCCTAGGAGTCTCGTTGTCGAAGGCGAAGTCCTGGTCCCCGGCGCCGATGCGGACGGCGCCCCCTGGGAGGTCGACATAACCTCTACCCGCCTTGGCGAGGGCGGGCGCGCGCTGCCGCGCATCATAGGCAGGCTTCAGCGGCGAGGCGGCGAACAGGTTCAGGATATCCATCAGGATCAGCTCCTGGTGCTGCTCCTCGTGCGCCAACCCCAGGGCGAGGAGTTCGCGAACCGGGCGATCCAGGGGCTCGGCCAGCAACCGCGACATGCCGGCGTCGACGTGGGCGCGATAGGCCAGCACCTCGGTCAGGGTCGGCCGGGTGAGCAGCCCGCGCGCCGGCCTGGGATGCCGGGCGCCGATGGCCTCATAGTAGGAATTGAACAGGTATCGGTGGGCGGGGTCGAAGACCGCGTAGTCCGCCAGCCACGGCGCCAGCAGAAAGGTCTCGAAGAACCAGCTCATGTGGGCGAGGTGCCACTTGACCGGACTGGCGTCCGGCATCGACTGGACCTGCTGGTCCTCCGGGGACAACGGCGCGGCGAGCGCAAGACTGGCCGCCCTGACGCTCTTGTAGCGGGCCTGCAGGGTTAGATCGGGCGCCCAGGCGCGCGCGAAAGTGTCGGGGGCTGGGGCGTCGTCGGAGGGCGGCATGGCGAGGGTCCCCAAGGGCCGAAGGCTGATCACGCAGACGACCGGCGCCGGGGCGGCCCCCGCGGGGGCCCACCCACGGGGCGAGTCCAATGAATTCGAACGCCCTACGGAATGAGCAACACCCGTCCCACCGCTTGGCGGCTTTCTATATAGGCATGAGCTTCGGCCGCCGCCGACAGGGGGAAGGTCCTGTCGATGACCACCTGGAGCTCGCCCCTAGCCGCCTCGTCGATCAGGCGCTGGATGTTGTTGTGAACCCTGTCCGTCGCGATTTCAGCCCCCAGGAACACCCCGGAGAGAGATCGGTTCCCTCCCATCATGGTGGAGACGTCCACCTGCATCGGTTCGCGCCCCGCCGCGCCCACCATGGAAACGCGTCCTCGATAGGCCAGGGAGAGGATCGAGCCCTGCAGGGTCGAGCCCCCGACGGAATCCACCACAAGGTTGACGCCCTTGTTGTCGGTCAGGCGCATGACGGTCTGCACCACGTCCTCGGTCCTGTAGTTGATCCCGTGATCGAGCCCGAGGGGCTTGAGCCGCTCCAGGCGCTCGTCGCTGGAGGCGGTGGCGATGACCGTGGCCCCCGCCCGCTTGGCCAGCTGTATCGCGGCCACGCCCACACCGCTCGCGCCGGCCTGGACCAGGACCGTCTCGCCGGCCCTGAGGCGCCCGAACTCGAAGAGGCAGTCGTCGGCGGTTCCGAAGGTGACTGGGATGACCGAGGCCAGCTTCGGATCGAAGCCGTCCGGTATCGGCCAGGCGGTGCGCGCCGCAACCGCACGCAGCTCGGCGTGCGAGCCGAAGGCGCCGGTGGTCGCCACCTTTTGTCCGAGCCTGAGGTTCGTGACCTCCGACCCGACCGCGACGACCTCGCCGGCCGCCTGATAGCCGACGATGTGAGGGCGGGTCGCCAGGGCGCCGCGCCAGCGGTTGAGGGTGTCACCGCCTTCGATGCTGGCCGCCTCGACCTTGATGACCACGCCCTTGGGGTGGCACGCCGGATCGGCGACGTCCTCGTAGCGCAGGACGCCGGGATCACCGTTCTCGTAGTAGACCGCCGCCTTCATCGCGTCCCTCCCGCGCCGCCCCACCTGCCGCATTGGGGGCGCATGGCGACGTTATTGCCGCGCCGGGGGGCGAAAGGGAAGGCGCCAGACCATGCACCTCGCCAAGCCGCGTATCGACATCGGGCTCTCCACGAACAACCTCGCCGCGATGCTGGCCTTCTGGCAGGGCGAGGCCGGCGTCCGCTTCGACCATCTCCTGAAGATCAGGCCGGGCCACGACCAGCACCGGCACGACGCCAACGGCTCGGTGGTGAAGATCAATCACCACGCGGATCCCCTCCCCGCCGCCCCGCCGAGCGGCTATCGGGCCTTGATCATCGCCCGCCCGGGCCTGGCCGCGCCGAGTGACCTCGTCGATCCCGACGGCAACCGCTTGCGGCTGGCGCCGCCGGGCCTCGACGGCGTCAGCCAGATCGCCATTCGCCTGATCGTGCGCGATCTCGTCGCTCACAGGGCCTTCTACCGCGACGCGCTGGGGCTCACCGAGGAGCCCACAGCGGCGGCGGCGGCGGCGTTCCGGGCCGGGGAGAGCCTGATCCTGCTGGACCCTTCCGGCGATGCGCCGGCCGACGCCCAGGTAGCGGGTCCCGGCTGGCGCTACGTCACTTTCCAGGTCTTCAAAGTCGACGAGGAGCATGCCCGCGTCCTCTCCGCCGGCGGGCGCGAGGCCCTGGCCCCCGTGACCCTAGGAACCACGGCGCGGATCTCCATGGTGCGCGATCCAGATGGGAACTGGATCGAGTTCTCGCAGCGCGCCTCGATCGTCGGCTCGCTGACCTGAAACGCGCGTGGCGGTCGGCGCGGCCCGCGAGCGTGGCGCCGGTGGTCGCTCTCCCCTATCATACAGGCCGGATCGTACCGCGACCTGGATCTGCCTGATTCAAACGGCAAGGCTTGCGATGGTGTTGCGCGCGCTCATGTTCGTTCTCCTGGTGGCAACCCTGCCACTGGCCATCGCGGCCCCAGCGACGGCCGACCCGCCGCCGTTTGATCTCGTCGGCCCGACGCTCGACGTCACCGTGACCCGCGCCGGAAAGACGTTGCCGATTGCGGAGGCCCCCAATCTCGCGGAAGGGGACCAGCTATGGGTGAAGCCCGATTTCCCCGCCGGCCAGTCGGCGCACTATGTGCTGGTTGTGGCGTTTCTACGCGGGGCGACCGATCCTCCGCCGGAAAGTTGGTTCTTCCGCCTGGAAACCTGGAGGCCGAAGGCCGGGGCGGGGCTGAAGATCACTGTCCCGAAAGGGGCGCAGCAGGCCCTGCTCTTTCTCGCCCCGGAGACCGGTGGCGACTTCAAGACCCTGGTCAAGGGGGTCCGCGGCCGCCCAGGCGCCTTCGTCCGCGCCTCGCAGGACCTCAACCAGGCGAGCCTGGATCGTGCGCGCCTCGAGGCCTACCTGTCGGAAGTCCACAAGACCAGCCTCTCCGACCCTGAGCGCCTGAAGACAGTGGCTCCGCTGCTGGCGCGTAGCCTGGCGATCAAGCTCGACTCACCTTGCCTGCAGAAGCCGGCGGCGCAGCAGGCCTCCTGCCTGACGCAAGGCCAGGAGTCCCTTGTCCTCAGCGACGAGCACAACCCCTCCATCGCCCAGACGCTCACGACGGGATCCATGGCCGACCTGGTGCAGCAGCTGACCTTCGCCCCGCAGGCGGGCGCCGGAGCCTACAGTCCCTACGTGGGCGCGGTCATGGACATCGTGCGCATCTTTGATTCGGTGCACACCGCGCAGTACCAGTACCTGCCGGCGCTGGCGACGCGCCAGGGCGACAACGTTTCCATCTTCCTCAATTCGCCGCCATCGTTCCACAATCCCAAATCGGTGCTGGTGACGGCCCTGCCGGCGGTCGGGCCGCCTCTGCCGCCTCTTCTTCAACCGACCGAACCGGGCGCCGCCTACTGCGCCGACCAGACCCCGCTGGTGTTGCCGGCGGATGGCGCGCCGCTGGTGTTCGCCACCGCGTACGCGCACGACTTGGTCCTTCGGCTGCAGGCCTCCGACGGCAAGACCCTCGACCTTCCTCTCAAGGCCGATCCGGAAAAGGGCGGTTTCGTCGCCGACACCTCGGGATTCGACCCCAGCCGGTTCGGTGAGGCCGTGGAGGGATCGGTGCGCGGCGCGTGGGGCTTCGACCCCTACGTCGGCCCCACCTTTCACATGCAGTCCGCGCGTGACGAGCCCTGGCGGATCGCCGACGACGATCGGCAGGCGCTGATCGGCGGCCGGGGCGGCGAGGTTCGCCTGCACGCGCCTGGCGCGGCCTGCGTGGAGGACGTCATGCTGCGGCAAGCGTCCGGCGAAACGGCCAAGGCGGACTGGAAGGCGATCCACCCCGACGAACTGGTGGTCACCACGCCGGCCGGCGAGACGCCTTCCGGGTCCCTGACGCTGCTCGTGAAGTCATTCGGTCGGGCGCAGGCCCAGGCTGTCGCCCTGCGCACCTTCGCCGAGCCCAGCCGCCTGGATCGCTTCACGGTCCACGAAGGCGATCCCTTCGGCGTGCTTGAGGGAAGCCGCCTGGATGAAGTGGACGGCTTGACCCTGAGGGGCGTGGACTACCGGCCCGACCCGTTCGCCAAGCCTCAGGACGGCGGCGAACTGCCTCTGTTCGCCACCCGCGGTCGGCCCGACGATCGGCTGACGGAGGGCGCGACCGACAGGGCCAGGGTCGCGCTCAAGGACGGGCGGCTTCTGGAAGTCGGGGCTTCCGTCGCCGCGCCGCGCCCCCGGGTCACCCTGATCGCCAAGAGCGTCAAGGCAGAGCCCTCGGGGCCGGCGAGCCGGATCCAGCTCACGGATCGGGACGCCGTGGCGCGAAACCAAGTGCTGACGTTCTCGATCCGCTCCCAGTCTCCGGCGTCGTTCTCGGGCCATGAGGCGGTCCAGGTGGAGACGCCCCGCGGCGCCTTCACCACCACGCTCACGCTGTCGAACGGCCTGACCCTGGAAGACTCCCAGGTGGCGATCGCCACCCTCGACACCGGCAGGGCCTTCGGTTCCTCGGCCGCCGGACGCCTACGCTATCGCATCGTCGAAGACGGGGTGGCCGGAGACTGGCAACCGCTTGCCACCCTCGTTCGCCTGCCGACTCTCGAGGCGCTGAAGTGTCCCGCCGACCGCGAACGGCCTTGCAAGCTCATCGGCGCAGACCTGTTCCTGCTGGACGCGCTGTCGAACGATCCGGCGTTCGAACACGTGGTTCGGATCCCCGACGGCTTCCCCGGTTCGGTCGTGACCGTGCCCCATCCGACCGACGGGAGGCTGTTCGTGAAGCTCCGCGACGATCCCTCGGCCGTCGACACCGTGACCTTCCCGGTGAAGGCGTCGGCGTCGACCCCTGGCGATGCGCCGAAGACCCAGGCCGCCGCCCGGTCGACGGAGAATGACGCGTCGCGCGCCGCGGCCAGGATCGTCGCCCCGTTCAGCCGCTGACCCGGGGCGCCGCCTCCCCGCCCTTCCTCGCGCCGATGGCGGCGAGGACGCGCTCGATCAGCTCCTGGTGACTGAACGGCTTGCGAAGCAGGGCGAACTCGGCCTCGTCGGCGCCGTCCTCGGCGAGGGCCGCGCCCGGGTTGCCGGAGATCAGCAGGATGGGCAGACCCGCCCGGGCGTTGGCGGCGGCGCGCGCCAGGTCGATCCCGCTGAGACCTCCGGGCATCAATACGTCGGTCACCAGAATGGTGATCGCCGGATCGGCCTCGAGCAGGGCCAGGGCCGTCTGGCCGTCCTGCGCCGGAACGACCGACCAGCCGCCTAGGACCATCTGCTGGCGCAGGATCGAGAGGACCTCGAGGTCGTCCTCGACCAGCAGCACGCGCACCGGCCCATCCGCTGGCAGGCGTCGGGCCCCCGAGGCGCCGGCGGCGCCGTCCACAGGCGCGCCGCCGGCGCGGGCGGGCAGCATGATGGAGACCGAGGCCCCCTCACCCGCCTTGCTCTCGATGGCGGCGTAGCCGCCCGACTGCCGTGCGAAGCCGTAGACCTGGCTCAGGCCCAGGCCGCTGCCCTTGCCCACCTCCTTGGTGGTGAAGAACGGCTCGAACGCCCGCGCCGCCACGGAGGGCGCCATGCCGGTCCCGGTGTCGCTCACGCGCACGACGACGGCTCCGTTCGCGTCGCCCGGCGCCCCTTCGTCCATGCCCGCGTCATTCTGGGCCATGTTGCCGGTCGAGATCAGCACGCGGCCGCCGCCCGGCATGGCGTCGCGGGCATTGATCACCAGGTTGAGCAGGGCGGACTGGAAGTGGGCGGCGTCGGCATAGCTGGTCGAGGGATCGGCGGCGAGGTCGAGTTCGAGGGTGACGGTCTCGCCGGCCGCGCGCCGCAGCAACTGGGCGAAGTCGCGGACGAGCACGTTCACGTCGATCGGCTCGGGGTGGAGGGCCTGTTTGCGCGCGAAGGACAGCAGGCTGCCGGTGAGGTCGGCGCCCCGCTTGGCCGCGTGGGTGGCCGCCGTGGCCAGGCGCAGGACCACCTCGGTCTCCGGCGCGCGCCGGCGAATCAGGTCGAGGTTGCCGGTGATCACCGTCAGCAGGTTGTTGAAGTCGTGGGCGATGCCGCCGGTGATCTGGCCCAGGGCCTCCATCTTCTGGGCCTGGCGCAGGGTGGCCTCGGTGCTCCTGTGCTGTTCGATCTCGGCGCGCAGGCGGCTGTTGGCCTCGTCCAGGTCGAGGGTGCGCTGCTCGACGTCGAGCTGCAGGGCGAACACCTGACCGAACTGGCGGCTGGAGCGGAGGATGATGAAGCCGACGGCGACCACGAAGACCACGATCATCGCCGCTGCCGCCAGCTGCGGCGACCGCCCCACCAGGGCGAGCCGCACGGCCAGCGGCGCCGCGGCTGGAACGATGTAGGCGATGGCGGTGGGCGCATGGGCGGCGTGGAGGGTGGCGGCGCCGGCGCACATGCCGGCGATGAGGAAGATCCACAGCCACTGGCCGGTCTCGTCGGCGGGAAACAGCCAGGCCGCGCCGACACCCCAGAGCGCTCCGGAGAGGAAGGAGCCGGCGACGACGATCGTCTCCCACCCGTGCAGACGATCGGCGGCGCCCGCGTCGTGCAGATACGCCCGACCGGAGGTGATGCGGGCGGCCGCCAGGAGGACGACCAGCCCCAGCCACAGCCAGGGCCAGGTCCACGCTATGCGTCGCTCGAGCACCGCCGCCATCAGCGCCCCATTGACCACGGTGATAAGGGAGGCGCCCGTCAGGCGCTCGTAGACGGAACGCACGCGTGCGGCGCGCACCTGCGTATATTCATCCACGACGAAACCTCGGAACGCGTCCGACGCTTGATGAATTCCGTCTGAAACCTGAATGAGACAGGAAACTTAAGATTTAAACGAAACTCAACGCCACCAAAACTGAAGCAAGTCTAACCCGGGAACCGCCGGCGGCAAAGAACGAGCGGCGTACGGGCCCAGCGACCTAGGGTCGCGGACGTCACGGCTGAAACCCGACCCTCGCACGGCATAGGCCGCCTACTTCCGTATCCTTTGGGATATTTTCGTTCACGCCGGGGCCCGGGCGCCCTATCGTCGGCGCAAGAAACTTGCACGCGGGAGCGAGGTCATGGCCACGGTCGATCTGGTCGTTCGAGGCGGCACGGTGTTCGACGGCTCTGGCGGCGCGCCGGTGGTTGCGGACGTGGCCGTCGACGGCGGCCGGATCGTGGGAGTCGGCGCTGGCGCCTGGACCGGCCGCGAGGAGATCGACGCCCGTGGGCTCATGGTCACGCCCGGCTGGGTGGACATCCACACCCACTACGACGGCCAGATGACCTGGGATACGCGGATGAGCCCTTCCTCCACCCTGGGCGCCACCACGGTGCTGGCGGGCAACTGCGGCGTCGGCTTCGCCCCCGCCCGCCCCGCCGACCGCGACACCCTGATCCGCCTGATGGAGGGCGTGGAGGATATTCCGGGCGCCGCCCTGCACGAGGGCCTGACCTGGAACTGGGAGAGCTTCGGCGAATACCTGGACGCCGTGGACGCCCTGCCACGCGACATCGACGTGGCCGCCCAGGTGCCGCATGGGGCGCTGCGGGTCTATGTGATGGGCGAGCGTGGCGCGAAGCGCGAGCCGGCGAGCCCCGAGGAGATCGCGCGCATGGGCGAGCTGACCCGCGATGCGGTCAACGCCGGCGCGCTCGGTTTCTCCACCAGCCGCACCATGATCCACCGCACCGCCGACGGCGACCTGACCCCGACCCTGGGGGCGGCGCGCGACGAGATGGTGGGGATCGCCCGGGGCCTGCGGGAGGCGGGCGCGGGAGTGATCCAGGTGGCGTCCGACTTCACCGATCTCGACGAGGAGTTCGGGCTGATGTGCGACCTGACCGCGGTCTCGGGCCAGGCGCTCAGCTTCAGCCTCGTCCAGCCCGACATGGCGCCGGACCGCTGGCGTGACATGCTCGCCCTGGTGGACGACGCAGTGGCCCGGGGCGTGCCGATCAAGGCCCAGGTCGCCGGGCGGCCGGTGGGGATCATGCTGGGCCTGCAGGGCTCCGTGCATCCCTTCATCACCCGTCCCTCCTTCCAGCCGATCAAGGACCTCCCGCTGGCGCAGAAGGTCGCCGCCATGCGCGATCCAACCTGCCGCGCCCGGCTGCTGGCCGAAGCGCCCATGAGAGGCCATCCGTTCATCAACGCCCTGGCGGGCCGTCACCACAAAATGTTCGAACTCGGCGATCCGCCCAACTATGAGCCCGATCCCGCCGACAGCCTCGGCGCCCGGGCCGAGCGGCTCGGCGTCAATCCGGACGAACTGGTCTACGACGCCCTCCTGGGCGACGAGGGATGCGCCTTCCTGTTCTTCCCGCTCGCCAACTATGCGCAGGGAAGCCTCGAGCCCATCCGGGAGATGCTGGAACATCCCAACACCCTGAGCGGGCTCTCCGACGGCGGAGCGCACGTCGGGGCGATCTGCGATGTCAGCCTGCCCACGACGATGCTCACCCACTGGTGCCGCGACCGTACGCGCGGGCCGAAGCTGGATCTCGCCACCGTGATCCGCGCCCAGACGCGCGACACCGCCGAGGCGGTGGGCCTCTTCGACCGCGGGCGGCTGAAGCCCGGCTACCTCGCCGACATCAACGTCATCGACTTCGACCGCCTGCGCCTGCACGCGCCGCACATGGTCTATGACCTGCCGACCGGCGCGCGACGGCTGATGCAGCATGCCGACGGCTATGTGGCGACGATAAAGTCCGGCGTGGTGATCTATCGCGAGGGCCAGCCCACCGGGGCCCTCCCCGGCAAGCTGGTGCGCGGGCGTCAGGCGGCGCCGGCCCTGATGGCGGCGGAATAGGGAGAGCGTGGACGATGTTCGACACGGTGATCAGGAACGGGGTCTTGGTGGATGGAACCGGCGCCCCCGCCGTTCGCGGCGACGTGGCGATCCGGGACGGGCTGATCGTCGAGGTCGGGGCGGTCTCCGGCCCGGCGAAGCGGACCCTGGACGCCGAGGGAGCCCACGTGACCCCGGGATTCGTCGACATCCACACCCACTATGACGGCCAGGTGTCGTGGGACGCCCAGCTCGCCCCGTCATCCATCAACGGCGTGACCTCGGTGGCTATGGGCAACTGCGGCGTCGGATTCGCGCCGGCGCGGAGCGACAAGCACGACTTCCTGATCGCCCTGCTGGAAGGGGTGGAGGACATTCCGGGCGCGGCGCTGGCCGAGGGACTGACCTGGGATTGGGAGAGCTTCCCCGACTACCTCGACGCCATCGGTCGGCGCCGCTACGCCATCGACCTGGGCGCCCACATGCCCCACGCGGCCCTGCGCGCCTATGTGATGGGCGAGCGCGGCGCCGACCACACCGAGGCCCCCACCGAGGGCGAGATCGCCGAGATGGAGCGCCTGACCTTCGAGGCCCTGGAAGCGGGGGCGCTCGGCTTTTCCACCTCGCGCACCTACGCGCACCGCGCCCGAGGCGGCGCCAACATCGGCACCTTCACCGCCTCGCAAGGCGAGCTTTCCGGCATCGTGGGAGCCCTGAAGCGGTCGGGAAAGGGCGTCATCCAGATGATCTCCGACGCCTATCTCACCGCCGACGACGACTTCGCGGACGCCGAGCTGAAGCTTATCCGCCACCTGGCGGCGACAGCAGGCCGGCGGCTGTCGTTCACCGTGCAGCAGACCGACGAGGCTCCCGGCCGCTGGCGTCATATCTTCGACGAGATCGAGCGGATGAACGCCGAAGGACTCGACGTCAGCGCCCAGGTCGCCCCGCGCCCCATCGGCGCCATCCTGGGCTTCGCGGCGACCACCAGCCCCTTCCTGTTCACCCCCACCTACCGCCGGATCGCCCAGACCTCGTCCTCGATCGCCGAACGTCTGGCGCGCCTGTCCGACCCGGAGGTCAAAGCCGAAATTCTCGGCCAGCACGGCGGCGACCACCGGGAGGGCTTCGCCGAACTGCTCGCCCATGGCTTCGAGCGCATGTTCCGGATGACCGATCCGGTCGACTACGAGCCGGCGGCCGAAAGCTCGCTAGCTGCGGAGGCGGCCCGCGCCGGCCGGCCGGTTGCCGAACACGCCTATGAGGTCTTCCTCGAAGAGGGCGGGCGGCGCCTGATCTACATGCCGCTGATCAACTACGCCGACGGCGACCTGGCTGCGACGCACGGCATGATGACGGCCGACCACACGCTCTTCGGCCTCTCGGACGGCGGGGCGCATTGCGGCACCATCTGCGACGGAAGTTTCCCGACCACGACGCTCGCGCTGTGGAGCCGGGGCGACAAGGCGGGTCGGACCATCCCCCTGGAGACGCTGGTCCACGGCTACACCCAGCGCAATGCCCGCCATGTCGGCTGGCGGGACCGCGGCGTGTTGGCCCCGGGCTATCTGGCCGACATCAACCTCATCGATCTCAGCGCCCTGAACCTCAGCCCGCCGGAGATCGTCCAGGACCTGCCGGCCGGTGGCGTGCGCCTGCTGCAGACCGCACGCGGCTACCGGACGACGATGAAGTCGGGCGTGGTAACCTTCGAGAATGGCGCATGGACCGGCGAGACGCCCGGCCGGCTGGTCCGCGGCGAACGGGCTGTCGCGAGCGGGCCCGCCTTCGCCTAGACTCGGGAGGGCAAGCCCCGGCGGCGGCGGACCAAGGCGCCCACGCCACCCGCGCCGATCAGCATCAGGGCCCAGCTGGCCGGTTCGGGGAGCCGGCCAAAGCCGCTCCGGCCGGCGAAGGCGTCACTGGGACAGCTCTTCCGAATGCAGGGCGCCGCCTCGTCCTGTTTGCCGTCATTCCAGTCGGCCGCGTCGTAGAGACTGACCGAGGGCACGCGTTCGCCGACGGGCGGCCGCCGCTTCTCGACCACTCTGGCCATAGCGGGAAAGGCGGTCAGGGCGGCGATCGCGACCAGGAGCGCCGCCCCTCCTCCACGCCCTGCGCGGCGGGACCCGCACCTCTCTGCGGTCCCGTCGCCGCAGACTCCACGATCGATCCTGGACACTCCACTCACCTCGAGGCTCAGCGGGCTCTGAGTTGGACCAGCCCTTCGGCTCGCAGGCGGATCCGCAGCACGATGGCGAACCCGGCGAGGCCGAGGATCGTGAGAACCACCCCCGCGCGTCCCAGGGCGGCGGCGCAGCCGGCGTCCCTCCCGGTGACCGTCTCGGAGACGAACCATGCGCCCCCGTCCCTGAAGTGCGTGGCTACCTGATCCACCTGCGCCCGCTGGGATCCGTTGACGGCGTAGGTCGAAGCGCGTTCCGGGCCCGGTGCGCTGCCGAAGCCCACAAGACTTATCGCCGCGGCGAGGGCGCCGACGAAAACGGCCAGCGCTACTGTTGCAACAATCTTTTTCATTTGCCCCACCTGATTCACTCAGTCAGTGGAGTGGTCTTACTCAGTCCCGACCGCGTGATCAAGGAAAAATGACGTAATCACTGTCATCAATTCCTTTATTGCGATGCTTTCAACTTTTTACATCCTGAAAACGGACTGATTTCCACTTTGATAAACTTGGTTACCCAATGTTACACGGCCAGCTTGTACAAGAATTGGCATGTTAACGATCGACACGACAGGCTAAATGGATCGTTACGCCCTGTTATTGGCGACCCTCGTGCTCCCGAAATTGCAATCTCGAGCCCGCAGAAGGGGGCCGCTCGCCTGGGATAAAGGCTTCAAAGGTGACGCGAGAGTCTCGCGCGCCATGACACTTCGATGAAGCCGCGCTGTTCAGCGGCCTGATCCCGAGACGCTCCGCCTCAGAAAAGGGTTCGATTGGACGAGCTGCGGCAAATTGACCTCCGATTGCAGATCAGAACATGAAATATCTAGTACATTTGCCGGATACTTGAACCGAAGACGAAATACCTTAGCTCAGTCGATGGGCGGGCGCCGACTTGCGCGGGCCCGCGGCGAAGTGGCGACGGAGGTCGGCGGCCAGATGGTCCACGAACAGCGCCCCTTGGCCGCCGGGAAGCGTCCGGCCGGCTGGAAGATGCTGATTGAGATCGGAGCAGGCTCCCAGGCGGCGAGCACGCGCCGCAGGCGCCCGCCTGGACGCGCCTCCATCGCGCGTTCGACATCCTGAAGCTGTCGAAGATGCTCATCCCCCTGGCGTGTCTATCGGCGACAGTCTGGGTGTGGAGCTTGATCGAGGGGGCATGAATACACGGCCACGGGGTCCGACGGCGCCCTCTCGCCACCGGCGGAAGGCACGAAGCGCCGCCTTTGACCGGGCTGGCGCGCGGCGGCGCTCTCGTCCCATCGTTCACCGCGCCTTGTGGTGGCCGCGGGTTACAACCGCGGTAGGTTGAACGTCCGGACTTCAAGGTCAGGGCGGGAGATTTGCCGCGGGGCGTCTTCATCTCGAGGAGACGGCCGTGGCCCAGACTTCGATCCTTCCCCCCGAACAGCTCTACGCCTTCGACCGCACGGGCGTCCTGCACATCGAAGGACTGTTGTGCATCGAGCGGGTGCGCCGCGCGCGCGGGGCGGTGCTACGACGCCTGGAGCAGCTGGGGTTCTGGAAGGACGGCGCGTGGCGTCTGGGCGATGCGCCGAGGCCCCTATGGCCGGCTCGGGCCCGAACGCCAAGGCGATCGGCGCCAAGCATCCCGAGGTGGAAGCGCTGATCGAGACCTCGCTCCTGGCGGTGGTCGGCGCGCTGCTCGATGGCCAAACGTTCGACCGCGAGCTGTTCAAACGCCGCAGGTGCTGTTTTCGCTGCCCAACGCGGAGGAGTGGATCGTGCCGAACGAATGGCACGTGGATTCGCCGCGGCTGGCGAGCGGGCGGGGCCCCGACGTGCAGCTCTTCACCTTCCTCGATGACATCGAGCTTCGCGGCGGCGGGGCGCTGGTCGTCGCCGGCTCGCACCGCCTGTTGAACGAGGGACGGTTCATCAAGGCCAAGGAGCTCCGGCGCCTGCTGCGAACGGAGCCTTTTTTCCGCGAGCTGTACTCGGAAACACCGGCCGGCGCGGAGGCTCGCGCACGCCTGATGGAGGAAACCGGCGCCGCGGGGGATGTCGCGCTCGAGCTCGAGGAACTGGCGGGCTCGCCCGGCGACGCCTGGTTCGTGGACATGCGCGTACTGCACACCGGCGCCCCTAACGCTAGCGCGCGCCCGTCCCTGATGGCGACCCACCGCTTCCTGCGCGGCGACGTCGTGGCGGAGCTGGCCGATGGTCACGGATGGACATAAACCGGTCCCGAACCATCGCCGGATTCGCTGGTCTGACGGGGGCGAGGGTCGCTTCGGCAAGGTCGGCGGACTAGGGTTCGGGCCATCGGCGGAGGCGAGGCCTTCAGCGGACGGGAGACCGCCTTCTTGCGCACCAGGGTCGCCATCATCGGCGCCGGGCCCGCCGGCCTGCTCCTGTCGCAGCTGCTTCATGTCGAGGGCATCGACTGCATGGTGCTGGAGCAGCGCGATCGCGCCCACGTCGAGGGGCGTATCCGCGCCGGGGTCCTCGAGCAGGCAACCGCGGACCTGCTGGAACGGGTCGGCGCGGACTCGAGACTGCGGGCCCACGGCCTGCGCCACGACGGGTTCGACCTGGTCGTCGACGGAGAAATGTTCCGCATAGGCCTTCGCGACCTCACTGGCGCCGGGGTGGTGGTCTATGGCCAGACCGAGGTGGTCAGGGACCTGATCGAGGCGGGGCTGCAACGCGGGACGCCGCTTCTTTTCGACGCCCAGGGCGTGCGGCTGCACGATATCGACGGCAGCGCTCCCTTCGTGACCTTCGAACACGATGGAGGAGAACAGACACTCGCCTGCGATTTCATCGCCGGCTGCGACGGCTTCCATGGGGTAAGCCGGGCCGGCCTGTCACCCGAGCTCGGCAGCGCCTTCGAGCGAGTCTATCCGTGCGGTTGGCTGGGGATCCTGGCCGAGGCGCCGCCGTGCCACGACGAACTGATCTATTCGAACCATGAGCGCGGCTTCGCCCTGGCGAGCATGCGATCGAGAACGCGCAGCCGCTACTATGTCCAATGCGCGCTCGACGACCGCCTGGAGGACTGGTCCGACGAGCGCCTCTGGAACGAACTCGCCGTCCGCCTGGGTGGGAGGGCGGCCGAGGCGATGACCCGGGCGCCGGCGATCGAAAAGAGCATCGCCCCTCTGCGCAGTTTCGTGTTCGAGCCGATGCGCCACGGCCGCCTGTTCCTGGCGGGCGACGCAGCCCACATCGTGCCGCCGACCGGCGCCAAGGGGCTGAATCTGGCGGCGTCCGACGTTCGCTATCTCGCCGAAGGCCTGATCCGCTTCTATCGCCGGGGCGAGGCCGAGGGGCTGGAGGCCTATTCTCGCAAGGCCCTGGCGCGGGTGTGGAAGGCCGAGCGGTTCTCCTGGTGGTTCACCGGCCTCACCCATCGCTTCCCGGACATGGATCCCTTCGCGCGCCGGCTGCAGGCCGCGGAACTCGACTACCTCCGCTCCAGCCGCGCCGCCCAGACCACCTTGGCGGAAAACTACGTGGGCCTTCCGTTGTAGCTTTCCGAACGCGCTCAGGCCTCTCCACCTTCCGGCCCCCAGAAGATGACCCAGGCGGCGAAGTCGGGCGTGAAATCGACAAATCGGTGATCCGCGCCGGCTTCGACGAAGATCACGTCCTGGGGAGCGAACGGCTCGCGTTCCCCATTTTTCAGGAAGAAGCCGCTACCGGAGACGATCCAATAGAGCTCGTCCTGATCGTGCGGGGTCTGATCGTCCTGCCCTCGCGGCGCGTAGAGGCCCAGTTTCATCGTGCCGTGGCGGAGCGAATAGCGGAAACGCATGGAGCCTGGACCGTCAGGCAGTCTCGCCTCGGCGCCCCTAAGGGAGAACAGCCAATCGGCGTCAGCCATCGGGTCTTCCTCGGCGGCGATCACAGGATCGGGGATCATGCCGGCACGAGCCCGGATCCGCAACGGTCGGGCCGGTTCTGCGGCCGAGGGATCGAAGCCGACGTTCAAGCGTTGCTCTGTTCAGGCGTGGGCTACCGCGGGAGGCGCCGATGTGGCCACTTTCGAAGTTGAACGCGAGCGAGAGACACCACCAGGACCTCGGCGAGCTGCCCGACCTGGCAGGCCTCGCGGAGACCATCGGCAAATCGGTGAGCGCCGCCACCGTGTTCGGCCCGCCGCTCAGCCGCGGACGCATGACTGTCATCCCTGTCGCCAGGGCGCGCTACGGGTGGGGCGGCGCACGGCTGCCGTGGCTGAAGACCGGTTCGGGCGCGGGCGGAGCCATGAAGGTCTCGCCGGCGGGCTACCTCCTGCTTCGCGGGTCCCGCGCACGCTACCAGCCGATCGGCGCGCGATCCTGGCCCGTCCTTATCATGGGTCTTGCGCTGCTGGCCGCCGTCGGCGCGCTTCTGCCATTCTTGCTCAGCGAAAGCGGATTCCGTCGCGTCTAGTCCTGGCCGGTTCCGCTGAGCGAAAGCAGGTTGCCGTCGGGGTCCTTGAACCAGGCGACGCCGGTCCCGGGCCCGGGCGACCAGACGCCCATCTCGTCCTGGTCCATCCCTTCGAACCGTTCGAAGGTCACCCCGCGCTCGACGAGGGCCCTCATGGTCCCGCGCAGGTCCTTCACATTCCAACCGAGGGCCGTGCCGTGAGGAGGCCTCACGACCGGCACCTTCTGCAGCATCAGCTCCGCGGCGCCGCACCGGAACATGACCAGGTGTTCGTGCTCGCCGACGAAGGTCAGTCCCAGGCCGCCCTCGAAGAACGCCCGCGCGGCGTCCGGCCTGGAGGTCGCCATGAACGCGACCAGCGTTTCCTTGTCCAGCATCGGCTCTCTCCCCTCAACCGACCTTCACGGTCATCTCGAAACCGCCGTCGAACGGGAGGGTGGCGCGGGACCGCGGGTGGGATCGCCGAGCACGCCAGCCATCGCCGTCCTCCCCTCATGGGCGCCCAGCTTCGCTAGATCATGGTGCGCCGCGATCGCAAGAGCCTATTGCCGGAGGCCCAGGATCAGGTCGCGCAGGTTGGAGCCCGAGAGGATCTCGATCCAGTAGCCGTCGGGGTCCTTGACGAAGGCGATGCCTTTCATCGCGCCGTCGTCGGGACGCTTCACGAAGGAGACGCCGAGCTGCTCGAAGCGCGCGCAGGCGGCGCGAACGTCCGGGACGGAGAGGCCGATGTGGCCGAAGCCGCGCGGCTCGTCGTTGCCGTTGTGGTAGCGCTGGTCGGGATCCGATTCCGTGCCCCAGTTGTGGGTCAGCTCCAGCAGCGCCGGCTGCTCGAACACCCACTTGATGCGCGCGCCGCGATCCTCGGGAACGGGTTCGCTGGGGTAACCCATGAAGTAGAGCGAGAACTTCATGCCCGGGAAATCGTAGCGGTCCAGCAGGGTCATGCCCATGACGTCGCGATAAAACGGGATCGACGCCGCCGGGTCCTTGATGCGGAGCATCGTCTGATTCAACACGAAGCCCTGGGTGGCGCCGTTCATCACCTTCCTCCCGCTGCAGGCCCTGACCCGATCGCAGGGCGGCGAACGAAAATAGCGCAGCGCGGGGAATAAATCGCAGGCATTGCCGGTCTTTCCCTCCGAACCCGATCGATGGGGCGCCTTGGATGTTCCGGCGCTCGCCCCACCGATCCTGATCGCGAGGGCACAAATGTCTACAGATTTTCCGTCCGAACCGTCGCGCCGCGGCGCCTTGAAATGCCTCGCCTTCGGGGGTGCGGGCACGCTGTTCGTCCTGGCCGGTGGCGTCCTGGCGCCCATAGACCTCGCCCTGGCCGCCGGCGGGCGGTCCTCATCGGCCAAGACGGGCGTTCCGCTGTTCCTGCAGATCAGCGACACCCACATCGGCTTCAACAAGGACGCCAACCCCGATGTCGCCGGCACGCTCAAGCAGACGATCGAATTCGTCAACGCCATGCCGACCAAGCCGGCGCTGACCATCCACACCGGCGACATCACCCATCTGTCCAAGCCGGCGGAATTCGATCTCGCCGACCAGCTGCTGTCGCGCCTCAACGTCACCGAACTGCACACCACGCCGGGCGAGCACGATGTCACCGATGGTCCGGGTGCGGAATATTTCAGCCGTTTCGGTAAGGCTTCGGACAACAGGGGCTACTACAGCTTCGACCATCAGGGCGTCCATTTCATCTCCCTGGTCAACGTCATGCACTTCAAGCCGAACGGCCTTGGGGGCCTTGGCGATGACCAGCTCGCCTGGTTGGCGGCCGACCTGAAGGGACGATCCTCCAGCACGCCGATCGCCGTCTTCGCGCACATGCCGATGTGGACGATCTACGAGCCCTGGGGCTGGGGGACCGGCGATGGCGACCAGGCGTTCAGCCACCTGAGGCGCTTCGGTTCAGTCACGGTGCTCAACGGGCACATCCACCAGATCGTCTCGAAGGTGGAAGGCGCCATCACCTTCCACACGGCGCGCTCCACGGCCTATCCGCAACCGACGGCGGGGAACGGCGCCGGGCCCATGCCCCTGAAGGTGTCGAGCGAACAGCTGCCGAAGATGCTAGGGGTAACCAGCGTAGACATCGTGCGCCACCCGCTGGCGCTCTCGCTCACCGACACCACGCTCGCCTGAACCTTCAGGCCGCGAACCTCCATACACCCTCAGTATTCAGGACCCCTCCATGTCTAGGATCAAACTCGGGCGCGACCTTGTCGCGCCTCTCGCCTTCGCCGCGCTCTTCGCCATGGGCCTGCTCATCGCGGTCTCGGCGGCAGACTCCGCGGCCGCCCAGGCCCAGACGCCCAACACCGTGGTCATAAAGAACTTCATGTTCATGCCGATGGCCGTGACGGTCAAAGCGGGGACCACGGTGACCTGGAAGAATCTCGACGGTGAACCGCATACCGTCGTCAACGACGTCGGCCTGTTCCGCTCAACCGCCCTCGACCAGAACGACAGCTACAAATTCAAGTTCGAAAAGCCGGGCGTCTACAAGGTGTTCTGCGGAATTCATCCAAACATGAAAGAAACGATCATCGTGCAATAGCGGGATGGTGCAGCGAAAGCTTGCAGACGAGTCACAGGAACCCCCGCAACCGGGAAGGATAGTATCATGAAGGCTCTCATAGCGGCCCTCGCGATCAGGGCGGTCTCCGCGAGCCCCCGCCCATCGACCCTCGCCAGTCTGTTTCATCGCCCGGAGGTTCGCCGGATCAGCGCGCGGGATCTGGACTGGGCGCTCGCCGAAGGGTGGAAGGACTTCCTCGAGACCCGGGGCGACGTCGTCCTGCTGGCGGTCATCTATCCGCTGGTCGGGTTCTTCGCAGCGGCGATCTCATTCAACGTCCGCCTGCTGCCGCTGCTGTTTCCGCTGATCGCCGGGATCTCGATCCTCGGTCCGGCTGTCGCGCTCGGCTTCTATGAGATCGGCCGTCGGCGCGAGGCTGGGCTCGAGGCAAGCTGGCGACATGGCTTTGACGGGCTCTGGCGACGTGGCCGACCTGGGCTTTTCCTGCTCATCCTCGGCCTCGTGGCCCTGTTCGTGGCCTGGATGAGCGTCGCCGCGGCCATCTATGGCCTGACGGTCCAACCGGATCATCCGGCCAGCGCGGCGGCGTTCGTGAGGATCGTCTTCACCACGGCCGAAGGCTGGCGGCTGATCGCTTTCGGCAATCTCGCCGGCCTGACCTTCGCGGCTTCGACTCTATTATTGATGGGGGTCGCCTTTCCGATGGCTGTCGACACGCCGGTCAGCGCCACGCTCGCGGTGATGACGTCGGTGGCGGCGGTGGCGAAGAATCCGATGGAAATGGCGACCTGGGGCGTGAGGGTCGCCGCCCTGCTGGCGCTCGGATGCCTTCCGATGTTCATCGGCCTGGCGATCGTCCTGCCCGTGCTCGGCTTCGCCACCTGGAAACTCTACACCCGCCTGGTCCAACGCTGAGCGGTTCAACCTCCAGACAGAAAGGCTGCTTCCATGGGAAGTCTCGGTCCGATCCATTGGATCATCGTCGCGGTCGTCGTGATGCTCGTATTCGGCGGCCGGATGAAGCTGTCCGCGGTGATGGGCGACGCCGCCCAGGGCTTGCGGGCGTTCCGCGAGGGGTTGAAGGATGAAACCGCCCCGGCCGCGGGCAATCTCGCGCGGGTTGCGTCGGTCGCTGAGTCGAACGGTGGCAAGACGGTTCGCTGAAGCCATTCTCGCCGCCGGGGAATAAATCCCTGTCATGCCGAGTCCTTCCTGAGGCAGCCGCCAGAGAGACATGCAGGCCAGGACCCACCGGAACGATGAGTGACCGGCGCCGGCGATTCGAGGCGCAGGCCCTCCCGCATCTCGATGCGGCCTATAATCTCGCCCGGCGTCTGGCGCGTCCGCCCCTGGACGCCGACGACATCGTTCAGGAGGCGATGTTACGCGCCTTCCGGGCGTTCGACACGTTTCGTGGAGACAACATGAAGCCGTGGCTGTTGTCGATCGTGCGCAATTGTCACCTCACAGCTTTCGGACGGACGCGGGCCAAGCTCGAGGCGCCCCTGCCCGCGGACGCCGAACTGAACCTCGGAGACCGTGGCTTGATCGTCGACGACCCGGATCCGGAAGCCTCCGTGATCCACACCCAGCAGGGGCGGCAACTAAACGCCATCATCGACCGGCTGCCGGCGGAGTTTCGTGAGGTCCTTGTTCTGCGGGAGATGGAAGACATGTCCTATCGCGATATCGCCCAGGTCACGGGGGCGCCGATCGGCACGGTCATGTCGCGCCTGGCTCGGGCGCGCGCCCTGTTGAGACAGGGTTGGATCGGCGCCGGGCAGGAGGCTCCTCATGCCGTGCACTGAGACTCTGCGGACCCAGGAGTATTTCGACGGCGAGCTGGATGCCAGCGCCTCGGTGGAGGTCGAACGTCACCTGGAGACCTGCGGCGATTGCGCGACCCTGCTGTCGGATCTGGAAGCCACCCGCCGGCTTATCCGCGAGCAAGCGTCCTATCATCGCGCCGATGCCCCTCTTCGGCGGCGCATCACCGAGAACCTGCGGCGCGAGGATGGAGATCGGCCGGGCGTTGGGCGCTTCGTCGGCGCCAACCTCCGGTTCCTGTCGGGGGCGGCGAGCGGCTCCGCCGCGACGGCCATGGCGGCCGCCCTGGTGATGTTCGCCCTCGTGCCGCCGCCCGCCAGTCCGCTCGTGGGCGACGTGATGAACGCCCACCTGCGCTCGATGATGTCGGATCATCTGGTGGACGTGGTGTCGAGCGACCGCCACACTGTGAAGCCGTGGTTCGCCGGCCATACCGACGTCTCGCCGCCTGCCGTCGACTTCGCGGAACAGGGTTACAAGCTGGTGGGCGGACGCGCGGACTATGTCGACGGCCGCCGGGCCGCGGTCGTTGTCTACCGGCACGGCGCCCATGTCATCAACGTCTTCGCCTGGGCACGCGACGGCGAGACGCTGCCGGCAAGCGCCAGCCGCAACGGCTATCGCTTCGTGTTCTGGAGACAGGGGAATTTGGACTTCGGGGCCGTATCCGACACTGGGCGGGACGAACTGCTCACCCTCGCGCGCCTTGTTCAAAAGGCGAGCGGGCCGTGAGGCGCGCACCGGCGCCGGGCGCAACCTGACTTGGCGTCCCCTCTCGGGGCGCTTGCATGGATGGCGTTCACGCCTGCCACAAGATCGGACGGCCGCCGGCGGCCTTGAGACTCGTCAATTCCCTCATCGCCCAGGTCGGGGGTCAACTCCTGGTGACTCACGACGGCGGCGTAACGTTTCGCGTGCGGCTCGTCCTGGAGGCGGCCGACGCCCCGACAAGTCGGCGCCGGCGGCTGAACGCCGCCGGACGCCATCCTTCAGCGACCAACACGGGCTCGGCGGATGGAAGCGGGTTGGCGGACCTGTGCGGCGGCGCGGCCGCGGCTGGCGCAGCCCGCGAGGGCGATCCCCCACAGCATCAGCAGCCACGTCGTCGGCTCCGGTACCGCGGCCATTCCGGCCCCCGACCCGGTCAGGCTGGCCACGGGGACGGGGCTGCCGATGGTGACGGTCGGCGCGGCCGCGCCCCAACCGAGGACATCCAGCAGCGTCCTGTCGGCCACAGTCAAAGCGTAGTTGACCCCCGTCGAGAGATAGGCGTTCTGCGCGTCGCCCGCGATGGAGCGCCAGTCGGTGCGGTCGCCGCCGCCCGTGACGTTGAACGTCCCCAGGTTCGTCGAGCCACCATTGATCGAGAAATAGGCCGACTGGCTGTAGGAGAAGCTGGAAACCCCTTTGGCGCTGTACCTCAAGACATCCAGCGGCGTCGCATAGGTAGGGTTGCTCCCGTAGAGGCCGGTGATGCGGCCCAGCACCTCGGAAATCTCGTGGGCGGCCATGCCCTGGAAGTCGTAGGCCCCGGCGGAGATACCGTTCGTCGGGCTGAAGTCCCAGACGGCGGACGACGAGAAACCCACATAGCCGCTGTCGACGGCAAGGGTCGCCGGGAGGTAACCCACCGCCTGGGCCTCCGCGTAGGGAATCGCATAGCCGCGCGATCCGGCCGGGCTGGCCGTGGGCAGGTGAGCGGCCAGTGTGGCCATGTTCGCGTCGCCGGGCTTGGCGGCGGCGTCTGCGCGGAAGATGCTCTTCACGTCGGCGTAGGTGAACCCGCTCAGCAGGGACATCCGACTGGCGGCGATGTTTCCCGATCCGATCGAGGCGCCGTTCACCTTGCCCCAGGAGACGCCGATCTTGACCGTCACGGCGGGTGCGAACGCCTTGTCGAACTCGGTGGCCACCTGCCCGAAGGCCGCCTCGATCGCGGCCGCGTTGGAGCGGGATGTGACGCTGGAATCATAGACGGGGATGATGGTCATAGCGTGGGCCGCGCTCGCGCCGACCAGACCGAGGAGCACGGCGGCGCCCGTTACCGCCCACCGCCTCGCCGCCTCCGGCGCAAGTTCACAGGACACGCGAGCGCGAGCGACAGAACAAATCATGATTTATTCCCCAATGGCAGACGTCAGACTCAGCTGACGGGCGAAGTGCGTCGCCATTGGCATCGTGAGCGGTTAACAACAAATAGACAAAACGTCGCACATGCCGATGAACACCGTTCAGATTGGGTGTTTATATTTAATTTGGCATCCGTCATGCTCAATGTAAGCCCCGAAGAAGTGCCCACATGACAGAAGATATTGAGGTTATACTATAGGCGCGCGCGCAGGGGTTCCGTCTGCCAACGGCCCGCACGCCTCCGCTCAACGGTACCCCACGGTTTCGATGACGCCGCCAAACGTCAGCCCCCTCATCTCCCCGCCTGACGTCTGCACCCTCGCCGACCGGAGTTACGGCGATCCGAGCAGATGGTCCAAGGCCTGTTCCACCGGCGAGCCGGGGTCGATCACCAGCAGGCGGCGATCGCCCAGTGTGCGACGCTGGCGAGCACCTGGCGACGCTTGGGGCAGAGGGAGAAGCAGCTCATCTCTACCAGGCGCACCTTGCCCCAGCGACGGCTCTTCAGGGCCTGTTTCAGCGCCTTACGGATCGCCTTGCCGTCAGATCCGAGCTTGCGGCTGCACTTGCCGCACATCAGCACCGCGTCCGCGAACGGCGCCTTGGCCGGCTCGAGGGAAAAAGGGAGCTCGGGGGATGCGGCGGCCAAGGAGAGCTAACGGCCGGGACGACGGGGGCCTTCGCGCCTATCGACGAAGGAAATCCCGCGCGGGGTGCGGACCGCGATCCCGTTCGCCGCGACCCGCTCTACGCCAAGGTAGAGGCCCGGCGCCCCAGACCGCGAACCCATTCGCCGCGATCATTTGCTGCCCCGTGCCGAGGAGGCCAATGGCAGCGTTCGCATGCGATTCGCAATGGACAGGTTGTCGCGCTGGCCGCGATCAGGAGGTGAACGGTGTTCGTGGCAGCGCCTTACGATCCTACCGGTCCGGTTCGCCCACCAGCGTGAACGGGGCCCAGGCGACGGGGCTGGCGGCGTGCAGCGCCGGATCGTCGAGAACGGCGAGGGTGGCCTGCCGCAGCGCCTGGGCTCGCGACAGGTCGGCGGCGGCGCGTTCCGCCACCAGGGTCGCCGGGATCAGGCGCGCGGCGATGTCGTCGCGGACCGACCAGTGAGTTATCAGCAGCGAGCGGGCGCCGGCAAAGAAGAACGCGCGCGACAGACCGGACAGTCCCTCGGCCTCCGGAGCGTCCGGGCTGGCGGTGTCGCAGGCCGACAGCAGCACCCAGTCGGCGTTGAGCCTGAGCGTGGCGGCCTCGGACGCGAGCAGCAATTGCCCCCCCGGACGGGCGTCCGCGGACATGACCAGGGCCGGTTCGTGCACCCAGCTGGCCGCGCCGGCCACCAGGCCGTGTGTCGCAAACTCCAGCACGCGCACGTTGCTCAATCGACCGTCTGCATTGCGCTCCATCAGTTGCGCCTTCGACGCCTGTGCGCCCAGAAGCAGACTTCCCGAGCGCCCGCCGAGGGCCTTCTCGAGCGCCTCCCCCTCGATGCGAGTGCCGGGCAGGCGGGGTAGACGCTTCAGGGCGTCAGGGGTGTCCAGCGCCGCCGCCGGCGCGGCGGCGGCCATCGGGCCCGCGAAGTCGGGGTCGGCGAACACCAGCATCGGGTCTGCCGCGACCGGGCGGTGGGTCGGGATCAGTTCCCGCAGGGTCTCGAGGCTGGACACCGCCGGCAGCAGGGCCACGGCCTTGGCCCGCAGCAGCCATGGGGTTGCGCGCAGGCTGGCCTGCGATGTGTCGCCCGCCGTCCCACCCTCGGGCGCGGCCGTGACCAACAGGCTCGGGGGCAGGCTGTTGAGGGGGCCCG
The DNA here is from genome assembly GCA_028290905.1 of Caulobacteraceae bacterium. Taxonomy (GTDB): domain Bacteria; phylum Pseudomonadota; class Alphaproteobacteria; order Caulobacterales; family Caulobacteraceae; genus Acaudatibacter. The sequence goes on along the minus strand of JAQGIW010000293.1, from coordinate 2,261 downwards.
ACGGCACAAAAAGCAGCACTTGCGGCTCGGCGATCACCGCCTGGATCGCGGGATCGCCCAGCAGGGCCTCGTACAGCCTGAAGGCGGTCTGTCGGTCGAATCGCCTGTGGCGAGCCTCGATCTGAGCGCGCAGCCCGGCGACGGACGTGCGGAGCTCATCGCCCGACATGCCAAGCCTCGCCCAGGCGACTTTCGTCTTGCTGACCGCGAACACCAGCCCGTGGTCCTGGCCCGGGGGGGCCAGCCACACGACCAGGCCTTCGCCGGCGTGAAGCAGCGCCGCGTCCGGGCCGGCGGCGGCCTGCAGGGCGGCCAGCCCCACCGGTTGCGGCGATCGGTAGGCCCAATAGAGCGGGACGCGGTCGCGCAGGGACGCCGACAGGCTTGCCAGCCGCGCCTGGGTCTCGGTTCGCGTCTTGTGCAGGGCCGCCCGCGTTTCCACCCCCCCGGCGCCGGGCTCGGCCGCCGCCTTGGCGAAGTCCTCGTCGACGACGCCGAGCTCTCCAAGGGTGGTCTCATAGCCGGCGGCCATCTCGCCCGCCCCCCGGCTCGCGGCCGCGGTGAGCGCGGCCGAGCGCGCCAGGGCGTCGCCGGAGGCGGACTGGATCGCGCGCTGGGCCGCCTCGAACGCCTCGCCTGTCAGGCGCTCGGGCTGATCGCCGGCGGCCTCGCCGCCGCCTTGCTCGAACCATCCCCGCAGGGCCAGGCCAAGGCTGGCGAAGCAGTTCGAGGAACGCGTCGCGCGAGCCCGGCCGGCGTCGTCGGCCGGTTCGACCAGGCCCGCCGTCACGACATGCTGTGGGCAGGCCCGCCGATAGCGCCGCACGGCGTCGGCGAAGTTCGCCTGGTTCAATTCGTTCAGCCCCAGGGACTCGTTGGCCGCAACGGTTTCGGGGTGGTTCGGACCCAGTCTTGCCTCACGGATCGCGACCACCCGTTTCAGAACGGGCTCGGCTTGCGCGAACCGCCCCTGGTCCGCGAACAGGCGGGCGAGGCCCTCCAGGGCGGAGGCCGTGTCGGGATGGTCCGGGCCGAGCGCGTGTTCGAGGATCGCCAGGGCGCGCCGCTGGATAGGTTCCGCCTCGGCGTAGCGATCCTGATCCATCAGGGCCGCCGCGAGGTCGTTCAAGGTGATCCCGGTTTCGGGGTGCTCGGGCCCAAGCTGGGCTTCTTCGATCCGCAAGGCGTGCCTGAACAGACTCTCCGCCTCGGGATATCGGCCGTGATCCACAAGCAGGTTCGCAATATGTTTGGCCGGGATCGTCGCCTTGACATGCGTGTCTCCGAGCGACGTCTCGAGGATGTGCATGGCCCGTCGGAACATCGGCTCGGCCTGCCCGTCGCGGCCCTGCTGGTGCAGGGTGAGGGCGAGGTTGTCCAAGGCCGAGGCCGTCGACGGATGGTCGGATCCGACCGTGGCGTCGTAGATCGCCAGGGCGCGGCGGCGCAGGGGCTCGGCCTCCGAAAACCGACCCTCCTCGCCCAGCAATTCAGCGAGGTTTTCGATATGGCGGGCCATCCCCGTTCCGGGCGGCCCCGGGTTCCTGGCGTCAACGGCGAGGACGCGACGGAGCAGCGGCTCGGCCTCCTCGAGCCGGGCCTGCCCCTCGAGGGCCACGGCCAATCCCTCGGCGCTGACCGCCGTATCGGGATGATCCGGGCCGAGCCTGCTTTCGCGCAGGCTGAGGGCCCGACGATAAAGAGGTTCCGCATCCGGGTGGCGGCCCTCGTTCTCAAACGCGTCGGCTTGGGACATCGCCGCCGCGGCGACGGCGAGCTCCGGCGCTCCGGCCGCCTTATCCAGAGAGCCGATCGGCGCCGGCGCTGGTCGCGCCTGACGCCCGGCTGGCGGAGCCGCGGCCTGCGCGACCACCGTGAAAAACACAGCCAGCAAGAAGGTCTTCGGCGCCGCCACCCCGTGATCTCCTACGCCGTCTGTTGCAGGCTCGCGAGCTCCCGACCAGGCCTCGCCGCCAAGTCGGTCCGCGGCAGACACGGTCTACGGCACACCCGATCGCATGCAGGAACCGCCTCCCCGCTCGCGCGCTAGACGGCCTCTTGGAGCCGGACCACCCGGTCGCCGGCCACTTAGCGCGCGGACAGGAGGTGCATCTCTCTAGCCCACAGAAGTGGCGGTGACGCAGGGATTCGAACCCTGGATACCCTTTCGGGTATGACGATTTAGCAAACCGGTGCCTTCAGCCACTCGGCCACGTCACCTGAGGTGTTTTCGCGGGTTGTCTCCCGACCCGCCGCGCCGC
>JAQGIW010000284.1 GCA_028290905.1 Caulobacteraceae bacterium | reverse complement strand
GCGCAGAATACGTCCGGGTGGTGGCATTTGATCCAGGCCGAGACATACACCAGCTTGGCGAAGCTCACCGCGTGGCTCTCGGGGAAGCCGTAAGAGCCGAAGCCCTTGATCTGATCAAAACAGCGCTGGGCGAAGCCGGGGTCGTAACCCCGTCGGACCATGCCGCCCACGAACTTGTCGCCATACTCACCGATCGTACCCAGGTTGCGAAAGGTGGCCATGGCGCGGCGAAGACCATTGGCCTCCTCAGGCGTGAACTTGGCCGCCTCTATGGCCAGGCGCATGGCCTGCTCCTGGAACAGCGGCACCCCAAGGGTCTTGCCGAGCACCGACTCGAGTTCATTGGCGGAGCCGTGCTCCTGGGATGGAGCGGGAAAGTCCACTTTCTCCAGGCCTTCGCGTCGGCGAAGGTAGGGATGAACCATGTCCCCCTGGATCGGGCCGGGACGGACGATCGCCACCTCGATGACCAGGTCGTAGAACTTCTTCGGCTTCAGCCGGGGCAGCATGGACATCTGGGCCCGGCTCTCGACCTGGAACACGCCCACGGAATCGGCGTGGCCCAGCATCTCGTAGACGGCCTCGTCCCCTTCTTCGATGTCGGCCATGTCGGCGATGCCCAGGATGTCCATGGACCTCTGGATCGCCGTCAGCATGCCCAGCGCCAGGACGTCGACCTTCATCAGCCCCAGGGCGTCGATGTCGTCCTTGTCCCACTCGATGAAGGTGCGGTCCTTCATGGCGGCGTTGCCGATCGGCACGGTCTCGTCCAGCCGACGCTGGGTCAGCACGAAGCCGCCGACGTGCTGCGACAGGTGCCGGGGAAAGCCGAGCAGGTCGGTGGCCAGGGCCGTGGCGCGGCGGATGGCGGGATTGCCCGGGTCCAGGCCCGCCTGGCGGATGTGGTCGTCGGGGAGACCCTCGCCCCAGCTCCCCCACACCACGCCGGCCAGGGCGGCGGTGATGTCTTCGGTCAGCCCCAGGGCCTTGCCGACGTCGCGGATGGCGCTGCGCGGGCGGTAGTGGATGACGGTGGCGCAGATGGCCGCGCGCTCGCGGCCGTAGCGCTCATATACATATTGCATGACCTCTTCGCGCCGCTCGTGTTCGAAGTCGACGTCGATGTCGGGCGGCTCGCCGCGCTCGCGCGAGATGAAGCGCGCGAACAGGAGATCGTGATCGGGCTGGGTAGGATCGACGGCGGTAACCCCCAGGCAGAAGCAGACCAGGGAATTGGCCGCCGAACCGCGCCCCTGGCAGAGGATGCCCTTTTCCCTGGCCCAGGCGACGATGTCGTGGACGGTGAGGAAGTAGTTCGGATAGCCGAGCTCCTCGATCAGAGCGAGTTCGTGCCGCAGCGTCGCCTGCTCCTTCTCCTGCACCCCGTCCGGATAGCGCCAGGCCGCCCCCGCCCAGGCCAGGTCGGTGAGATGCTGGATGGCGGTCTTGCCCGGCGGCACCGGCTCGTCCGGATATTCGTATTTCAGCTGCGAGAGGTCGAAACCGACCCGATCGGCGACCTCGAGCGTGCGCTCCAGGGCGTGGGGCCAGCGGGCGAACAGGCGGGCCATCTCGGCCGGCGACTTGAGATGCCGCTCGGCGTTGGCTTCCAGGCGCAGACCCGCCTCCTCGATCGAACAGCCTTCGCGGATACAGGTGAGGACGTCCTGCAGGGGCCGCCGTTCGGGCCCGTGGTAGAGCACGTCGTTGACAGCGGTCATCGGCGCGCCGGCCACGGCCCCCAGGGCGTCCAGCCGCGCCAGGCGGTTCAGGTCCCGCGCGCCATAGGGCCGGGCGGCGGCGAGCCAGACGCGGCCGCGGAATTCACCGGCCAGCGTCCTCAAAGAGGCTTCGAAGGCCTCGTCCAGATCCTGTGGGGGCGTGACGAGGAGCAGCTGCCCTTCGCCATGCTCGAGGAGATCGGCGAAGGTGAGTTCGCATTCGCCCTTCTTCACCCGCCGCTGGCCGACGGTAAGCAGGCGGGTGAGGCGTCCCCACCCCTCCCGGTCGGTGGGATAGCAGAGCACGCCGGGCGTGGCGTCGGCGAAGTCGAGGCGGCAGCCGGTCAGCACCCGCTGGCCGATCTCGCGCCCCTTGGCCCAGGCGCGAACGACGCCGGCCAGGCTGTTGCGGTCGGTCACCCCGACCGCCGCCATCCCCAACGCCTTGGCCGCCGTCACCAGCTCCCCCGGATGCGACGCCCCGCGCAGGAAGCCGAAGTTCGTGGTCACCTGGAGCTCGGCGTAGCTCATGGGATTTTTTCATCCGCAGATGACGCAGATGGACGCAGATGGGCTTCGGACAGGATGAAACGTCGGTACTCCAGGCGCAAAGCCCCGAAATTCAAAAGCAGACCATGACCCAGGTTGGATGCCTTCAAATAGTTTATGAGTTGGGCTTCCTCGATCAAGGACAGGCGCGCCAAGGCCTTGATCTCAACAATGACCGCTTCAAAGCACAGAAAATCGGCGCGATAGCCCGCCTGTAAACCTCGGCCTTTGTAGGTGATTTTTATTGGCGCTTCGCGCCGAAAAGGAATCGACCATGATGTCAATTCGATCGCCAGGGCTTCCTGGTATACAGCTTCAAGAAAGCCATGACCGAGTCCCCCATGAACCTCCATGGCTGCGCCTATGATCCCGTAGGTTCTGGGATCACGTCGATCTGCGCTCATCTGCGTCATCTGCGATAAAAACCCTTCCTCACCCAAACAGGCCATGGAGCCACCAGCGGGGGTGGGTGTCGGGGGCGTAGAGGCCGTCTCGGAAGACCCAGAAGCGGGCGCCGGTCTCGTCCTCGACACGATAGTAGTCGCGCACGCGCCCCGGCTCGTCATCCTCGAAGGGGTGGCGCCACCACTCCTCCGCGAGGCGCTCGGGGCCTTCGGCGCGGCGCACGCGGTGGCCCGCGCCGCGCCAGCGGAAAAAGACCGGCGGGTCGTCGGGCACGGGAGCCATGGCCTCGATCGGCTCGGGCCGGCGGAACAGGCGCAGGGGGCGCGGCCGCGCAGGATCCCAGCCGCTCCCGGACGGCGACCCGGGGGATGAGCCGGCGGCGGGGGAGAGCGGCGGCCGGCGCTGCACCGCCCGCTCGGGATCGTGGCTGGGGAAGGGCTCGGCGCGCCACACCGCGTCCTCGCCCAGGCGGTTGGTCAGCCGGTCGACCAGGGGGGCCACGCCCTCCTCCAGGGCGACGTCGCGGTCCTCGTCCAGCCGCCCCTGGCGGGCCGAGAGCGGCTCGACGCCGTCGGCGGCGAGGGTCACCACCTCGATCCCGAAGCCGGGGTCCACCGTCTCCAGCTTGGGGATCAGCAGCCGGGCGATCACCCCGGCGTGGCGGCCGGGCAAGGCCAGGCCGACGATCAGCCGGTGGACGGCGCCGTCCAGGCGGTGGAAACAGAGCTCGAACCGGCGCGCGCCCCGGCCCTCCGCCTCCAGGCGCACGCACAGCCGTTCGGCGATATCCCGGGCCGCCCGGGCCAGGTCCTCCGGGACGCTGATCGGCTCGGCGAAGGCCAGGCGCGCGAACCAGGGGGTGGGCGGACGGCGGAAGGTCAGGGCCTCCCGCACCTGGCCGAGCGCCTGGTCCAGGCGAAGCACGACGCCCGGGCCGAACCGGCGGGTGACCTGGTCCCGGGGCAAGGCCGCCAGGGACCCGACCGTGGAAAGCCCCAGGCGGACGATCTGGGCCGCCTCTTCGGGGGCCAGGCGCAGCGCCGCCGCCGGCAGGGGGGCGAGGACGGCCCTCTCGCCGCCGGGCGCCAGGACGGCGCCCCCCGGCTCGCCGAAATGGGCCAGGGCCCAGGCGGACCCGGGCGTCCCGGCGATAGCGGTGCGGACGGCCAGGCCGTTCCTGGCCAGACGGGCGGTGAGGTCAGCCGCCATGGTCCTCTCGCCCCCCCACAGGTGGGCGACGCCGGTGATGTCCAGGAAGAGGCCGCCCGGCGGATCGAGGGCCACGGCGGGAGAGAAGCGGGCGCACCAGTCGGCCAGGGCGGTGAGGGCGGCGGCGTCGGTGGCGGGGTCGGCGTCGTCGAGGACCAGTTCGGGGACCAGGGCGGCGGCGTCGGTCGCCTTCTGGCCCACGAACAGGCCCAGAGCCGCCGCGCCCGCGTCCACCGCATACAGCCGGCGCACCCCCCGCTCGGCCTGGACCAGGGCCATCGGACTCGCCGGAGGGGTCTCAGCCGGCGCGCCGCCAGGGTTGCGCCGCTTCCAGTTGTCGATCGCCCAGCGCGGCGACCACACGCAGAGGATACGCTCCATCGCTCATCTCCAAGATCCACTGGCCCGACCGGCCGCCCCGGCAGCGGGTCAAGTCCACGCGCCAGCGCGGCGGCCCGACACCGAGGGCGGTCTGGCCCTGAGCTCCTTCCTCCTCCCCGCTCGGGGCGGCGGTCACCGTCCAGCGGGTCGCCGCCGCAGACCCCGAAACCCCGTTGGCCGCCGGCTTCCGAGGCGGTCCGCCAAACGGCCGGCGGCGGATGACGAAGCCTGTGGCGCCACGCCGCTCGCAGGCCAGCTGCAGGCGCCGCCCCGCCGTCAGATCGACTGAGCCGACTTCCCCGATGGCCGCGGTCACGCCCGCGCTTCCCAGGGCGTCCTCGAGGGCGCCCAGGGCCTGGGCCTCGTCCCGGGCCTGGACCTGGATCAGACGGTCGACGGGGAAACCCAGTCCCGCCAGTCCCGGCGCATAGAGGTCGCCCCGCCGCATCACCCACACCACCGTCCCCCGCGCCGCCAGGGGCCTCGCCAGATTGGCGACGAAGGCGCCCGGCGCCGCCGCCGTCTCGATCTCCAGGCCGTCTCCGGCCACCTCGTGCCAGCAGCCGAGCGGCAGGCCGCCGGCGGGAAACACCCCGTCGAGCCGGGCGTCCCCGAAAGGCAGGACGGCCTGGGCGCGCGCGCCGCCCGCCTCGAGGACGGCGACCTGCGCCCGCACGGCCGCCAACCGCGCCGCTGGAGACATGACCCGGAGGACTCCTTTTGTTCCGTTTTTGTTCTAGGCCGGAGTCCGGGAGAGTCAAGCGGGGCAGACTACCCTCTCGGCTTCGTCGATTGTCAGGACGATCATGAACGGCTACGCATTGTGTCCAGTACTGGGACGCCGCCGGGTTCGCCCAGGCGTGGGCAAAGAACCCATCGCGTGAGGAGCTTCGCCCATGCGAGGTGATAAGCGTATCGCCCTCAAGGCCCTGATCGGGGCCAGCGCCGGACTTCTGCTCGCCTCCTGCGAGACCCTGCCCCCCGACACACCCTCGGCTCAGGGGGCATTTCAAGGCCAGACCCAAGCGCCGCCCATAGCCCCCGCCTCGGTCGCCACCGTCCCGGCCCCCCCTCCTCCCCCCATCGCCCC
>JAQGIW010000269.1 GCA_028290905.1 Caulobacteraceae bacterium | reverse complement strand
GGCATTTTGGCGGCGGCGGCCACGCCGGCGGTGGGCATTTTGGCGGCGGCGGGCACTTCGGCGGCGGCGGTCATGGCGGCGGCGGTCATGGCGGCGGCGGTCACGGCGGCGGTCACCGCTAGCCCATCCACGCAACAGCAGGCGATCGCCGCGCTCGTTTCGGCGGCGCAGGCCCATCTGCGCCGCGCCTGGCGCGACAGCAAACCGCCGCCGGTCGCTTCTCCATCGCGATCGGGGCTGTGGCTTCGTCACCCCAGTTGGTGTTCGCGACGAACGTTGGCGGCCGCGTTCGAGGCGGAACTGCTGTTCGGCGGGAGCAGTCGGCCGTGGCTTGGGCGCTGCACGCCACCCGTGGTCTTGCGCGTCTCTATCGTGAGCGCGATCCGCCGCGGGCTGAATCGCAGCCGGATGAGCGTGCACGTGGGGGGCGAAAGTCGGCGACACCCCCTGACGATTAGAACCGCGAGGGTCTATCGAAACGGAGTTTCGCCGCGGGACGGCGTTGAGCAAGGGTCCGACCCATGATTCGCCAGCGCCGCACCCGCATCGTCGCCACCCTCGGCCCCGCCAGCCAGGCGCCGACGATGGTGCTCGAGCTGGCCCGCAAGGGGGTGGACGTCTTTCGCCTGAACTTCAGCCATGGGACGCACAAGGACCACGCCGACGCCCTGGTCGCGGTCCGCGACGCGGAGGCCGAGATCGGCCGGCCGCTGGCGGCCCTGGCCGATCTCCAGGGCCCGAAATTCCGCCTCGGCGTCTTCAGAAACGGCGGGATCGCCATCGCCCCGGGCCAGAGGCTGCGGCTGGATCTGGATCCAACACCCGGCGACAGCCGCCGCGTGCAACTGCCCCACCCGGAAGTGCTGCGCGTCCTCCGCCCGGGCGTCGACCTGCTGCTGGACGACGGCAAGACGCGGCTGACCGTTCGGGCTGTGAAGGCCGGCTTCGCCGACTGCGAGGTGATCGCCGGGGAACGGCTGTCCGACCACAAGGGGCTGGCGGTCCCGGGCGTGACGATCCCCGTGCCGGCCCTGACCGACAAGGATCGCGAGGACCTCGACTTCGCCCTGCGCCTCGGCGTTGACTGGGTGGCGCTTTCCTTCGTGCAGGAGGCCGGCGACATGGCCGACCTGCGCCGCCTGGTGCGCGGCCGGGCGGCTATCCTGGCCAAGATCGAGAAGCCGGCGGGCCTCCACAACCTGGAGGCGATCCTGGATGTCAGCGACGGGCTGATGGTGGCGCGAGGCGACCTGGGCGTGGAACTGGCGCCCGAGGAGGTGCCGGTGGCCCAGAAGACCATCGTGCGCGCGGCGCGGCGGCGGGGCGTTCCGGTGATCATCGCCACCCAGATGCTCGAGTCGATGACGAGCAATCCGTCGCCGACGCGGGCGGAGGCCTCGGACGTCGCCAACGGCGTCTACGAAGGCGCCGACGCCCTGATGCTGTCGGCCGAATCGGCCGTGGGGGCCTGGCCTCGCGAGGCGGTGTCGATGATGGACGCCATCATCCGCCGGGTGGAAGCCGATCCCAACTGGCCGGACCTGATGCGCGCCGAGCACGGCTGGGACGCCGACGAGGACGTCGACGCGCTGATCGCCGCCGCCACCCGGGCGGCCGAGGCCCGGTCGACCGCCTGCCTGGTCGCCTACACCACCACCGGCGCAACGGCCAAGCGGGTGGCGCGGGAACGGCCCGGCCATCCGGTGCTGGCGATCACCCACGACCTGGCGGTGGCGCGGGCGCTCGGCCTCGTCTGGGGGCTGGAGCCGCGCGTGGCCGAGCAACCTCCCGACCTCGAGACGATGACGGACGAGGCGGCGCGCCTGGCGGCGGATCTGGGCCTGGCGGCCCCCGGCGCGCGTGTGCTGATCGTGGCGGGGCCGCCCAAGGGGGCGCCCGGCGCCGCCAATCTGCTGCGTATCGCGCACGCGCCGCGCGAACGGCGGGCTTGACGGCGGGCCTCGCCCCGAGCTCGGTCAGCGCTGCTGGCTGTTTGCCCGAGCTCTGCTAGGGTGGCGCCAGGGGTAGCCCTTCCAGGCGGAGGGGCGTTGCGGGGCGCTTGCCGGAAATCTCGACGACGAATGCCTCAGCCCGCCGATTTTGAAATCGAATCCACGCCTGATGGTGTGGTCGCCGTCCTCACGGGGGACTGGACCGCCGTGGAAATGGGGCGCGCGTCGGAACGCCTCGCGGAAGGCCTGGCGGAGGCCAAAGAGGCCACGATCGATCTGACTAAGGTCGGGCGATTCGACACCTCCGGCGCCTACGGCATCCTCACCGCCGCCCATCAGCACGGACACGAGGACCGCATCATCGCCTCGCCCGAGGTCGAGCAGCTCCTGAAGATGGTGTCCAGCGCTCTCCAGTGCGAACCCACTCCGGAGCCGGTCAGCCGGCCGTTCTACGAGCTGCTCGCCCGCATCGGCCATGGGGTGGTCGATCTCGGCCTGAGCATCGTCGACATCAATGTCTTCAACGGCCATCTGCTGACCGCGGTCGGACGCGCCATCAGGAATCCCCGACGGATCCGGTGGGCGGCGACGTTCTCCCTGGCCGAACGGGCGGGCCTGGATGCGATCCCGATCGTTGCGGCCACGACCTTCTTCATCGGCGCGGTGGTGGGGCTGCTGGGGGCGAATCTGCTGCGCCAGTTCGGCGCCCAGGTGTTCGCGGTGGAGCTGATCGGCGTCTCTGTCCTGCGGGAGTTCAATGTCCTGATCACCGCCCTGCTGCTCGCCGGCCGGTCCGCATCGTCCTTCGCCGCCGAGATCGGCTCGATGAAGATGAACCAGGAGATCGACGCCATGCAGGTCCTGGGCGTCGATCCCTTCGACGCCCTGGTTTTCCCGCGCTTCCTCGCCCTGCTGCTCACCATCCCGCTGCTGGTGTTCGTCGCCACCCTGGCCGGTCTTGCCGGCGGCCTGGTCGTTGCGGTGACGGCCCTCGACATCAGCCCGACGACATTCTTCCAGCGGCTGGTGGACAACGTCGGCATCAATCACTTCTGGGTGGGGATGTCGAAGGCCCCGGTGATGGCGGTTGTGATCGCCGCCATCGGCTGCCGTCAGGGACTGGACGTGGGCGGTGACGTGGAGTCCCTGGGCCGCCACGTGACGGCGGCTGTGGTTCAGGCCATCTTCTCGGCGATCATGATCGACGCCTTCTTCGCCCTTATCTACATGAAGCTCAACGTATGAGCGTCGAACCCGAGGATCCGATCGACGAAACCGGCCCGCCCGTCGATGTTCGCGGGCTGGTGTCGCGGTTCGGCGACAATGTCGTGCATGACGGGCTGGACCTGGTGGTCCCCAGAAGCCAGGTCGTCGGTGTGGTCGGCGGCTCGGGGTCGGGCAAGTCGGTGCTGCTCAAGACCATCATCGGGCTGCGCGAGCCGCAGGGCGGCTCGGTCAAGGTGTTCGGCCAGGACATCCGCTACGCCCGGCGCCGGGTGTGGACGGCCATCGAGCGCCGCTGGGGGGTGCTGTTCCAGCAGGGCGCCCTGTGGTCGAACCTGACGGTCAAGGAAAACGTCGCCGCGCCGATGATCGAACACACCACGATGAGCAAGACCGAGATCGACGAGCTGGCCGATCTGAAGATCGCCCTCGCCGGGCTGCCTGCGGGCACTGGGGCCCTCAAGCCCTCCGAGCTTTCCGGCGGCATGATCAAGCGCGCCAGCCTGGCTCGGGCCCTGGCGCTCGATCCGGAGCTGCTGTTCCTGGACGAACCGACCTCGGGCCTCGACCCGATCAGCGCCGCAGCCTTCGACAACCTCATCGGCGAGCTGTCCCGGGGCCTGAGGTTGACCGTGTTCATGATTACGCACGATCTGGACAGCCTGTATGCCATAACCGATCAGGTGGCGGTTATCGCGGACAAGAAGGTGGTGGCCATGGCCCCGGTTCGGGAACTCGAACACTTCGATCATCCTTGGATACAGGAGTACTTCCATGGGCCCCGGGGCCGCGCCGCTTCCGGCGCGCGGAGCCTCGAGACGGCGGGAAACAGGGGCTGATGGAGCGCAACGCGAATTACGCCCTGGTGGGGCTGGCCTCGGCGATCCTGCTGATCGGCCTGGTGGTGTTCCTGGTGCTGCTGGCGGGCCGCAAGTTCAGCCACGACTATGATGTTTACGACATCGTTTTCCAGGGCCCGGTCCGAGGGCTGGCCACGGGGGGCGAAGTGCATTTCAACGGCATCAAGGTCGGGGACGTCAGCAAGATCTTCCTGGATCCCCGCAACCCGCAGTACGTGGTGGCGCGCTCCAGGATCACCCCGGACGTGCCGATCCGCACCGACTCCTACGCCCAGCTGGAACCGCAAGGGATCACCGGGGTCAACTACATCCAGATCACCGCTGGCACGCCGTCCAAGCCGCTGCTGCGGGACACCGTGCGAGAGGGTCAGATCCCGCGCATCCCCAGCCAGAAGGACGCCCTCTCCGATCTTCTGGCCGGCGGCGGGTTCATCATACAGCGCACCGTGGAAGCGCTCGACCGGGTCAACCGGGTGTTTTCGGACGAGAACATCAAGACCCTCGGCGCCACCATGAGCGACGTCCAGGCGATCACCGGCGAACTTCGCGAGCGCAAGGCGATCGTCGCCGACGCCCAGAAAACCCTGCAGGACGCCGACGAGGCGACCCGGCAGTTCACCGCCCTCGGCAAGTCGAGCCAGAACCTGGTGGACGGCGACGGCCGCAAGACCCTGGCCAAGCTCGACGACGCCGCCAGTGAAATCCAGGGCGCCGCCAAGGCGCTGCGCGAGACCATGACCAAGCTGCAGGGCCCCACCGAGAACTTCGCCACTACCGGCCTGCCGCAACTGTCCGGCGCGATTGCCAGCCTGCAGCGCGCCACCGACCACCTCGATCGGGTGCTCGGCGAGGTCGAGGCGAACCCCCAAGGGCTCATCGGCAAGGCGCCGGCGAAGGAAGTCGAGGTACGGCCATGAGGCGCTTTTCCGGCCGCACGACGGCGCTGGCCACCATGGCCGCAGCGATCCTCGCCGTGGTGTCGCTCGGGGGCTGCATCTCGCTCCTGCCCAAGCAAAAGGCGGCCCAGCTGTACCGTTTCGGCGCCGGAGAGCCGGCGACGGCCGCGCCGGCGGGAACCGCGACCGAGGCGCGCGTCACCCTTCGCGCCGCGCCGACGAGCTTCGAGCGGGCCGCCGCGGGCGACCGCATCCTAACCGCCAGCGGCAACGAGACGGCCTACATCGCCGGCGCGCGATGGGTGACCGCCGCCAGCGTACTATTCGACGAGGCCGTGACCAGCGCGTTCGACGCACACGGCGGTCCGGCGCGGCTGCTGGCCCGGGACGAACCGGCGGTGGCCGACTATGTGCTCAAGCTGGACGTGGAGACCTTCGAGGTGCGCTACGATCACGGCCGCAGCGCGGCTCCGACCGTGAGGGTGGAGCTCTCTGCCGCCCTGGTCGGTCGCCAGAACGCGATGACCGGCGTCAGACAGCTGTTCCGGGCCGAGGCGCCCGCGGGCTCGGATTCGGTCCACGCCATCGCCGCCGCGTTCGACGTCGCCGTCGGCAAGGTTCTCGGCGAGATGACCACTTGGGTTGAAAGCAGAGTGGTGGACAAAGCCGGGCCCCAAAGCAAAGCTGCGGGCTGACTTTTTGATCACGAGGACGTGAAACCAATGGGTCCTCCCGCGCATTGAGCCGGGGGATGCATGGCGTCCTTCGGCCTCAAACTCTTGGGGACGGACCTCAGACCAGGAAACCGAACATGAACTTCAACACAGCTCGCGGCCTCCTCATCGCGGCCGCTGCCGTTTCGGCGTTCTCGATCGCCGCCTGCGAGAAGAAGAGCGACGACAGCACCGCAGCCGCCAACGCGGCCTCCAACAACGCCGCGGCGGCCAACAGCGCTGCCGCCGACGCCAACAGCGCCGCCAACTCCGCCAACGCCGCCGCCAACAACGCCGCCACCAACAGCGCCGCGGCGAACAATTCGGCCAACTCGGCTTCGAACTCGGCGGCCAGCGCCGCCAATCCTCCGCCCTCCGAAGCCCCTAAGCAGTAGCCGACAGCGTTGAATGACCCGAGGCGGACTCGCCTCGGGTCTGAATTCCGCTGCTACC
>JAQGIW010000264.1 GCA_028290905.1 Caulobacteraceae bacterium | reverse complement strand
TGTAGCATCTTCCTTGTACGACTCCGCGTCAAACCGGCGGGCGCGCCTCTAAGCCGCACAGTTGCTGCGGTAAAGCCCGCAGGTTGGCGCTACACTCGCCGCCGTGCGCTTCGACGAACGCTTCCTGGACGAGATCAAATCGCGGCTGCGCCTTTCCGACGTGATCGGCAAGACCGTCAAGCTGCGCCGCCAGGGGCGGGAGTACGTGGGCCTCTCGCCGTTCAACAAGGAGCGATCGCCGTCGTTTTTCGTCAACGACGACAAGGGTTTCTACCATGATTTCTCATCGGGCAAGCACGGCGACCTGATCAGCTTCCTGCAGGAGACCGAGCGCCTCAGCTTCGTGGAGGCCGTGGAGCGGCTGGCGGGCGAGGCGGGCCTTGCCCTGCCGGCCCCGGACCCGGAGAGCCAGGCCCAGGAAAAGCGCCGACAGGGCCTGGCCGACTGGCTGGACACGGCCGCCACCTGGTTCGAAGCCGAGCTGCGCCGGCCGGCCGGGACCGCGGCGCGGGATTATCTCGACCGACGCAAGCTGCCCGAGGGCGAGTGGTCGCGCTTCCGCCTGGGCTTCAGCCCCCCCGGCCGCACCGCCCTCAAAGACTATCTGATCGCAAAGGGGGCCCTGCCGCGTGAGCTGGCGGCGGCCGGGCTGCTGATCGTTCCCGAGGACGGCGGCGAGGCCTACGACCGTTTCCGCGACCGGATCATCTTCCCGATCACCGACGGTCGGGGCCGGATCGTTTCGTTCGGCGGCCGGGCGATGGATCCCAAGGCGCGGGCCAAGTACCTGAACGGCCCGGACACCGAACTCTTCGACAAGGGCCGGGTGCTCTATGGCCTGCCCGAGGCGCGGCGCCTGCTGCACGCCGGCGGCGAGGGCGCGGCCCTGGTGGTGGTCGAGGGCTACATGGACGTGATCGCCTGCCAGAGGGCGTCGATCGCGGCGGTGGCGGCCATGGGAACCTCGCTGACCGAGACCCAGATGGAGATGCTGTGGCGGCTGCACCCCGAGCCCACACTCTGTTTCGACGGTGACCGGGCAGGCATGCAGGCCGCCTCACGCGCCATCGACCGCGCCTTGCCGCACCTGCAGTCGGGCAAGAGCTTCCGATTCGCCATCGTCACCGGCGGCAAGGACCCGGACGACATCCTGCGCGAGCAGGGCGCCGCCGCGCTGAAGGCCCAGCTGGCGGCGACCACGCCGTTCATCGACGCCCTGTTCACCCGCGAGCGCGACGCCGGGCCTTTGGAGACGCCCGAGAAGCGGGCGGGCTTGAAGCAGCGGCTGCGGGCCGCCGCCAAGACCATCGCCGACGCCGACCTCGCCACCGCCTACCGCGAGGCGCTGCTGGCGCGCCTGGACGCGCTCTTCGCGGCCCCGCGACAAATGGCCTCACGCGCGCCAAAATACGCTCCGGGCGGCAAGTGGAACCGGCTTCCGCCGCCGCCCACTTCGGCGCGGCCGGAGGCCCGGGAGGCCGCCAGGCGGCTCTCCAGCGCCATAGATCCCGTCGCCGCGGCCCTGGCGCGCCAGGCGATCGCCGATCCAGCCGTCCTGGACGACCATTTGGAGGCGCTGGAGGCGAGGGGCTTCGGCGATCCGGCCCTGGGTGATTTGGCCAAGGAAATCATCCGCCTGCGGCTCGAGTCCGACCGACTTGACAGTGACGCCCTTCGACGCCATCTGGCGGAAGCTGGATTTAGCTCGCTGTTGATTGACGTCGACCGGGCCGCCGCGTTCGCGGGCGCGCCCTTTGAAACTGAAGACGTCACCCTGGCTGCGGCAAGGTCCCAGTGGTCGTACGCCTTCGAGGTCTTGAACCGCGCGGCTGCGCTGGATAACGCCCTGGACGCGACCAAGCATGACTTGGCGGCAGGGACCGGCTCACCCGCGTTCATGGCCCTGAAGAGGGAACGCGATTCATTGCGACGGGCTATCAGTTCGAGAACCATCTGGGCAGGCGAAGCAGGATCGTGAGGCAGCGCTCGCGAATTTGCTCCGTCATCACCATTTTCGCGGGGTCGGCTCGGATACGGGCGTCTGACGCCGCTGTCGGAGATATTTGATGAACACAACCGCCACCGCCGAAGCCCCGGAAGTCGAAGCCCCGGCCGCGACCGACGGGCCGTTGCTCGACCTGACGGATGCCGGCGTCAAGAAGTTCATCAAGCAGGCCAAGGCCCGCGGCTACGTCACCATGGACGAGCTGAACAAGGTCCTGCCGTCCGAGGAGGTCACCTCCGAGGCGATCGAGGACACCTTGGCCATGCTCTCCGAGATGGGCGTCAACGTGGTGGAGGCGGAGGAGGAGCCCGCCGAGACCACCGAGGTCGCCGTCCGCGAGGAGACCGCCGTCGCCGAGGCGGCCGACAAGCAGAGCGCCTTCGACCGCACCGACGACCCGGTGCGCATGTACCTCCGCGAAATGGGTTCGGTGGAGCTGCTTTCGCGCGAGGGCGAGATCGCCATAGCCAAGCGCATCGAGGCCGGTCGCGACACCATGATCCGGGGCCTGTGCGAAAGCGCCCTGACCTTCGAGGCGATCATGGTCTGGCGCGAGGAACTGGGCCAGGGCCGCATCCTGCTGCGCGAGGTGATCGATCTGGAGCAGACCTACGGCGGCCAGGTCGCCCAGGCCCTCTCCGACGCCGCCGCCGCCGAGGAGGCCCTGGACGCCGCGGTCACCCCCGAAGAGCCGTTGGACGACGAGGACGGCACGCGGGCGGCCGCCGCCGAGGCAGCCGACGAGGACGACTTCGACGACGGCGCCGGCCCGACGATCAGCGCCATGGAGAGCGAGCTGCGCGAGGGGGTGATGGCCACCCTCGACGCCATCGCCGCCGAGTTCGAATCCTTCCGCCGTCTGCAGGAACGCCTCGTCGAGCGGCGGCTGCGCGGCGAGGACCTCGGCCAGGCGGACCGTTCCGCCTATGAGGCCGCCTCCTCGGCCATCGTCCAGCACCTGAAGACCCTGCGGCTCAACAACAACCGCATCGAGGCCCTGGTCGAGCAGCTCTACGCCATCAACAAGCGCCTGATGGGCCTGGAGGGCCGCCTGCTGCGTGTGGCCGACAGCTACGGCATTTCCCGCCAGGAATTCGTCAAGGCCTACTTCGGCTCCGAGATGGATCCCAGCTGGAGCGACAAGGTCGGCCAGATGGGCGTGCGCTGGAAGAAGTTCGTGGAGAACGACGCCGCCCAGGTCGCCGACATCCGCCGCGAGATCGCCGCCCTGGCGATGGAGTCCGGCGTCCCGATTGACGACTACCGCCGCATCGTCCACACCGTCCAGAAGGGCGAGCGCGAGGCGCGCCAGGCCAAGAAGGAAATGGTCGAGGCCAACCTGCGCCTGGTGATCTCGATCGCCAAGAAGTACACCAACCGCGGCCTGCAATTCCTTGATCTCATTCAGGAAGGCAACATCGGTCTGATGAAGGCGGTGGACAAGTTCGAGTACCGCCGCGGCTACAAGTTCTCCACCTACGCCACCTGGTGGATCCGGCAGGCGATCACCCGCTCGATCGCCGACCAGGCCCGCACCATCCGCATCCCGGTGCACATGATCGAGA
>JAQGIW010000172.1 GCA_028290905.1 Caulobacteraceae bacterium | reverse complement strand
CGCATGATCGTGCGGTCGCGCCCGATCACCTGCATGCGGTAGATGCCGAGATTGAAGTCGTCCTCCCTCGCCGTGGAGGGCCCCTTGGTCACCACCAGCGGCCAGGTGATCAGCGGCGCGGGCTCGCCCGGCCAGCAGGTCTGGACGGGGAGTTGCGCCAGGTCGATGTCGCCGCCGGTCAGCACCACCTCCTGCACCGGCGCCCGCCCGACCACCTGTGGGCGCATGCCCATCACCGTGCGGGCCAGCGGCAGCAGGTCTAACGCCTCCTTCAGCCCGCGCGGCGGCTCGGGGTTGCGCAGGAAGGCCAGCAGCTCGCCCACCTCCCGCAGGTCGCCGGCGCTCTCCCGCGCCCTGCCCTCAAGGGTGACGCCCATCGCCACCCGCTTCACCGTGCCGAACAGATTGGCCAGGCACGGCATGGTCGAGCGCCGGCCGTCGGCGCGGATCACCTGCTCGAACAGCACCGCCGGGCCGCCGGTCGCCAGCAGGCGGGTGCAGATCTCGGTGATCTCCAGCACCGAAGACACCGGCTCGGCGACACGGACGAGCTCGCCCTTCGATTCCAGGGCGGCGATGAAGTCGCGAAGGCTACGATAGGCCATGGCCGTTCGTAAGGGCGCGGCGGGGACCTGTCACCTGCGCCGCGGCGGCGCTAGGCTGGCGGCGCCATGAAACAGATCGATCTCGACGACCTGCCGCCCCGCGTCGCCCAGACCCTGCGGGGGTTGGAAGCCGGCGAGGACCTGGTCCTGGTCCAGGGCGGCGCCCTGGTCGCACGGCTCAATGTCGCCGCCGCCACGCCGCCAACGCCCGATCAGCTCTCCGATCTGCCACCCGAGGAGGCGATGGCGGAGGTGATGGAGCACTTCAAAGCGATGATCGAAGAAGAATTCTAGCTGGGGCGCGTCGTTTGGACAGGCGTCATGTTTTGGACTCGACTCTACGTTCCCGCGCCCCTCAAATTGGGGAAGAACGGATGCGGAGGAGTCCCGGAGCATGACCAAGCTGGAGGTGTCTTCAAGGCCGGAGTTGCGGGGGGCCGACGATACGGTGATCGAGGACGCGGTCGCCTACGCCGATCCCATGGTCCTGCGCGGCCTGCTCTATCAGCTTACTGGCGACCCCGAGGTGGAGCGGATCGGCGTCAGGTCGGCGACGAGCGGATTCGTCGAGGGCTTTGTGCCGGCCACCGGGGCGGAGGTCGCCTTGCTGCGGGGCAAGGCCGCCGACTTCCTGAAGGCCTACCGCGACGCCGGCGCGGGCCCCATCGGGGTCGGCCCGCGCGAGCGCCTCCCCGCCAGCCTGGGCCTGATGCTGGGCCAGCCGCTGCCGGAAGAGGAGGTCGACCTCTATGTGGAGGAGCTGGCGCTCGACCCGGCGGCGCGGTCGCTGCGCTGGCGGGAACCCTCCGATCCGGCTCGGCTGAAGGACTTCACCGTCACGGTCATCGGCGCCGGCATGGGCGGGCTCAACGCCGCCCTGCAGCTGCGCCAGGCCGGATTCCCGGTCACGGTGATCGAGAAAAACGCCGGCGTCGGCGGCACCTGGTGGGAGAACCGCTATCCCGGCGCCCGCGTCGACACGGCCAGCCGCTCCTACACCCACCTCTTCGGCGTCGACTTCCCCTACCCGAACCCGTTCTGCGAGTGGCGGGAGAACGTGAAGTACTTCAACTGGGTCGCCGATGAGTTCGACCTGCGCAGGCACATCCAGTTCGAGACCGAGGCCCGCGCGCTGACCTGGGACGAGGCGGCGGGCGAATGGGAGATCGCCGTTGCCGGGCCCGACGGAGAGCGCACGATCCGCTCGCGTGCGGTCGTCACGGCCGTCGGCTTCCTCAACCGCCCGAACATACCGAAGATAGCCGGGGCGGAAGCGTTCGCCGGGTCCGCGTGGCACACGGCCCGGTGGCCGGAGGGCGTCGACCTCACCGGCAAGCGGGTTGCGGTGATCGGCACCGGCTGCACCGGCTATCAGATGATCCCCGAGCTCGCCCTCGAGGCCGCCCACGTGACCGTCTTCCAGCGGACCCCGCAATGGCTGTTTCCCGTCCGCGGCTACCGATCGCCGTTCCCGCCGCAGGTCAATTGGCTCGACCGCAATCTGCCCTTCCACACCAACTTCATGCGCGCCCGCGCCTGCAGTCTCGACGCCATCGCCCGGGTCGCCGAGATCGACCCGGACTTCGACGATCCGCACGCTTGTAGCGAGAGCAACAGGCGGGCGCGCGACACGAGCCTCGACTTCCTGAGGAGCAAGCTCGGCGATCCCGCGCTCGTGGCGGCCATGACCCCGCCGCACCCGGTCTGGTCGGCCCGCGCTGTCGTCGTCGATCCGGACTACTCCATCCTCGACGCCCTCCTTCGCGACAACGTCACCCTGGTCACAACGGGGATCGAGGGCATCGAGCGCCGCGGCGTCATGGGCCGCGGCGGCGTGCTGCACGAGGCCGACGTCATCATCTACGCCACCGGCTTCCACGCCACCGAGTACCTCTATCCGATGACCATCGCCGGCCGCGGCGGCCGGACGCTTGGGGACCTGTGGGCGGAGGATGGGGCCCGCGCCTATCTCGGCTGCATGATGCCGGGCTTTCCCAACCTCTGGTCCGTATACGGCCCGAACACGAACGGCGCCCTGAACGTGGCCAGCTTCCACGAGATGGTCGCCCTTTACGCCCTCAGGTGCATGGAGACGCTCGTCCTGGAGGGCGGCCGCACGGTCGAGGTCCGGCCGGACGCCTACTGGCGCTACAACCACCTCGTGGACCAGCGCAACCGCCGCAAGGCGTGGAGCGACCCCCGCGCCCACAACTATTACTGGACCCGGCATGGCCGCTCGGCCGTGATGAATCCTTTTTACAGCGCCGAGATGTGGCGCTTCCTCCACAGGCCCGACCTGGCCGACCTGGAGATCGCCTGAACGGCTAGCGGCCCTCGTCGTAAGCCTTGACGACTTTCTTGGGCGATAGCTTGCGCCAGCGTCGCTCGATGAAATTGCGAAGCGAGCCCGAGTCGATGGTTTCGAGCCGGGCGAGGACGGAGGGATAGTCCTTGTAGTGCGGGGTGATGTGGAAGGTGGCCGGTTCGGCCTCCATCAGCATTTCCCGCTCGTCGAATCCCACCTCCAGCAACACGACGCTGTTGTCCTCGTCCCTGACGCGGGTGAGGAATTTCTTGTTCACCAGGAACGAGGGGCGACCGTACGAGGTCCCCTCGGTCACTCCCGGGAACGAGAGGCAGATATCCCGCATCTCCTCCGTGGTCATCGCTCTGCGCTTCCTTCAATAGGCCAGGGCGCAGCCATCCTTGCGCATTTCGGTGGCCGCCGCATAGCGTCCGGGCCAGCGCTCGATGGCCTGGTAGCCGCCGAACCCGCCGTCCGGGGCGCCGAAGGTCCAGCCCAGGGCGGCAAGCCCGGCCTTCGTCGCCTCCGGAACCCCGCTCTCCAGGCGAAGCAGGCCGCGCCCCGTCGCGGGGGCGCCGGTGGGCTCGGGCGAGCCCTCGTGGCGCCAGCGCGGCGAGTCCCCCGCCGCCTGCAGGCCGAGGCCGTAATCGACGAGGTTGACGATGATCTGGGCCTGGCCCTGGGGCTGCATGTCGCCGCCCATCACCCCGAACGCCAGCCACGGCTCGCCATCGCGGGTGGCGAAGCCAGGGATGATGGTCTGGAAAGGCCGCTTGCCGGGCGTATAGAGGTTGGCGTCGCCGTCCCTCAGACTGAACAGCTCGCCGCGGTTCTGGAACATGAATCCCAGGCCATCGGGGCAGAGCCCCGAACCCATGCCGCGGAAGTTGGACTGGATCAGCGAGACCATCATGCCATCGGCGTCGGCGGCGCAGAGGTAGGTGGTGTCGCCATGGCTGGGGGCCTCGCCGGGGAACACCGGGTCGAGGACGGCGTCCGGGTTGATCAGGGCGGCGCGCTCGGCCGCGTAGGCCTTCGAGATCAGCCAGTCGATGGGGATGTCGGCGAAGTCCGGGTCGGCGAAGCGCCGGGCGCGGTCCTCGAAGGCCAGGCGCTTGGCCTCGATCTGCAGGTGCAGGCTGGCCGTGGTCTGGAACCCCGCGGCCTTGAGGTCGAAGTTCTCCAGGATGTTGAGGATCTGCAGGGTGGAGAGGCCCTGGCTGTTGGGCGGAAGGGCCCAGACCTCGACGCCGCGGTAGCTGGTCGAGCGCGGCTCGACCCATTCGGCGTGGTGCGCCGCCAGGTCGGCCTTGGCGAGCCAACCGCCGATCCTCCGGAAATAGGCGTCGATGGCCTCCGCGATCTCGCCCTCGTAATAGGCCTCTCGCCCGCCGGCGGCGATCAGGCGGTAGGTTCGGGCGAGCGCCGGATTAGCGAACACCTCGCCCTCGGCCGGCGGTCGGCCCTGCGGCGCCCAGATGGCCTTGAGGTTCTCCACCTCCTCGATCCCGCGCCCCGGCTTCACGAAGCCGCGCACCGACTGGTCGAGGTGGTAGGCGACGGCCTGGGCCACCGGCGCGCCCTCATCGGCGAGCGCGATGGCGGGGGCGAAGAGATCGGCCCAGGGGAGGCGGCCGTAGCGCTGGTGCAAGGTCCACCAGCCGTCCACTGCCCCTGGCGTGGAGACGCTGACGGCCCCGACCGGGGCGATGAATCCGCCCCGCGCCCGCTCCCGCTGGGTCTCCAGGCTGAGAGCCCGCGGCGAGCGCCCCGAGCCGTTCAGGCCCGCGAGCTTCCTTGTCGCCGGATCCCACACCATGGCGAAGGCGTCGCCGCCGATCCCGCACATGACGGGCTCGAGAAAGCCCAGGGCCGCGTTGGCGCCGATCGCCGCGTCGACCGCCGAGCCGCCGGCGCGCAGCAGGTCGACAGCGATGAGGCTCGCCAGGGGGTGGGCCGTCGCCGCCGCCCCGTGCGCGCCCCAGACGGTGGAGCGCGAGGCGAACGGCTCGCCCGCCACCCGGTCCCCGCCGCGCGGCGGCGTCAACGAGCCGTGGCTCATGCTCCCCAGATCCTTTCCTCGGTCCAACCGAGCTCTGCGAACTCGGCGGCGCGCAGGGGCGCTTCGCCGGCTGAGAAGAATTCGTCCAACTGTGGGGGTTTGACGGATGTCCCGGACAGCATGGCATGGGCCTGGCCGCGGTGGTGGATCTGATGCTCGAACAGATGCAGCAGCAGCCGGTCGCGGCGCTCGACCTGGACAGACTCGCCCCGATTGACCCGCGCCTCGCCGTTCAGCGACTCCGGGGTCAGGGCGTCGCAGACGGCGATCAGGCGATCGTCCACCGCCCGCTGCGCCGCGTGCAACTCCGCGACCGTCCCGCAGGGCGTCTCGTCCTCGAACGCCGCATAGCCCAGCCAACCGCCTTCCAAGGCGTCCACGTAGAAAAGATCGACCACCAGGATGTGGTTGAGGGTGCCCGCCAGGCTGGGGAAGAAGCCCGTGCGCTGCGCGTGGAAAGCGGCCTTGTCCAGCTCCGCGCAGGCGCTGAGGAGGCGATGATTGGCCCAGGCGTTGTTGTGGGCCATGGCCAGAAAGACGCCGGTCAGGGAGGCGGTCATCTCTTCCTCCGTCGCTGCGGGCCGGTTCCGTAGAGGTCGGCCGCTCAGGCCTCCGACCAGACGCCGAGTTCATTGCCCGAGGGGTCGCGGAAATGAAAGCGCCGACCGCCGGGAAAACTGAAGATCGGCCGGGTGATCACGCCGCCGACGGCTCGGATCCTTTCGAGCATGGACTCGAGGTCGCGGGCGAAGAGCACCACCATGGGCTTGGCGGGGGCCTCGTCGGGGTTGGCGGAGAAGCCCCCATCGGCGCCGGCGCCCTCGAAGGCCACATAGGCGGGTCCGTAGTCCTGGAAAGTCCAGCCGAACGCCTCGCCATAGAAGCGCTTGATCTCGGACAGATCGGCTCCCGGGAATTCTACATAGTCGATCTTGCCGTCCTCGCGCACCGTGGCTCTTCCTTGAGTTCTTGTTTTGTTCTATCATCGCCGCCGCAATCGGTCAATCGGATCACTTCGGGCATAGGTCGAGGCGCTGGGGGTGGCGCTGGGGGTGGCGCCGGGCGCCGGGTCGGCCGGGCGCGGGCGACCCAATTCCGCCAGAAGGCAAAGACGCGCTTCCGCTGCGGCTTTCTCACGTTCACAGGGACGGGGGGCGGTGGGACCGTGTCCGACCAAACGGCGACCTCGTTCTCACCGGGGTCGCGGAAATGGAAGCGACGGCCGCCTCGGGACGCGAAGATCTCTCGGGTGATCTCACCACCGGCGGCGCACACGTGGGCGCGCGCCGCCTCCAGGTTACGCATGTAGAGCACCACCAGAGGCTCGACGGGCCCCTGCGTAGGGTGGGTCGAAAATCCCCCCTCCGCCCCGAATCCGCGGAAGGCGACATAGTTGCTCCCCCGTTCCTCGATCGCCCAGGCGAACCCCCAACCGAACGCCGCCCCATAGAAGCGCCGCATTTGGGCCAGGTCCCGGGCGGGAAACTCCACGAAAGCGATCTGACCGTCCCTGAACATCTTTGCGACCTCCATCCTGCGTCGCAGACAGGGGTATTGCAAAATGAAATCTTAGTCAATTGCAAATTGAAATGATTTCGCCGGTCACGCGGCAGCGGTGGTGACCGCCCTCAAAACGCTGACGTAGCCGGCCGCGCCTTCCATGCGGGTCGTGACCCCCTGCCGGGCCAGCCGCCGGCGGACCTCGGGCAGGCGCCAGCAAGGCACGTGCATGAACATGTGATGCTCGCAGTGGTAGTTGACGTAGTAGGGCGCGATAAGGGCCCGCTCGATGAAATTAGCCTGGGTGGTGCGGGCGTGTCGCAGCGGATCGGTCTCGTTCTGGGCCACCAGGGCGTGCTCGGCGATGTTGCGCAGGCGCGTCACCAGCTGGAACCAGGTCGCCCGCGGCAGCAGCCATACGGCGAACCAGCCCCACCACACCCCGGCGGCGGTGAAGCCTGCGATGGCCAGGGCGTTGAACGCCAACCAGCGGCGCTGGCGGCGAACCTCGTCGCCAAGGATCGGCAGGACGGGCTCGCCGACCTTGCGATTTGACAACCTGTAGACCAGCCGCCCGAACCGCTGCTTGAACCAGGTCTGACCGGTGAGGTCACGGACGATCTTGCGCCGCAGGGACGGGCGGGTGATCGGGAACGGCGCGGAGAGGCCGAGGTCCGGGTCCTCGGCCTGCTGGGCGAACTTATGGTGCTGCAGGTGGTAGTCGCGGTAACCCTGGAGACCGCCACCGCACAGCCACTCCGCGACCCAGTCGTTGACCTTGGGATCGGGGTGAAGCGCCCCGTGCGCGGCATCGTGCAGCAGGATCGCCAAGCCCAGCTGGCGCGCCCCGATGATCATCACCGCCAGGGGGAGGGTCACCGGCCAGACGATGCCCATGACCGTGGCCGCGCCGATCACGGCCCAGCAGTGCGCCACCAGCGCCAGGCCTTTCCACGACGAACGCGTGGCGAGCGGCGCCCACGCCTCGGCGGTGAAGAAGTCCCTGGGATTGACGCGGGCGGCGACGGACATGGGGGAAATATAACACCGATGCGCCGGCGTCGCAGGGGTTACGCGAGCTGGTCCATCCGGCATTGTTCCGGCGCCTTGTCGGGGCGGAGGCGCACCAGGCGAGTCCCGTGGCGGAAGCGGCCGTCGGAGACGTGGTCGAAAGCGACCTCCGCCACCAGTTCCGGGCGCAGCGGCGTCCATACGGTCGAGCGCTCGGTCGCCCAGCGGCTCGGTCCGCCCGGCTTCGAGCCGGTGAAGCCCGGCCCGCCGCGCAGCGTCTCCAGGCGGCGCGTGAGAGCCGGCTTCTCCGCGGCCGGGATGCCCGAGGTGAAGCCCACGTGGTTCAAGTGGCCCTCGTCGTCATAGAGGCCGAGCAGCAGCGAGCCGACCAGGTCCCCTTTCGCCGCGTAGCGGAAGCCGCCGACCACGCAGTCGGCGGTGCGGGAGCGCTTGACCTTCACCATGGCCCGCTCGCTCTCGAGGTAGGGCCCATCCCAGCGCTTGGCCACCACGCCCTCCCGCGCGGGGTCGGCGAGCCACGCCTCCGCCACCGCCCGCTCACACGAGCCCGACGTAAGCGAAAGGCCTGGCGCATCAAGGCGCTCCACGAACGTTTGCAACGCCGCGCGCCGCTCCCGAAGCGGCGCCGGCCGCAGGTCCCGCCCGTCCGGCGCGAGCAGCATGTCGAAGACCGTCAGAGACGCGGGCGTCTCCCGCGCCAGGCGCCGGACGCGGCTCTCGGAGGGGTGCAGGCGCAACTGCAGGGTCTCGAACGAACCGTTCGCTCCGCCCCCGACCAGGAGCTCGCCGTCGAGGATGAAGTCGGGCGTCTCCAGGGCGGCGAGCCGCGCGACCACCTCAGGAAAATAGCGGGCCAGCGGCTTTCCCGACTTGGCCTGGAGCCGGACCTCCGCCCCGTCGCGGAACGCCAGGCAGCGGAAGCCGTCCCACTTGGGCTCGAACCACCAGCCGTCACCCTCCGGCAGGTGGTCCATCGCCCGCGCCTCCATCGGCGCCGCCACCGCGAACATCGCCGTCCCTGTCTTCACCATGGAGACAAAGCGAGCCGGCCGGCGAAAGGCTCCCGGAGCGCGGCCTCTACCCCGCCCGGCCCTGGACGATCTCCTGCACCTGCTCGGGCGTGACGCCCATGATGGTGGCGAAGGGTGAGGGCGCGGCCGCGTCCCAGGCGTGGGGACCGCCGATGGTGATGGCGCCGTCGACGACGATGTGGGTCCCGCTGACGAACGCCGAATCGTCGCTGGCGAGGTAGAGGGCGGCGGCGGCGATGTCGGCGGGGAGCCCCGCCTTCGGCACCGGCTGCACGCCGGCGGCGCGCTCGGCGATCATCGCCGCCATCTGGTCGGCGCCCTCGCGCGGCAGGCCGAGCGCCGTTCCGAAGATCGACGTGGCGATCAGACCCGGGCAGATGGCGTTGACGCGGATCTTCTGTGGCGACAACTCCGCCGCCGCGCAGCGGGTCATGTGGATCACCGCGCCCTTGGCGGTGGAATAGGCCAGCGGTCCCCAGCCCGCCTGCAGCCCGGCGATCGACGCGGTGTTGATGATCGAGCCCCCGCCCCGCGCCCGCATCAGCGGCAGGGCGTGTTTCATGCCCAGCGCCGGCCCCCGCAGCAGCAGGGCGAAGGTGGCGTCCCATCCATCGACGGTCATCGCCTCCACGCCGCCTTGCAGGCCCGCGTGGCCGGCGTTGTTGAAGAGGATGTCCAGTCCGCCGAAGGCGCTCTGCGCCAGGGCGCAGGCGGCGGCGATGTCCGCCTCGGCCGTGACGTCGCAGTGGATGTAGCGGAGCGTGTCCGGGAAGCGCTTGGCGAGCATCGCCCCCTTGTCGTCCTGCACGTCGGCGGCCACCACCCTGGCCCCCTCGCCCAGGAACAGCTCCACCGTCCCCAGGCCTATCCCCGAACACCCGCCGGTGATCAGCGCCACCTTCCCCTCGAGCCGTGCAGCCATGTCGCAGCGTTTCCTTCGTTGTGTAGTTCCAGGCTTTTGAGAGGAGGCAAGATTGAATTCACCACAGAGGACACAGAGGACACCAAGGCGATAGTTCTTCAAATCATGGAGGCTGCGAACTTTCTAAGGCGCGCTTTGCGAGCGATTGATTGCCGCCCGCATCTGCCAGGACTAGCGCCTTGGTGTCCTCTATGTCCTCTGTGGTAAATAATCTTCCTTTCTTCCCTTATTCCATCGTCACCACCACCTTGCCCAAGGCCTTGCGGCTAGCGAGGTGGGTGATGGCGTCGCCGGCGCGGGCGAGGGGGAAGGTCTCGGAGATGTAGGGCTTGATCTTGCCGGCGGCGTAAAGGTCCATGAGTTCCTGGACATTGCGCTGGTGGGCGGCCGGGTCGCGGGCCACCGCCGCGCCCCAGAACACCCCGGCGACGTCGCAGCTCTTGAGCAGGGTAAGGTTCAGCGGCAGGCGCGGAATCCCGGCCGGGAACCCCACCACCAGGAACCGGCCTTCCCAGGCGATCGAACGCAGGGAGGCCTCGGCGTAGTCGCCGCCCACTCCGTCATAGATGACGTCGGCCCCGGCTGGTCCGCAGGCCTCCTTGAAGAGATTGGCCAGGGCCTTCTGGCCGTCGCGGTCGAAGGGACCCTCGGGATAGACCATCCCGGACTCGGCGCCCTTGGAAATGGCGAGGCCGACCTTTTCCTGGGACGAGGCCGCCGCAATCACGCGGGCCCCCATCGCCTTGCCGAGCTCCACCGCCGCCAGGCCGACGCCACCGGCCGCACCGAGCACCAGCAGGCTCTGGCCGGGCTTCAGATACCCGCGGTCCTTCAGGGCGTAGTAGGAGGTGCCGTAGGTCATCAGGAAGGCGGCCGCCTCGTCGAAAGGCATGGTGTCGGGAATCTTCACCAGCCGCGCGGCCTCGACGGCCATCTCCTGGGCCATGCCGCCGGAGCCGGTGTTGGCGAGCACGCGATCGCCGACCTTGACGTTGGTGACGCCTTCGCCGACCGCCTTGACCACACCGGAGACCTCGCTGCCCGGCGAGAACGGGCGAGGGGGCTTGAACTGGTAGCGGTCCTCGATGATCAGCACGTCGGGATAGTTGACGCCGCACGCCTTGACCGACACCACCGCGTGGCCGGGCTTGGCCTCGGGGCTGGCGATTTCCTCCAGGACCAGGCTGTCGGGACCGCCCACCACCTTGCTCAGCAGAGCCTTCATCGTTTCCTCGCCAGTTCAAGTTTTCGCGAGGCGCGACGCTATCCGATGACCGAGACCGGCGGAAGCCCCGCATCCCCTGCATCCCTTCCCACAAGACGGCGTTCATCCCGCTTCCGAAAGGGGAGACTGCCCATGGCGACCAACAGAAAGACTCTCTCGCGCTTCACCGTCCAGCGCCGGGGCGACCGTTTCAGCCTGCACATCGAGGATGACGCCGGCGATGTGATCGAGTTCGAAGCCACGCCTGACCAGATCGAGGTGATCGCCGACGCTCTGGAGGACATGCTCGAGGAAGACGACGCCGACGACGAGGTCCACGCCTAGAGCAAACATTTGGAGCGCTTCCTGATCGCCGAACCAGTACCCGCTTGGGCGGGAAGCGCTCCCGGCCTTCCCCCAGGCTTTTGGCCCATACGCTTGGCCCGGCTCGGTCGCGGCCTTAAGGACGGCCCATGACCGACAGAACCGTGAGCCTGGTGATCCATGGCGGCGCCGGGCCGTTGCGCGGCGGCGACTACAGCCGCGAGGTCGCGCACATGCGCGGCCTGATCGAGGCCGGGCGCGACCGCCTCAACGCCGGGGCGCCGGCCCTCGACGTGGTCCAGGAAACCATCGTCGCCCTGGAGGTGTCGGGCCTCTATGTGGCCGGCCGAGGCGCTTCGCCCAACACCGACGGTGTCTATGAGCTGGACGCCAGCCTTATGCATGGGCCCAGTCGCCGCCTGGGCGCCGTGGCCGCCCTGGTGGGCTTCAAGTCGCCGATCACCGCCGCGCGGGCGGTGATGGAGAAGACGCCCCACGTGATGCTCGCGGGCCAGGGCGCGGCCGCCTTCGCGGCCCGCCAGGGCCTGGAGGCCGTCGACGATCCCGCCGCCTGGTTCACCCACGCCTGGCGCGGGGCGGGCAAGACCGCGGCTGAGCTGGCCACCGGCACCGTCGGCTGCCTGGCCCTCGACCAGTCCGGCGCGCTGGCCGCCGGCACCTCCACCGGCGGGGCGTTCGGCAAGCTCCCCGGCCGGGTCGGCGACAGCCCGATCGCCGGAGCCGGCGTCTGGGCCGACGACCGGGTGGCCGTCTCCTGCACCGGATCCGGCGAGATGTTCATCCGCGCGGCTGTCGCCGCCCAGATCGCCCACCGCGTGCGCTTCGCCGGAGCGCCGCTGGGCCAGGCGGCCGAGGCGGCCTTGGCGGAGGTCGCCGCCCTGGGAGGCGAAGGCGGCCTCATCGCCCTCTCGGCCACCGGAGAGCTGGTCATGCCCTACAACTCCGCCGGCATGAAGCGCGCCGCCCTCTACCCCGATGGGCGGATCGTCTCGGACGTCTTCCAGGCCGGCTCATGAACCTGGAGACCCTCTCTTCCCATCGCTGCCACGGCGGCGTGCAGAGCTTCCATCGGCACGCCAGCGCCGAGACGGGGACGCCCATGCGCTTCGCCGTCTTCACGCCGCCAGGGGCCGGGCCATATCCGGTGGTGTGGTTCCTGGCCGGGCTCACCTGCACCGAGGAGAATTTCACTGTGAAGGCGGGCGCCCAGCGCAAGGCCGCCGAACTCGGCCTGATGCTCATTGCCCCCGACACCAGCCCCCGCGGGGAGGGCGTCGCCGACGATCCGGCCTACGACATGGGCCAGGGCGCCGGCTTCTATGTGGACGCGACCCAGCCGCCCTGGGCGCCGCACTTCCGCATGCGCAGCTACATCGAGCGCGAACTGCCCAACATCGTCGGCGAGGTGTTCCCCGCGGACCTGGCGCGGCAGGGGATCATCGGTCATTCCATGGGCGGCCACGGCGCCCTCACCATCGCCCTGCGCAACCCCGAACGCTTCGCCGCCGTCTCGGCCTTCGCTCCCATCTGCTCGCCGATGAACTGCCCCTGGGGAGAGAAGGCGCTTAGCGGCTACCTGGGTCCTGACCGTTCCGCCTGGCGCGAGTACGACGCCTGCGCCCTCATCGAGGATGGCGCGCGGGTGGCCGAACTACTGGTCGACCAGGGCGAGGCGGACCCGTTCCTCGAGACCCAGCTGAAGCCGGAGCTGCTGGAGGCGGCCTGCGCCCGGGCAGGCATACCCCTGACCCTGCGCCGGCGTCCGGGCTACGACCACTCCTACTGGTTCATCCAGACCTTCATCGACGATCACCTGCGCTGGCATGCGGAGCGGCTTAAGCGCTGACCGGTTCGCCGCGCCCTCACCGCCGCATCGCTCAGGCCAGCTCGAAACCTTCGTAGCCGTTGGCGACGACCTCCTCGCACTTGGCGACATAGGGGGCGAAGCCCAGGTAGGGCATGAACACCCGGGGCTTGCCGGGGATGTTGGCGCCCAGGTACCAGGAATTGCAGGTGGGCAGGATGGTCGGGGCGGCGGTCTCGTTGACGTGCGCCACCCACCGCTCCTGGGCGTCGGGCCTGGCTTCGATGCGCCTGAAGCCCTTCCTGCGCAGGTAGTCGACGGTCTGGCCGATCCAGTTCACGTGCTGCTCGATGGAGGGCAGCATGTTGCTCAGCACCGAGGGGCTGCCCGCTCCGCAGATGAAGACGAGGTTGGGACAGCCCGCCCCGCACAGCACCAGATAGATCTTGGCGCCCGCCGCCCAGGCTTCCTTCAGCAACTCTCCGCCGACTCC
>JAQGIW010000161.1 GCA_028290905.1 Caulobacteraceae bacterium | reverse complement strand
GCCCCGCCCAGGCGCGGCGCGATGGCGGCCCAGGCGGCCTCATCGCCGGGGGCGAGGCGCACGGTGTGGCCTGCGAGGCGGACGAAGGCGCCATCCAGCGCCAGCTCGCCGGCGCCGGCCAGCCGCTGCAGGGCGGCGATGAACACCGGCGCGGGCAGCCGCGGCTGAAGCTGGAGGCGCAGCTTCTCTCGGCCCAGGCCCTGCAGGTCCGGGTTCTCCGCGTGATAGGCGGCGAGCTGGGCGAGGACGCTCGCAGCGTAGGCTTGCCAGCGGGCGCTGGACATGGCGACGCCGGCCCCGCCGGACTGCAGCCGCGCCACGCCCGGCCGCGTGGCCAACTGCCCGGCCTGGGCGGCTGAGAGGGCGTGGTCGCGGGCGAAGGCGGCGAGATCCCACGCGAAGGGCGGCGCCTCGAGCAGGGCCGCGAAGGCCTCGGCCGGATCGGGCCGGGCGAGCGCGGCGAGCTGCTCGCGCCGCTCAGGGGTGCGCCGCCGACGCGTCGGACCGCGCAGATCGATGAAGCGGCCGCCGCCGATCGTGCGACGGGCCGAGACGTCGCGCAGCACATAGCGGTCCTGCGCCGCGGCGGCGATCGGCCGCTCGAGCACCAGCTGGACGTCCGCCTCGCCTCCCGGCTCGACGGGCGCGTCACCCAAAAGCACGATGCGGGCGCCGACCTCGGTGGCGGCGTGGTGCAGCCGGGCGGGAAACCACTGGCCCACCGCCTTCGGCTCCCCGGGCAGGAGGCGTAGCCGGGCGTCGATCCGGTCCGTGGGCGCGTGCAGGACGGGATCGAGCACCATGTCGCCTCGCCCCACCGCCGCCTTTGCGACGCCCGGCCCCGCCAGGTTGAGGGCGCAGCGGTCTCCCGCCCGGCCCGTTTGGGCCGGCCGGTTCTGGGCGTGCAGCGAGCGCACCCGCACCGGCAGGCCGGAGGGGCTGACCAGCAGCTGGTCGCCGACCTGGATGGTCCCCGACAGCACCGTGCCGGTGACGACGACGCCCACGCCCTGGAGCGTGAAGGACCGGTCCACGGCCAGGCGGAAGCGGTTCTCGGCCGACCGGGCCGAGAGGCCGGCGGCCTCGGCGGCCAGGGCCTCGCGCAGGGCGTCGATCCCCTGCCCCGTCGTCGCTGACACCGGCAGGATGGGGGCCCTCTCCAGCACGGTCCCGGCGAGGAGGGGTCTCAGCTCGGCGGCCGCCTCGACGAGGCGTTCGGAGGGGACGAGATCGGCCTTGCTCAGCACCGCCAGCCCGCGCCCGACTCCCAGCAGGTCCAGGATCGCCAGATGCTCCAGCGTCTGCGGCTTCACTCCCTCGTCGGCGGCGACGACCAGCAGGGCGAAGTCGATGCCGCTCGCCCCGGCCACCATGGTGCGCACGAAGCGCTCGTGCCCCGGCACGTCGACGAAGCCCAGCACCCGGCCGTCCGGGGTCGGCAGGTAGGCGAAGCCCAGATCGATGGTGATCCCCCGCGCCTTCTCCTCCGCGAGCCGGTCGCCGTCGACCCCGGTCAGGGCCTTCACCAGGGCGGTCTTGCCGTGATCGACGTGACCGGCCGTGCCGATGATCATGGCCGCGCCCTCCCGCGTTCAGGCCGGCGCTTGGCGGTCGAGGCCCGACAGGGAGGCTAGAAAGGCGGCCTCGTCGGTGAGGCAGCGCAGGTCGAGCATCAGGCCGCCGTCCTCGATCCGCCCGATCACCGGCCGGTCAAGACCGCGCAGCGCCGCCGCCAGCCTGTCCAGCGCCCGGCCGCCTTTGCGCGAGCGGATGACCAGGCCGGCGCTGGCGATGGTCTCCAGCGGCAGGGCGCCCGATCCGATCTGGCTCTGGCAGGCGCAGGGCTCCACGGCAAAGTCCGCCCCCACCGCCTCCGCCACCGCCGGCGCCAGGCGCCGCGCCTGATCGGCGATCTCCGCTTGGGGCCGGGCCAGCAGCCGCAGCGTCGGCAGGCGCTGGGCCAGGCGGTCGGGGTCACGGTAGAGTTCCAGCGTCGCCCGGATCGCCGCCAGCCGGATCTTGTCCACCCGAACGGCGCGCTTCATCGGGTTCCGGTTGACGGCGGCGACGAGGGCCTTGCGGCCGACGATGAACCCCGCCTGCGGCCCGCCCAGCAGCTTGTCGCCGGAGAAGGTCACCAGACCGGCCCCCTGCGCCACCGCCTCGCGCACGGTCGGCTCCCGCTGCAGCCCGAAGTGCGCGAGGTCCGCCAGGGCGCCCGAGCCCATGTCGTTGACCAGGGGAACCTTCGCCTCCTCGGCGATCGCGGCCAGTTCGGCGGCGCCCACTTCGGCGGTGAAGCCCTGGATGCGGTAGTTGGAGGTGTGGACCTTGAGGATGACGCCCGTCTCGGGGCCGAGCGCCGCGCGGTAATCGCGGGCGTGGGTGCGGTTGGTCGTGCCGACCTCGACCAGGCGCGCGCCGGCCCGGGCCATGATATCGGGCATGCGGAACGCCCCGCCGATCTCGATCAGTTCGCCGCGCGAGACGATGGCCTCGCGGCCGGCGGCCAGGGTGTTCAGGACGATGAGCACGGCCGCGGCGTTGTTGTTGACCACGGTCGCGTCCTCGGCGCCGGTCAGGTCTCGCAGCAGCGCGCGCACATGGTCGTCCCGCTCGCCGCGCTCGCCGGTTTCGAGGTCGTATTCCAGGGCGGCCGGATCGCGCATGGCCGCCACGGCCGCCTCGATCGCCGCCTCGGCCAGCACCGCGCGGCCGAGATTGGTGTGCAGCACCGTCCCGGTGAGATTGAACAGGGGCCGCAGGGCCGAGCGCGCCTGGGTCTCGAGCCGGAGCCGGGCCACGGTCGCCAGGGCGTCGGCGGCCGGCGCCGGGACGCCTCC
>JAQGIW010000150.1 GCA_028290905.1 Caulobacteraceae bacterium | reverse complement strand
AACCGAATCTGTAAACCGGGCTGTAAACCGCTGAGGGCGGTCATCCTTTGTTCGACGGGATTCTCTAATGAAACGAATTGGCTGGGGAACTAGGACTCGAACCTAGAATGACGGTACCAAAAACCGCAGTGTTACCATTACACCATTCCCCAACGAGCCTGGGGCGACGAGGCCGCCCGGGCGCGCGAGGGCGCTGAGATAGCGCGGGAAGGGCGCCCTTGCAACGGCGCGCTCGCCGCAACGCTTCGCCGCCTTGCGACCCCTCCGACGCTCCTCTATAAGCCCGCCTCTCAAATCGGAGTGTGGCTCAGTCTGGTAGAGCACCGCGTTCGGGACGCGGGGGTCGCAGGTTCGAATCCTGCCACTCCGACCATTCCCTCCTCCCTCCTCCCTACCATCGGCGGTGGGGGGGCGGACGAAGCGGCCAGGGTGGCCCCGGAGAAACCTGGAAAGCGTCAGCGTTCCCCACGCTGACGATGCTATGCATCGTCTGTCCCTCCCCATAAAGGGGAGGCAGCGCGCCAGGCGGGTCCCCTCATGAAACAGTTTCTGATCACCATCGCCGGCGTGTTCGTGGGCCTGGCGCTGTTCTTCGTCGGCGTCCCCCTGCTGCTCATCGCCTGGGTGAGCGCGGGCGCGCGGCCGACGCCGGTGGCGGATCACAGCGTCCTGGTGCTGGACCTGCGCAGCGGTCTCACCGACCAGCCGGCCCAGAACCCTCTGCTGGCGCTGTCGGGCAAGACCGCATCGGTGCTTGGCGTGGAACAGACCCTGCGGGCGGCGGCGCGCGACGACCGCGTGGGCGGCCTGCTCGTCCGTCTCCCTGAGGGCGGGCTGGCCCCCGCCTCCGCCGACGAACTGCGGCTCGCCTTCAAGCGCTTCCGGGCGGCGGGAAAGCCAATCCTGGCCCATGGCCAGGGGCTCTACGCAGACAACATGGCCCTCTCCACCTATGAGTTGGCCGCCGCGACGGGCGACATCTGGCTGCAGCCGGCCTCGAGCTTCCAGGCCACGGGCCTGTCGCGCCAGGACATCTTCTTCAAGGGCTTCTTCGACAAGCACGGCGTCCAGCCTGACTATCAGCAGCGCTATGAGTACAAGACCGCCGTCAATCCCTTCCTCTACAACGACTACACGCCGGCGCACCGGGAGGAGGAGCTCTCCTGGATGGGGTCGGTCTACGACGTGGCCCTGGCGGACGTGGCGGCGGACCGCGGGCTCGCCGTCGCGCGCCTCAAGAGCCTGATCGAGGGCGGCCCCTACGCCGCCGTGGCGGCCCAGGCCAACGGGCTGGTCGACCATCTCGGCCAGGTCAAGGAGGCCGAGAACGCCATCCTCGCCCGGGCCGGGGCGGGGGCGAAGCTGGTCGACTTCGACGACTACGCCGCCCGGGCCGACCGGGCGCCGACGCTCCCGGGCTCCCGGCCCACCGTCGCGGTCATCTCGGTGGAGGGCAACATCGTCACCGGCCGGGCCGGCCGCGGCCCGGGTCCGCTGGGTGGCGGCTCGGCGATCCACTCCGACGACGTGCAGAAGGCCTTCCAGGCGGCGATCGACGATTCCGACGTCAAGGCCATCGTCTTCCGCATCTCCTCGCCCGGCGGCTCCGACACCGCCTCAGAACAGATCCTGTCGGCGGTGCGGGCGGCCAAGGCGGCGGGCAAGCCGGTGGTGGTCAGCATGGGGACGTACGCGGCCTCGGGCGGCTACTGGATCGCTTCGCAGGCCTCTGAGATCGTCTCCGAACCCACAACCCTGACCGGCTCCATCGGCGTGTTCGGCGGCAAGTTCGCCCTCGGCCAGGCCCTGTCGAAGTTCGGGGTCGACATGCGGGGCGTGAAGGTCGGCGGCGACTGGGCCGACGCCTTCTCGCCCCAGGCGCCGATGAACGCCACCCAGCGGGCGGCCTTCTCCGCCTGGATGGACGGCATCTATGACGGCTTCGTGGAGCGGGTGGCGCAGGGCCGCCGCTTGCCCGAAGCGCGGGTGCGCGAGATCGCCAAGGGGCGGGTGTGGACGGGCGCCCAGGGTCTGGGGCTGGGGCTCGTCGACCGGCTGGGCGGCTTCTACGACGCCGTCGACGAGGCCAAGCGGCTGGCGGGGATCACCGGTGCGGCGCATCTGCGCGACTTCAACGCCCAGCCCTCGCCGTTGGAGGCCCTGCGGCGGATGTTCAGCGGCGCCTCGGACGGTGTGCGGATCGCCTCGGCCCTGGCCGGCCTCGCCGCCGACCCCACAGCCCGGGCCTTCACCGGCGCCGTCGACGAGATCCGGCTCCGCGCGGAGGGCGCGACGGTGCTGGCGCCGCGGCTGGTGCGGTAGAGCGCCCCCTCACGCCGGAACGACGTCGAAGGCGATGCTCAGCCGCTCCTCGTCGCCGGAGAAGGGCACGGTGCCGTGCCACATGTACGAGGGGAACAGCACCAGCTGGCCGGGCACGGGCTTCACGAACATCTCCGGCGGCAGGGCGGGCGCGGTAGGGATGCCCGGCTCGCCGAACTTGAGCCACCCCTCCGGCTCCCGCTCCACCGCTCCCGGCAGCTCGATGTGGCAGGCGGACGACAGCCAGCCCTTCGGATGGATATGGTCGACGTGATAGCCGACAGGCTGCAGCTTGATCGACCATACGCCTTTGAAATCGTAAGCCTTGGTGATGCGCCGGCGCAATACGTCGCCGCCCTGGCCCAGAGAGGCGATCCGCCGACGAATGGGATAGTCGATCGCCTGGAAGAAGGCGCGGATGACTGGGTTCGTGGACCGCGTCAGGTCCTGCTGGGTCTGCGAGCCGTGGCGCAGTGACTGCCCCGCCGGATGTCCCCGGAAGCTGTGCAGGGGCTTCAAAGCCTCGCGCAGGTCGGCCAGATAGCTGTCGAGGTTTGGCCACCCCCGGGGCGTGTCGATCAGGCCGCGCCAGACGAAGTCGTCGTAGTTGTACAACCGGCTGTAGCGCTCGTCGCCCATGATCCGCCAGGCGGTGGCCAGCAGGGCGATAGCGTATTGGTCCACGGGCTGCCGCCGCCACAGGCCCTCGGCGATGACGGCGGCCTCGTCCGCGCGTCCCAGAGCCAGATTGATCTGGCACAGGCAGGCAAGGTGAGAGGGATTGTCGGGTTGCGCCTCGTAGGCCCGCCGGGCGTGGAACATGGCGCGCTCGGGGTCCAGGTACACGATCAACTGGGCGGCCGGCAGGTGGATGACCGGATCGTCCTTGATCGCCAGCGCCTCCTGGAGCGTTCCGTAGGCGGCCTCCACATCCCCCATGGTGTCCAGCAGCGCGGCCTTCTGCATCAGCAACTCGGGGGTGGGGCCGGTGGCCGCGAAAACCCGTTCGAACACAGCCATGGTCTCGGCTCGATC
This sequence comes from Caulobacteraceae bacterium, assembly GCA_028290905.1. Lineage (GTDB taxonomy): Bacteria > Pseudomonadota > Alphaproteobacteria > Caulobacterales > Caulobacteraceae > Acaudatibacter. The sequence continues at coordinate 25,904 of JAQGIW010000150.1, read as the reverse complement.
GCCGGTTCGCATCCACACGGTGTGGGCGAGCTCCGCGACCGCTTTGTCGAAGGTAGGTCGCCGCTTCACCGCCTCGGCGTAGAGCGCCTCGCCTTCCGTCAGCCGCCCCTGACCGGTAACGGCCTGAGCCCAGACCAGCCACAGCTCGGGGGCGTCCAGCCCCCTGGCGCGGGCCCGCCGGGCCGCGGCCTCGCCCTCGACGAAGTTCTGCACCTCCACCAGGGCGCCGGCCAGGTTGTGGTCGGCGACGGCGCTGTTTGGCGCGGCTTTCGTCGCCCTCGTGAGCACCTCGACCGCCTCCGGACCTCGGCCCGCCGCCTGCAGGGCCAAGCCATAGGAGGTCAGGAGACTGAGGTTGGACGTCTGGTCGTTGACGAAACGTGCCATGACGTCCACCGCCTGGGGGCCGCGCTCCGTACCCAGCAGCACCTCCGCCAATCCAGTGGCGGCGCGCGCCATGTTTGGGTCGAGCGCCAGGGCGGTGCGATATGCCGCTTCGGCGCCCGCCAGTTCGCCGGTCTCGCCCATGGCGACCCCCAGCAGCCGATGGGCCTCGGCCAAGCGTGGCGCAATGGCGATCAGGACCCGCAGCGCGGCCACGGCTTCGGCCCGTCGTCCCTCTTGAAGAAGACGGCTGGCGGTCTGTAACCGCGTGAACTGCTCCTCCGGCGCGATCATCTTTCCGGCGGGAGTCGTCACGGGCTCACCGCCCCTTTGGTCGGCTCATATCCGAGCGCGGCGACCCACGGCTCGAGGACGGGCAGGACCGGCGCCATGTGTTCGGCGTAGCGACGCCAGTGACCTGCGGCCGAAGCGTAAAGGCCCTTCCGCACCTGGGGCGCGCTCGGCGTGCGGATGCGTCGGAACTTTGCGGTTTGCGAGAAGTCGTTGAGGCTCGCGTTCCAGTCAAGGCCGATAAAATCACATACCTCACGACACTGCCGTTCGAAGTCGCGCACCAGCAGCTCATAACGCACGGCTTGGATTCGGCCCGGCACGAGGCGGCGGTATCGGTCGGCAAGCCCCATGGCGAGATCATAGAACCGCGCGGTTCCGTCCAAGGTCACGAACTGGAACATCCCAGGGTTCATCCCGAACGCGCGCCGGAAACAGCCCAGGACGACGTCGCGGGGGTCTCGCTCGGCGAACAGGATGCGGGCCGACGGAAACAGCCGCGCAATCAGGGGGATCAGCAGGCTACCAAGCGGGAGTTTGTCGACAAATACGGCGCCTGCGACCTTGACGCCCAGGGTTTCGAGTTGGCGCCAATAGAGTTCCCGGAAGGGGTCGAGAAGCTCGTCACCGGCGTCGAGCAACCGCTGAAAGCTTGCCGGCGACACCAGAAACTCCAGCTCCGCCAGCTCAAGAAGGGGACGTTCTTCAAGAGCCACCACGTCGCCGTGGCTGGCGAGCACCTGCTCCAGCAGGGTGGTCCCGGAACGCGGAAAGCCGACCAGAAAAACGTGCTGGCGTGGAAGCCCGGCTGCCGGCGGCTCGCCGCGCGCCGCCGGGCGGAATGGCGCGAGCGTTTCGACAAAGGGTGTCAGGAGACGGATCCGATCAAGGTGGCGTTGGGCGGTCGCCGCTATCGACGTGTTCGCGAATTGCTCGAACGACAGGCGTTTGCCCTCCGTCCAGGCCGCAAAGGCTTCTTCGGGCCGGTCCAAGGCGTCGAGGGCGTCGCCGAGCAGGCCCAGGAAGCCTGGTCGCTCGATGGGCGCGAAGCCGTGGATGGCGAGCAGGGGCTTGAGCCTCGCCTCTACGGCCTCGAAGCGTCCCTCGTCGAAATCGGCCCTGGCGATAGCCAAGTGTGCGGTCGGTTGGCGGGGTGCGAGCGCCAGGGCACGTCGCGCGTGGCCACGAGCCCGGGCGAAGTCGCCGCGTCCGGCGGCCACCGAGGCGAGGCCGGCATAGGGGTCCTCGTAGTTGGGGTCGCTCCGGATGGCCATCTCGTAGCAGCGCATGGCCTGAGCCTCGTCGCCCCGCCGCTCTAGGATCATCCCCTTATGGTGCAACGGAGCGGGGAAGCCCGGCTTGACAGCCAGGGCGGCGTCGAACGCGATGAGGGCCTCATCGTTGCGGCCCAGCTGGAAAAGGCAGAATCCGATGGAATAGAGGAGATGCGCGTCGCGCGGCGCTATCTCGAAGCCGCGGCGTAGTAAAGCCAGGGCCTCGTCGTAGCGGCCGGCCTCGGAATGTCGAAACGCCAAGACATTGTAGAAGGTAGGATGGCGAAGGCCTTGATCGAGGGCTATGGAGGCGAGATCCGCAGCCTGTTCGTAGTTCCCTCGCGCGAGGGCCGCCTGCACGGCATCGAGCTCACTCATGGCCAAGGGCCTTCGCATCATTCGCCCCACGGGGCAAAAGATTTGCCGGCGTCACATCACCAGGGGGCGATCGTGGATCCACTGCGAGAGGACGTACTTCTCGCCGCGCCGGATGGGCAGGCCCGCATGCAGGCTCTTCTTGTCCGGTCCTCCGGTTTGATCGACGTGGGCGAAATAGATCGCATCGCCGGCCTTGCCCTTGAAGTGCCGGCCAACAAGGGGGAACTCCAACTCGCCACCGTCGAAGCCGTCGTTGAGGTAGAGCAGGAAAGTGGCGATCCGATCGCCTTTGTAGCCGCTCCGGGCATAATCGCCGATGCCGTCGTTCAAGCGGTCGTAGTGAGGCTTGATGTCCTGCCCCACGGCGTAATGGAATACCCGCGGCGGCTCCATGGCGGCAATCGGCAGTCCCGTGACGGCGGCGATCCTGTTGCGGATCAGGATCAGGATCAGGTCGGAGCCGACCAGGTCGAACTCGAAGTCGCTGCAACTGCGGTGAGGATCGACCACCTCCTCCTTGATGTCGCCGTGGTACATCAGCGCCTGGCGCATCCGGCCGCGCACCTGGGAGATGATCCACTCGCCCACGCCGGCCGGGGCGAACCCTTCCGACATCCGAACCCGTGGCGTCTCCCACAACACCCTACGACCCGGCGTCGCCAGCCACGGCGCGAGATCGATGCGCCCGCGGAGCGAGCTCCAGTCGTCGCCGTCCTTGGCCCCCGCAAGCAGCCTCAATTGTCCCCGCGCCCTGCGCGAACCCAGCTGGGCGGCGGCCTGCAGAAGATCGAGCGCCGTATCCCAACTCTGCGCGACCCATGCGCCGGCCCCGTGCAGCACCGCCAGCAGCGCCGCAGCCTCTCCGTCGCCGCCGTCCATGGCCCGCTGAAGCAGCCCGATCCCCCGCGCCGGGTCCACCGGCGCGTCCCGGCCGATCAGCAGCCGCCCGCCAAGCGCCCCCATTTCGCCAATGGTCACCGATTCAGGCAGCTCTACGGACATTCCACAACCCTTGCTCCTAAAGCCCCTGGTCCGGCGCGGCCCCGTTGAACTCGTCGGCGGCGGCGGTGACGCGGGCGATCAGCTCGCGCTCGGCATCTGACAGGAAGGGACTCCAGATATCGAAGATCAGGATGGTGCGCGGCCGGTCACTGTCGTTCCACGCCTCGTGCTCGATGGTGTCGTCGAACACCCAGGCTTCCCCTTCGCGCCAGGCGCGGGTCTCGTTCCCGACCCGGAAACCGCAGTCGCCCGGGAGGATCAGCGGCAGGTGAACCACCAGACGGGTGTTGCTCACCCCTGTGTGCGGGGGAATGCGGGTTTTCGGTTGCAGCACCGAGAACATCGCCGCCGGCGAACGGCGGACTACGTGAGGCTGTGGCGCCACGGCGAGGGCGGCCATGGTGGCGGGGCAGCGGTGGCCGTTTCCGCTCACCGCCTCTCCGTCCTGGAACAGGAAGAAGGCGCTCCAGCGCGGCGATTGGTTCAGTTCCGCCCACTGGTCGAGCGGCACGCCGGGGGGATAGGTCACATAGGGACCGAAGCGATCTGCGAGACTGTCGTCGGCCATGGCGGCGAACAGCTCCCGACGGATAGTGCCGGCGGCCGTTTCGATTTCCGGCAACCACGGGAAGTCCTCCCGCGGGTAAAACTCGATCGACGGCAGGCCGGGATAGAAAAACGTGGTCGGCCGTTGGTGGAAGATGCGGCGGGCCCCAATCAGGTGATCGATGAAGGTTCGGATCCGCCGGCTCTCCGCCGTCCGGCCCAGCCCCCGGGCGTCGGAGACGGCATGCAGCAACTCTCGGCGCAGGCCTCCCTGGTATTCCGCGTGGACGACGCGGGCGTGCTCGAGGGCTCGCCGCGTGGAAGCATCGAGCGCATCGGGGGCCGGCGCCTGGGTCAGCGCGACGCCGTAGGCGAAGCCCGCCTCCCGCACGCTGCCCTGACGCTCCAGCAGGGAGGCCTTCATCAGTAGCGCCAGGAACGACCGCGGCTCGACTCCCAGCGCGCCCTCGACCGCGCCGAAAGCCGCGGAGCTATCCCCCAGGGCTCGGCAGGCGCCGGCGAGGTTCAGCCACATCGAGACATCCCACGGATGCTCGACCACGGCTCGCTCGAGAATGATCCGCGCCCGCGCCGGATCGCCCGCCCTCATCGCCCGCATGGCCACGGCGTTGAGAGCCGCAGTGGTCTCAGCCGCGTCCCGGGGTCCAGCCACGGGATCGGTCACGCCTCGCCTCGGTGTGTTCTATTTGCAGATTTTCGGTGCAGCGGATTCGCCTCATGAGGAAGGTTGACGTAGTAACCGGCCATCAGGCCAATCGGTATCATTTCAGGAGACTCAACTATGATCCGAATCGTCGCCGCCACGCTCTCGGTCGCCATACTGCTTGGGGCGAGCCAAGCCTGGACGAGCGACCGGCCTTCCATCGCCGCACCCGTCGCGGCTTCGGCCTCTGCTGCCCCGGCTTCCGCCTCGCGACTCGATTCCAACCAGGTGGTCTGCAAGCGCCAGGAGCAGCCTGGGTCGCGCCTGGGCGGGACCAAGGTCTGCCGCACGCGCCAGGAATGGGCGGACATCGCCGCGGCGTCCCGCACATCGGTCGATAGGATGCAGTCGGGGGCCAACTTGGCGGCTGATCGCCACTAGAAACAGCCTTCGCCTGAACTGCTCGCTGGCTGGGTGCGGATTCGCCGGCGAGCGTAAGGTCGTTCTGCAAAAGAAGAGGGCGGCGGAGCTTTCGCTCCGCCGCCCTCTTCTGTGTGGATGACCGCGATCAGAAGTTCGCGGTCAGGCCCACGAAGATGTTCCGGCCCACTGAGTCGTACACGCCGGGGAAGGTGTTGGCGTTGCCGTAGGGCGGCCCGGAGATGACGAGGTTGTTGGCGTCCACGATGGGCGGGTCGATGTCGAACAGATTGTTGCAACCGGCCCGCAGGGTCAGGTTGTCACGCACCTTATAGGTGAACGCCAAATCGAAGTAGTTGTACGCGTGGACACGACCTTCATTGGGGATAGTGTCCGTAATAGGTTTGCCAATCAGCGGATTGGACGACAGGTAGTCCAGGCCGACCGGCCCGATGTAGCGCCATTGCAGCGACGCGGTCACATTCCAGGGCGTGTTCCAGCTGATCCGACTGGTGCTCTTGAAGTGCGGCGTCACGGGTGAACCGAACTGGGTGGAGCAGGCGGCTCCATACAGACCGGCGCAGTCGTAGGTGCCGCTGCCCGCGAAGGGTTCGGCGGTCAGGTGATCGGTCCATGTGCCGGTGAACGCCAACGACATGGAACCGGCGCTCGATCCCTTGAACCAGTCGGGCAGGCTCATGTGGTAGTTGGCCGTGAAATCGATGCCGTCGGTGGCGATGAAGCCGGCGTTGGTGTTGAACTGCTGCACATAGCCTTGGGCGGTATCCAGGCCGCCCGTGACGGGGTCGCGGTGGATCAGCGCGCAATCAGGGCTGCTCGCCGAGGCCAAGCAGGACCCCAGGATCGACGACGGCGAGGCGATACCAGCCGAGATGACGTTGTTCACCTTGATGTCGAAATAGTCCAGCGAGAAGGCGAAGCCCGGGAAATAGCTCGGCTGATAGACGAAGCCGACCGTGTAGGTGTCGGCTTCCTCGGGCTTCAAGCCCGAGAAGAATGCACCACCGCCGAACTGAGCCGAACATTGGCCGGAGGGGCATTGGCTGGTGACGCCGTACTGTGACGCCTTCAGGCCCGTGTTCAGACAGGCGGCTTGGCTCGCGGCGGGATGGGGATTGGGGTTGGCCGCCGAAGGGTCAGGCTGGGCGCACGGATCGCTATAAGTGGAGAGGCCGACTTCCACCGGTGTGTACAGGTCTGTCACGTTCGGCGCGCGAACGGCGTGGTTGTAGCTGGCGCGCAGGAGGAGGTCGTCGATCGGCTTGTACTCGATGCCGAATTTGTAGGTGCTGGTGTCGCCGGCGAGGTTGTAGTGCGAGAAGCGGTAGCCGGTATCGAAGGTCAGGTCCTTGATGAGGGGCAGATCGTGCGCCAGCGGCGCCCGCAGTTCGAAGTAGACCTCCTTGACGTTGGTCGCGCCGGAGGTGTCGAGGAGCTGCCCGCCGCCGCCGGACAGGTCGGCCGCCTGCTGCTCGACGTCGTAGTTCAGGGTCAATGAGTCGCGGCGATACTCGGCGCCGATGTTGACACCAACCCCGTCCGCCGCCCACGGGCTCTTGATCCCATAGTGACCCAGGTCGCCGGTGATGTTGATGCTGGCCACCTGCTGGCGCGTCTCGCCCGTGGTGAAGGAGCTCGCCAGCGCATAGTTGTAGGCGGCCTGGCTGATGCCCGCACCCAGGGCCGAGAAGATGTCGAGCGGAACGCAGGAAATGGTGTCGTTGACGCACTCTGGGGTCGTGGTGCCGGGGTGATAGACGACGTTGAGCGCGTTCTGGATCTTGTTGATCGAGCCATAGCCGGTGATGTGTTCGGCGAGGCGGGCGACACCGAGCTGCAGATAGGCGTCGTAGCTCCACCCGCTGCCGAGGTCGCCGCGCAGGCCCACGTCGATCTTGTAGTCGGTGTGGGTCAGGTGGGAGACCCGCGGCACCGCTGCGAACCGGTAGCCGATGCTCTGCAGGGTGATCAACTGGCCGCCCGGCGCGCCAGGCACGGGATTGGTGCACCCCAGTTCCTGGGCTTGCGTCAGTCCATGGAAGTCGGGCGCCGTACCCATCAAAGGGTTGTTGCAGTTGATCGTGTAGCCGCTCGACAGGCTCGGACCGGAGTTGCGGAACAGGCCGCTAGGAGCGATCTGGGCGTTGGTCTGGTCGTCCATGAACATGAAGTCGGTGTAGACTTCAAGCATCTTGTTGATTTCGTAGTGAGCGAAGAACCCTGCAGTGTATTGCTCGTCCTGTCGCTGGAGATAATTGAGCGGGTTGAAATTGTACGCCAGGGCGCTCGTATAAGGAACGAAGGTCTTGGTGCCGTTGGGATTATTGGCCAGATTTGCCGATTTCAGCTTGCCGGCCGCGGGGTTCGCTGGCGTGGCGTCGAACCGCCCATAAGCTGTATTGCTGGAGCCGACGCAGACGTGCTGGGTGAAGGCGGGGCTCGAAACCGAGGCTATACCGCAATCGGAGAAGTCGCGTGTGCCCTGGAGGATCGGGTCGAGGTGGCGATAGGTGGCATAGGCGGTGATGTTGCCCTTGTCGTCAGGCGAACTCGTCCCCAGGATGATGGACACTTGGTGGATGCCGCCATCGGCGCCGACGTCCTTGGGGATCGGCAGGCCGAACGACGTCAGGAAGTCGCGGGCATAATTATTGGCGTTCTGGTGGTTATCGAAGCTGTACTGGTAATCGACCTGCACGCCCTCGAAGTTCTTCTTCATGATGAAGTTGATGACGCCGGCGACGGCGTCCGAGCCGTACACCGCAGAGGCGCCCCCGGTGACCACGTCGACGCGATCGACGAGCCCGGTGGGGATGTTGTTGAGGTCCGCCCCGTTATTGTTGCCCGCAGTGGGGTCGCCAGGCATCAGGCGCTTGCCGTCGACCAGAACCAGAGTCCGTTGCGGTCCGAGGTTACGAAGGTCGGCCACGGCGGTGCCGGTCGAGCCGTTGGAGACCTGCGAGGTCTGGTTGGCGAAGGCGGAGGGAAGCTGGTTGAGCAGCTGCAGTATGTCGGTCGTGCCGGTGAGCTTGACGTCCTGGCTGGTGATCGTTGTCAGGGGGCTGACGCTGGTCAGGTTCGGCTGCGGGATGCGCGAACCGGTGACCACCAGTTCCTGGACCGCCGCGGGGGCGGCTTCGGTGGTGGCGGTTGCCGTGGCGGCCGCGCTCGGCGCAGTCTGGGCGGACGCAAATGACGCGGCCGCGACGGCCGCGCTGGTGATCATGGACGACGCCAGAAGCCTGGCGCGCATTGTCGTTAAGGTCAAAAGTTGGTCCTCCGAACAGGCCGGAACGCTGTTTCGATTGTGGAGCGCCGCGCCGTGAGCGTGATTGAATCCCGGTGAAACCCCCCGGTTGAGCTCAGTTACGGGGCGTCGCGCGGACCGGTCAACGTTCATTACGCCCCGGTAATGAGATCGTGGCCGCCTGTTACTTTCCGGTCACAGATTGCGCCCCGCCGGGGGCATGCGTCTAATGAAAATGGCGCGAAAGGCGGAGGCATAGGCCATGGACGGCGGAAAGTGGGCTGATCTTGCCCCGTTTTGCGGGGTTTTGGCGATTCTCGCCGCTGGCGCTGTTTGCGCCGCCGAAGCCCCCGTCCGGGCGCCGGCCATGCAGTCCGTGCTCGATTGTCGGGCAGTCGCCGACGGAGCCCAGCGGCTGGCCTGTTTCGACAAGGCGGTGGACGCCATGGCCAAGGCTGAACAGGCGGGCGATCTGGTCGCCATCGACCGCGAGCAGCGCCGCGCGGTGCGCCGCCAGGCCTTCGGCCTGACCCTGCCGTCCCTGGCGATGTTCGACAGGGGTGAGAAGCCGGAGGAGGCCAACCACATCGCCGCCACCCTGAAGGGGGCCGCCCGTAACGGCGCCGGGAAATGGGTGCTCACCCTCGACGACGGGGCGGTGTGGCGGCAGATCGACGACGGCGAACTCGAACCGCCGCCCCGTCCCGGCCAGAAGGCGGTGATCCGGCGCGCGGCCCTGGGCAGCTACATGATGCGCATCGAGGGCCAATCCTCGATCCGCGTGCATCGCGACAACTGAACCCGCGAGATACTGACAAGGTCGCGTTTTCGGTGTCTGGTCCGGCGCATGACGGAATACGCCCAGCTGCTTCTCCAGAACCTCGCCCTCTCCGGAGGGCTGTTCATCCTGCTGTGGCTGGTCAACCTGCGCACCCGCGACCCGAGCTTCATCGACAGCTGGTGGGCGCTCGGCATGGTCGTGATCGCCTGGGCCACCTATCTGTTCGTGGGCCACACCGGCGCCCACGCCACCTTGATCACCGTTCTCTGCACGATCTGGGGGCTCAGGCTGGGACTCTATCTGCTGTGGCGGTGGCGCAAGCACGGGCCGGACAAGCGCTATGTCACCCTGATGGCCGCGGCCCGGAAGGAGCGCGGCTGGGGATACGCCAAAGCCTCCCTGCTGATGGTCTTCGCCCTGCAATGGCCCCTGCAGTTCATCGTCAGCCTGCCGGTGCAACTGGGCCAGATGGGGGGCGCGAAGCCGCTCAGTCCGGTGGCCTGGCTGGGCGCCGGCCTTGCCCTGGTCGGGATCGCCTTCGAGAGCCTCGGCGATCTCCAGCTCGTCGCTTTCAAGGCAAACCCCGCCAACGTGGGAAACGTGCTGCAGAGCGGGCTGTGGCGCTACACCCGCCACCCGAACTATTTTGGGGACGCCTGCGTCTGGTGGGGCCTGTGGGTGATCGCCGTGGACGCCGGAGTCGGCCTGTGGTCCATGCCGGGACCGATCCTGATCACCGTCCTCCTCACCCGCTGGAGCGGCGTGCCCACCGTGGAGGGGAACATGCGGCGCAAGCGGCCGGACTATGAAGCCTATGTGCGGCGCACCTCGTCATTCGTTCCGATGCCGCCCAGGAAGATCTAGGACCACGACTTGACTTCGCAGCCGCCCGGCCTGTCGCTGGTGATGGACGCCCTGCGGGCGCAGGACATCGAGCGGGCCGCCGATCTCGCGGAGGCGGCGCTCCGGGGCGGCGCGCAGCACGCCCTGCTGTTCAACCTGCGGGCCTGGCGAGCCGAGCGTTCCGGGCGCTACGATGCTGCGCTGGTCGACCTGCAGCGAGCCCGCCGCCTCGCGCCGGGCGACATCCCGACGCTGAACGCCCTGGGCCTCTGCCTGGCCAACCTGCAGCGGCCGACCGAGGCGCTGGAGACCTTCGACGCCGCCATCGCCCTCGACCCCGCCTTCGCGCCGGCCCACTTCAATCGCGGCTGGGTCTCCGAGGAGGTGGGGGAGCTCGACCAGGCGCGGTCCAGCTTCGAGGCTGCCGCCCGGCTCAACCCCGCCGATCCCTTGCCCCACGCACGCCTGGCGGGACTGGCGGCGCGGGCCAGCGACTGGACGGCCGCCCGCGCCCTGGCCGAGCGCGCCCTGGCGGGCCAGCCGGGCCAGCCTACCGCCGCCCTGGCTCTGGCCGCAGCCGACATCGCGCAGGGCGCTCTGGAAGCGGCCCGCGCCCAGCTCCTGCCGCTGACCGCCATGCCGGGCGTCTCTCCCATCGACAAGGCTCAGGCCCACGGGCTCCTGGGGGACATCGCCGACCGCCAGGACGATCCCGCGATCGCCTTCAGCCAGTTCGCGGCCGCCAACGAGACGTTGCGGGGGTTCTACGCTCCGCGATTTGCCGGGCCCGGCGTTCAGACCGTACCCGAGATGCTTTCCTGGCTGATCCGCTATTTCGAGGCCGCGCCGCCGGTGGCTTGGCGTGGCGCGGGCGGGGCGAAGGGAACGGACTGCGCCGGGCACGTCTTCCTGCTGGGGTTCCCGAGGTCCGGCACCACGCTTTTGGAGCGGGTGCTCACCGTCTCTCCCGAGGTCCTCGCCTCGGAGGAGCGCGAGACCCTGACCGATGCGACCGCCGAATTCATGCGCGGCCCGACCAGCCTCGACCGGCTTGCCGCCATCTCGCCCGCCGACGCCGAGCGCCACCGCAGGATCTATTGGGACCGGGTGCGTGCGCTGGGCGACGATCCGGCGGGGCGGGTGTTCATCGACAAGCTGCCGCTTAATTCGATCAAGTTGCCCCTGATCGCCAAGCTGTTCCCGCAGGCGAAGATCCTGTTCGCCCTGCGCGACCCCCGCGATGTCGTGCTCAGCTGTTTCCGCCAACGGTTCCGGGTGAACCCCTCGATGTTCGAGTTCCTGACCCTGGAGGGGGCGGCGCGGTTCTACGCCCAGGTGATGGGTCTCGCGGATCTCTACCGCGCTCGTTTCCCCCTCGCCGTCCTTGCGCACCACTACGAGGACCTGGTGAGCGATTTCGAGGGCCGCTCCCGGACCGTCTGTGAGTTCATCGGCGTCGATTGGACACCGGACATGCGCCGCTTCGCCGAAAGCGGCCTTCGCCGTTCGATCGCCACCCCCAGCGCCACCCAGGTCTCCCGCGGCCTCTACGATGGCGCGGGCCAGTGGCGTCGCTACGCCGACCACCTCGCGCCGGTCATCCCGATCCTGCAGCCCTGGATCGACCGCTTCGGCTACTGACGAGCGCCGAATTGGCAAAAGCAAGAGAGTTCACCACAGAGGACACAGACGAATTCTCGCTCAGTCGAGAGCGCCTCGCCTGAGGAATCGTGCGCGAGGCGCGCAGTAGAGCTGTAGCTCAAGTTTTCCGCTCCAATCCCTCTCTATGTCCTCTGTGTCTCTGTAGTAGAACCTTTCCTCTACCGATCCTTCGGGTCAATCGCGTCCCGCAGGCCATCGCCGATGAAGTTGAAGCTGACCAGGGTTGCGATCATGGCGATCGACGGGACGATCAGCAGCCAGGGGGCGAGCTCCATGTCCTGCGCTCCGCCCGCGATCAGGCTGCCGAGCGAGGCCATCGGCGGCTGGACGCCGAGGCCCAGGAAGCTCAGGAAGCTCTCGGCCAGGATGACCCCCGGAATGGTCAAGGTCACATAGACCGCCACCGGCCCCAGCAGATTGGGGATGATGTGGCGGGCGATGATCGCCGTCCGGTCCAGTCCGGCGGCCCGCGCCGCCTCGATGAACTCCTTGTTCTTCAGCGAGAGGGTCTGGCCGCGCACGATCCGCGCCATGGTCAGCCACTCCACCGCCCCGATGGCCACGAAGATCAGGATGATGTTGGAGCCGAAGGTCACCATCAGCAGGATGACGAAGAAGATGAACGGCAGGGAATAGAGCACGTCGACGATGCGCATCATCACCTCGTCCATCGCCCCGCCCAGATAGCCGGCGGTCGCGCCCCAGATCACCCCCACCACCAGGGAGACGCTGGTGGCCACCGCGCCTATGGCCAGCGAGACACGCAGGCCCATGAACAGCCGGGCCAGCAGGTCGCGGCCGAGGGCGTCCGAGCCCAGCAGGTGGCCATGAACCAGGGGCGCGAGCCAGACGTCGTCCTTGTTGATCTCGTCATAGCGGTAGGGGACCAGCCAGGGGCCGACGATCGCCAGCATGACCAGCATCGCCAGGACGGCGGCGCCCGTCACGGCGGCCCGGTTGCGCGCCAGGCGCCGGCGCGCGTCGTCCCACAGGCCGCGGCCCTTCACGGCGGTCTCCATCAGGGCCGCGCCGCGACCGGATCCCGGAACGAGGGAGATCTGGGTCACGCCAGCCGCACCCGAGGATCCAGGCGCGCCTGGAGAAGATCGGCCAGCAGGTTGAGGACGAGGATCAGCACCGCGTAGACGATGACCATCCCCATCACCACGGTGTAGTCGCGCTGCAGGGCGCTGACGACGAAGAACTTGCCGAGGCCGGGCAGGTTGAAGATGCGCTCCACCACCAGCGAGCCGGTGAGCAGCCCGGCGCAGGCCGGCCCCAGGTAGCTGACCAGGGGCAGGATGGCGGCGCGCAGGGCGTGGCGGGTGACGATCTGGCGCTCGGGCAGGCCCTTGGCGCGGGCGGTTCGCACCCAGTTGGAGTGCAGGGCCTCGATCATGCCGGCCCGGGTGAGGCGCGAGATGATGGCGATCTGCGGCAGGGCGAGAACGGCGACGGGCAGGATCATGTTGGGGAGCGCGCCGTTGTCCCACCCGGCGATGGGGAGGATCCCCAGCTTCGAGCCGAACACCAGCTGCAGCAGCGGCGCGGTGACGAAACTGGGGATCGTCACCCCGACGATGGCGACGCCGACAGTCAGGTAGTCGGCGGCCTGGTTCTGGCGCAGGGCGGCCAGCACGCCCAGGCTCACCCCCATGACGGTCGCGATCAGGATGGCGGTGAGGCCGAGCCTCAGGCTCACCGGATAGTTCTCGCGCAGCACGTCCAGCACGGTCTTGTCCTGGTATTTCAGCGACGGGCCGAAATCGCCGTGCAGGACGCCGCCCAGATAGTTCACGTACTGCACCCCGAGCGGCCGGTTCATCCCGAACTTCTTCTCGACATTGGCCTTGATTTCCGGGGGCAGCCGGCGGTCGTTGTCGAAGGGGCTGCCGGGCGCCGCCCGCATCATGAAGAACGCCACGGTGATCACCACGAAAAGGGTGGGGATCGCCACGACCAGACGGCGGACCAGGAAGCGCAACATGCCTTGCGAAACTGACCGCGCGCCCCAATGATGTCAACGCGGGCTCGCCGGCCCGCCGACCCCCCACGGAGAGCATGACCGACTTTCGCACCGTCACCGACACCTTCTCGGTCAGCCCGCAGATCAACCCCGCCGACGTCGCCGCCGCGGCCGCCCAGGGCTTCACCCTGATCATCAACAACCGACCCGACGGCGAGGCTCCGGGCCAGCCGACGGGAGCGCAGATCGAGGCGGCCGCGCGCGCCGCGGGTCTCGACTATCTGAACGCCCCTGTGGTCGGCCGGCCGGGTCCCGCGCAGGTCGCGGCCGTGCGCGAGGCGGTGGCGGGCGCCCAGGGCAAGGTGCTGGCCTATTGCCGCTCGGGCACGCGGTCGATCTGCACCTGGGCCATGGGGCAGGCGGGCGCGGTCGACCGCGACCAGCTGCTGCGCCTGGGCTCGGCGGCCGGCTACGACCTCTCGCCGGTGATTTAGCGGATGGCCGTCGTCATCCCCTATGTCCGCGAGATCGACGTCGCCTACGGGCGCTGCGATCAGGTTTCGCCGTTGATCCGGCGGGTCACCGCCAACAATCCCGGGCCCTTCACCTACATGGGCACCGGCACCTACATCGTCGGGCGCGGCGAGGTGGCGGTGATCGATCCGGGCCCCGACCTGGGCGATCACCTGGAAGCCATTCAGGCCGCCCTCCCGGGCGAGCGCGTCAGCCACATCCTGGTCACCCACCACCATCTCGACCATTCGCCCCTGGCGCGGCCGCTCTCGGAGATCACCGGGGCGAAGGTGTGGGGGCGCGCGGTGAAGACGCCTGTACTGCAAGACGAGGTGAAGCTGGAGGCGGGCTACGACCACTTCACGCCGGACATCCCGTTGGAGGGCGGCGAGGTCATCGAGGGCGCCGGATGGACGATGGAGGCCATCCACACCCCCGGCCACACCTCCAACCACATCTGCTATGCCTTGCGCGAGGAAAACGCCCTCTTCAGCGGCGACCATATCATGGGCTGGTCCACCACGGTCGTCACCCCACCCGACGGGAACATGGGCGACTACTTGCGGAGCCTGGAGAAGGTCCGCGCGCGGGGGTTTTCGACCCTTTGGCCCACCCACGGCCCGCCGATCGGCGAGGTTGGGCCCTTCATCGACGCCTACGCCGCCCATCGCCTCGATCGCGAGCGCCAAATCCTAGATCGGCTCGCCGCCGGCGACACCCGCATCAAGGCCATGGTCCCCACTATCTATGCGGCCGTGGACCCGCGACTCTACCCCGCGGCCGCCCACTCGGTCCTCGCCCATATGATCGAGCTCGTGAAATCCGGCCAGGTGGCGGCCGACGGCCCCCCCGCCCTCGACAGCGACTACCGTCTAGCGCCTTAGGGCGCTGGGACAGGAGGGAGCGAGGGCTTCCGAGCCTTGAATCGTTCGGCAATGTCGGTTTTGTGTGGGCAGCGTACGGGGGCCGGGAGTTCAAACATGAAGCCGGGCGAGGACAATCCCCTCTTCGATGAGGCCGCGCGCGCGACGGCGGAAGGCCCCTCGGAAGATGCGGCGCGGTTGACGCGAGAGGCCGAGGCGGCGATCAGCAAGAACCCGGGCAACGCTTCCCTATGGTTCAACCTCGCCGACGTCCTACGCAGGCTCCGCCGGACGGACGAGGAGCTGACGGCGCTGGAACAGGGACTGGCGCTCCAGCCTGGGCGAACCGATGCGCTGCTCCGGGCCGGGTCGATCTATGAGGCGCGGGGCGCGGCGCCGGTGGCGGCGGCCTGCTATCGCACGGCGTTGGCGTCGATACAGCGCGGTCCGCCCCCCGCCCCGCACCTGCGGCCGATGCTCGAACGCGCCGCCTCGGTGGTGGCGGCCAACACGGCGGCGCTGGAGACCTTCCTCGACGGTCGGCTGAAGATTCTGCGTGCTCGCCACGCCAACGAGCCGCTCGCGCGCTTCGACCGCTGCATGGCCACCGTGCTGCGCAAGCGCCGCGTCTTCCGGCCTACGCCATCGTTCATGTACTTCCCGAATCTGCCCGCTTACGAGTTCTACGACCGCGACGACTTCCCGTGGCTGGCGTCGATCGAGGCCGCGACCGACGATATCCGCTCCGAGCTGATGAGCGTGCTCGCTGACGACCATGCCTCCCTGCGACCCTACATCACCACCCGCAAGGAAGGCGGCGTCACCGCTCAGAAGCCTCCCGACGACGTGTGGAAGGAGCTTAACGAGTCTCCCCGGTGGAGCGCCTATTTTCTCTGGCAGGAGGGGGTCGCCTACCCACAGAACATCGCCCGCTGTTCGAAGACCGTCGCGGCGCTGGAATCCTGGCCGCGCTGCGACCTGCCACGCACGGCGCCCACGGCGATGTTCTCGCTGCTCGACGCCCGGACCCGTATCCCGCCGCACGTGGGCGTCACCAACGTGCGGCTGGTTGTCCATGTGCCGCTCATTGTCCCCCCGGGTTGCCGCTTTCGGGTCGGCGCCGAGACCCGCGCCTGGGAACCCGGGAAAGCGCTCGTCTTCGACGACAGCATCGAGCACGAGGCCTGGAACGACAGCGACCAGCTCCGCGCGGTGCTGATCGTCGACATCTGGAATCCCTTCCTGACCGCCGCCGAGCGCGACATGGTCCGCGTCCTGACCGACGGCGTCGGGGAATTCTACGGTTCCCTACCCGACTACGTCTGACGGGCGCGAAATCAGCTTGTCATCGATCATCCTCAGCCAGCGGCCACATCAGCATCGTCAGGGTAGGGCATTGGGCTGCTTGCGATCCCCCGGATGTCGGCAGTCGGGCTGACGCCCTGCGGGCCAACCCTCACGGTCCACGTTTCGCGCGCGAGATCATGCTGGCGATCGCGTCCGCGAACTCCTTACGCACTGCTTCCCCCTCATCAACGCGGCCATTGGTACTGAGCGCGCTGGCAAATCGGAGAGCCCCAAGGGCGGGCGTGAGCCGGCTTCCTATTACCGGGACTGGGGGCGGGCCGCGCCGGCCAGGGAGGAGACCGAGTTGCGCATCTGGTGCAGCGGTTGTCTCTCGAGAATCCCGCGGGGACGTCTCCCGACAACATGTCCTCCAGCGGTTTTCTGACAATCTCGCGCATCTGGTCATCGCTGAGCCGATCTTTCGTCGCCGGTTTTGGGCTGGGTGCGCTTGACGTGCCCGGCTGCGCGGCGACGCCTAAGGCGTTCAGACTAGCCGACACGCCGAGTAGGAGCGGTCTCACCCCGCTTTCGCCGTCGCGATCGGCAGCAGGTAGCCTTCGAAACGCTGGCGGATCAGCTTCTTGTCGATCTTGCCGGTGGCGCCCAGGGGGATGTCGTCGACGAACACCACGTCGTCGGGCATCCACCACTTGGCGATCTTGCCCTCCAGGAACCGGAGGAACTCGCTGGGCTCCGCCGTCTCGCCGTCCTTCAGCCTGACCAGCAGCAGGGGCCGCTCGTCCCACTTGGGATGGGCGACGCCGATCACCGCCGCCATCAGCGCCTTGGGGTGACAGGCGGCGATGTTCTCGATCTCGATGGAGCTAATCCACTCGCCCCCGGACTTGATGACGTCCTTGGCGCGGTCGGTAATCTGCATGGCGCCGGCCTCGTCGATGGTGGCCACATCGCCGGTGTCGAAGAAGCCTTCCTCGTCGAGGATCTGGCCGCCCTCGCCCTTGAAGTACGCGCCGGCGACGTAGGGACCGCGCACCTTCAACCGGCCGAAGCTGACCCCGTCCCGCGGCCGCGGCGCGCCGGCGTCGTCGGTGAGCTTGAGCTGCATGCCGAGCGGCGGGCGACCCTGCTTGAGCTTATAGGGCATCTGCTCGTCGAACGGCAGGGCGGCGATCTCCGGCGTCGGCGTGGAGAGGGTGCCGAGCGGCGAGGTCTCGGTCATGCCCCAGGCATGAACCACATCCACCCCATAGTCGTCGTGGAAGGCGCGGATGATCGCTTCCGGCACCGCCGAACCGCCGATCACCACCCGCTTCAGGGTTGTCGGCCGCGCGCCGGTCTCGCGCATGTGGGCGAGCAGCATCTGCCAGACGGTCGGCACCGCCGCCGAGAAGGTGACCTTCTCGGTTTCCAGCAACTCGAGAATCGAGGGGCCGTCCATCTTCTGGCCGGGCATCACCAGCTTCGCCCCCACCGCCGGGCAGGAGAAGGTCAGCCCCCAGGCGTTGGCGTGGAACATCGGCACCACCGCCAGCACCGTGTCGCGCACCGACAGCCCCATGACGTCGGTCTGCAGGGTGACCAGGGTGTGCAGGAAGTTCGAGCGGTGCGAATAGAGCACCCCCTTGGGGTTGCCCGTCGTTCCGGAAGTGTAGCAAAGCCCGCAGGCGGTCTGCTCGTCGAAGCCGCCCCACTGGCAGTTCGCATCGTGCTGCTCGATCAGAGTCTCGCTGGCCAGAACGCCGTCCAGCGGAATGTCGCGGACGCCGCCCTCGTCGGTCAGGACGATGAAGCGCTCCACCGTGGGCATGCGCGAACGGTGCTCGATCAGGGTCGGCAGGAAGGTGGTGTCGGTGAAGATGATCCGGTCGCCGGCGTGGTTGATGATGTAGCATAGCTGGTCGGCGAACAGGCGCGGGTTGAGGGTGTGGCAGACCGCGCCGATGCCCATGATCGCGTACCACGCCTCCGTGTGCCGGCCGGAGTTCCAGGCCAGGGTCGCCACGCGGTCGCCGGGCCGAATGCCGAGTTCCAGCAGGGCGTTGGAGAGCTGTTTCGCCCGCTCGCGAATCTCGGAATAGGTGGTGCGGACGATCGGGCCCTCAAGCGAGCGCGTCACCACCTCGCGCGAGCTGTGCCACTCGGCCGCGTGGTCGAGGATCCTGTCCACGGTCAGCGGCCAGTCCTGCATCAAGCCCAGCATCAATCATCTCCCTCTGCCCTCAGGGAGGAGTCTTAGGGATACAGACGCTCCGTCGTCCAGCCCTCGCCGCCGCGGCGGTAGACGAGACGTTCGTGCAGGCGGAACGGTCGGTCGCGCCAGAACTCCATCGTCACGGGCAATACGCGGTACCCGGACCAATGCGGCGGCCGCGGCACGGGCCCGAAACCGAATTTCAGGCCGAGGGCGGCGATCCGCCGCTCGAGGGCGAAGCGGTCCGGCAGCACCTTCGACTGGTCGGAGGCCCAGGCGCCGATCTGGGCCGAGCGCGCCCGCGTGGCGAAATAGGCGTCGGCCTCGGCGTCGGTCACCCGCTCGACCTCGCCGCGGACGCGCACCTGCCGGCGCAGGGACTTCCAGTGGAACATCAGGGCGCAGCGTGGGTTGGCGGCCAGCTCCCGGCCCTTGGCGCTCTGGGTGTTGGTGTAGAAGACGAAGCCGCGCTCATCGACGCCCTTCAGCAGCACCATCCGCGCATCCGGCATCCCCTCGGCGTCCACCGTCGCCAGGGTCATGGCGTGCGGATCGTTGGGCTCGGACTGGCCCGCCTCACGCAGCCAGGCTTCGAACAGCGCGAGGGGGCCGTCCTCCGGCAGCAGGGACAGGGGTTCGGCGGCCCCCACCGCTCGGACATAGTCGTCCTCGGCCGGCGAAGGCGGGATCAGGGCGCTCTCACTCATGCGCCAGATATAGCGCCTCGAAGCGTCCTTGGCACGGAGCGCCGACGCTCCGGGATAGCCCGCCGTCGCTTGCGTTCAGCGACCCTGACGCCTAGGCAAGCCCACTAGGCGACGTTCACGGGCCCTGTGCGCCTGCGTCCCGGCGCCGGGAGACAAGCGATGTCCAAGACCTTCGTCCTCAAGCCTGTAGGCCATGTCCGCGGCGGCCGTTCCGAGATCATCGACGACAACTGGGGCGCCAGCCGCGCCTGGATCGAACTCGACCCGACCCTCTTCAAGCCCGACGCCCTGGCCGGCCTCGAGGACTTCTCCCACCTCGAGGTGATCTTCCTCTTCGACCGCGTGGCGGACGAGAAGATCGAGTACGGCGCGCGGCGCCCGCGCGGCCGCCCGTACTGGCCGCTCGTCGGCATCTTCGCCCAGCGCGGCAAGAACCGTCCCAATCGCCTGGGGCTGTGCTCCTGCCGCGTCCTGCGTATCGAGGGCCTCGCCGTCGAGGTCGAGGGGCTGGACGCCGTCGACGGAACCCCCGTCCTCGACCTCAAGCCGGTCATGACCGGCTTCCTGCCCCGCGGCGAGATCCGCGAGCCGGCGTGGGCGCGCGAGATCATGGAAGGCTACTGGTAGGTCACAACGCCGAGCCGCCGTAGGGCAGGCCGAGGCGCACCTTGCCGATCCGGCCAAGGAGGGAGGGCGTGAACGCGGCGTGCTTGAGGCCGGTGAAGATGTCGCGCAGGCAGCGCTGCAGCGGCTGACGCGCATAGACCACCGAGGTGCTCGAATAGTCGAAGGCGAAGATCACCATCTCCCGCGCCGCCCGCGCCAGGGTCTGGGTGGCCTGGCCGAGTTCGATTCCCTCTTCGAAGGTCGTCGGCCGGCCCGAAGCGAGGCGCTCGTCGAGGGCAGCCACCAAGGCGACGAGGTGGCCGCGCGCTGCGCGGAGGCGCCCGTCCAGTTCGCCGAGCCCGAACTGCACGGCGTTGTCCTCGGCCGCGACAGCGTCGGATGCGACCCGCTTGGCCCCGGTCGCCGACTGGATCAGTTCGCTCATTGCCCGCCGGGCGATGCCGGAGGTGAATCCCGCCAGGCCGATGGCGTTCAGGCGGACCGATTCGGTGGCTGAGAGGGGGCCGGCTTCGCCCTTGGGCGTCCAGCGATAGGTCCAGGTTCGGCGCGCGGGAACCAGCCGGTCCCGGATTGCATAGTCGACGCTGGCGGTCGCGCGCAGCCCCATGACGTCCCAGCTGCCGGCCTTGATCTCGACCTCGCTCTTGGGAACGAGAAAGGCGCGGTACTCGCCGTCGCCTGGTGCGCCGGTGTTCGTGGCCACGAGAACCCAGCTCGACAGCGAGCTGCCGGACCCGAACGCCCCGGGGCACGACACCCGGTAGCCGCCCGCCTCCGGCGTCGCCACCGCATTGGGGGCCAGGGCGGCCCAGCACGCCACCGGCCCGTGGCCGAACACCTCGTCCCGTCCCTCCGGCGGCAGGCCCACGAAGGCCGTATGGTTGATGATGTTGCACAGCGAGGCGCACCAGCCGGCCGAGCCGTCGGCGCGGGCGATCTCCTCCACGGCCTCGAAGAACGCCCCCATCCCTGCGCCCCATCCGCCATAGCGGTCGGGAATCAGGATTTCGAAGAGCCGCGCGTCGAGCATCGTGCCGGCGATGCCGTCGGTCAGGCGCCCGAGACGCTCCGACGCCGCCGCCTGGTCGCTGATCTGGTCGAACAGGGCTCGGGCGCGATCCAGCGGCGTCGCCCGCGTGGACAGGTCATCCATCGCCCGCTTCCTCCCACGGCGCCCGGTTCGGTGCGCGAGGCCAGGACGCTACGCGTGGGGCGTTCGCCTAACAAGCCGGCCTACCCAGAGAGCGGGCTGAAGGGGTTGTGAGGGGATTCATGCCCTGAACTCCGCTCATCCCTGCGAAAGCGGGGACCCAGCGCTTTCCAGCTGGTGCAGGACTGGACAATCTCCTGCGAATGCTCGTGGCCTTGGACAAAACTGAGCCCCCGCTTTCGCGGGGATGAGCGGATTTGGGGCGCTACGGCGCCGGCGCCGCTGTCTCGAACCGCTTGGCGCGTGACCCCGGAGCGCCCCAGCGAATTTCCATCCCGTCGCAATCGCCTCTAGATAAGCCGCTATGTCGCACAACACCTTCGGCCATCTGTTCCGCGTCACCACCTGGGGCGAGAGCCATGGGCCGGCGCTGGGGTGCGTGGTCGACGGCTGCCCGCCCGGCGTCCCCCTCACCGAGGCCGACATCCAGGTCTGGCTCGACAAGCGCCGGCCGGGGCAGGGGAAGTTCGTCACCCAGCGCCAGGAGCCGGACGCCGTGCGCATCCTCTCCGGGGTGTTCGAGGACGAGCGCACGCGCGAGCGCCTGGGCGGCCAGGTCACCACCGGCACGCCGATCTCGCTGATGATCGACAATGTCGACCAGCGCTCGCGGGACTATTCCGAGATCGCCACCGCCTTCCGCCCCGGCCACGCCGACTACGCCTATTTCGCCAAGTACGGCGTGCGCGATTATCGCGGCGGCGGCCGGCAGTCGGCGCGCGAGACCGCCGCCCGGGTCGCCGCCGGCGCCATCGCCCGCAAGATCCTGCCGGGGGTGACCGTCCGCGGCGCCCTGGTCCGGATCGGCCCCCACGCCGTGAACCGCGGGCGCTGGGACTGGGAGGAGACGGGCCGCAATCCGTTCTGGTCCCCCGACGCGGCCATGGTCCCGGTCTGGGAGGAACACCTGGAGGCCATCCGCAAGGCCGGCTCCTCCACCGGCGCCGTCGTCGAGGTGGAGGCGGTGGGTGTCCCGGCCGGCTGGGGCGCGCCGGTCTACGGCAAGCTCGACGCCGAACTGGCCGCCGCCCTGATGTCGATCAACGCCGCCAAGGGCGTGGAGATCGGCGCTGGCTTTGCGGCCGCCGAGCTGACCGGCGAGGAGAACGCCGACGAGATGCGCCGCGGAAACGACGGCCCGATGTTCCTCTCCAACAGCGCCGGCGGCATCCAGGGCGGCATCTCCACCGGCCAGAGCGTCGTGGCCCGCGTCGCCTTCAAGCCGACCTCCTCGATCCTCACCCCCCGTCGCACGATCAACGAGGCTGGCGAGGAGATCGAACTGCGCACCAAGGGCCGCCACGACCCCTGCGTCGGCATCCGCGCCGTCCCCGTCGTCGAAGCCATGACCGCCTGCGTCCTCGCCGACGCCTTCCTGAGGCACAGGGGGCAGGTGGGGGGCTAGACCTCTCTCCCCCCCAGGGGGGAGTACGGCCGAAGGCCGGGAGGGGGCTGACCGGGCGAGGCCGGCGAGATCCAGGCGGCGTCGCCCCCTCCACCGCTTCGCGGTTCCCCCTCCCCCAGCGGGGGAGGAGAATGCGCTTCAGATCTTCTTGTCCTGCCAATAGGGGTCGCGCAGGAGACGCTTGTAGAGCTTGCCGGTGGGGAGGCGGGGCATCGCTTCGATGAAGTCGATGGAGCGCGGGGCCATGTAGTGGGCGAGCTTCGAGCGGGCGAATTCCAGGAGTTCGCCCGCCAGCTCGTCGCCCGGCGCGTGACCGGGGGCGGGTTCGATGACGGCCTTCACCGCCTCGCCCATCTCCGCGTCGGGCACGCCGAACACCGCCACGTCCTGCACCTTGGGATGGGTGACCAGGGCGTCCTCGATGGCCTGGGGATAGATGTTCACCCCGCCGGAGATGATCATGAACGCCTGCCGGTCGGTGAGGTAGAGATAGCCGTCCTCGTCGAGGTAGCCGACGTCGCCGAGGGCGTTCCATCCCGGATGGCGGGGATGGCGCGCGGCCGCCGTCTTGGCCGGGTCGTTGTGGTATTCGAAGGTCGGGGCGTCGCGCTCGAAGTAGATCAGGCCCGTCTCGCCCGGGGGCAGTTCCTCGCCCGCCTCGTCGCAGATGTGCAGCACCCCTAGGGCCGCGCGGCCCACCGAGCCCGGATGGGCCAGCCAGTCCTCGCTGGTGATGAAGGTCGAGCCCGACGCTTCCGTCCCGGCATAGTACTCGTAGAGGATCGGCCCCCACCATTCGATCATCCGGCGCTTCACCTCCACCGGACACGGTGCGGCGGCGTGCACGGCGACGCGATGGCTCGACAGGTCATACTTCGTCCGGATCTCCGATGGTAACTTCAGCATACGGACGAACATGGTCGGCACCCACTGGCTGTGGGTCACCTTGTAGCGCTCGATCAGCGACAGGGCCTGCTCGGCGTCGAAGCGCTCCATCATCACCACCGTCCCGCCCCAGGACTGCACCGTGAGCACATAGCCGAGCGGCGCGGCGTGATAGAGAGGGGCGGGGGAGAGATAGACCGCCTCGGCGCCCAGGCCATAGCGGTTGACGCTCTGGCGGCCCGCGAAGCCTTCGGCGGGCGTGACCTCCGGCAGAGGGCGCAGGATGCCCTTCGGCCGGCCCGTGGTGCCTGAGCTGTAGAGCATGGAGTCGCCCATCCACTCCCGCTCGAGGGGTTCGGGCGAGCTGCCTGCGAGCGCCGCCTCGTAGGAATCCCATCCGGGAATGGTCCCACCCACCATCAGCCGGATCGTGACCCCGGGAATCATGTCGGCGAGGGCCGCCGCCGTCTCTCGCTTCGCCCAGGAGGTCACCAGCGCCTTGGCTCCGCAATCACCGACGATGTAGGCGACCTCGTCCGGCGGCAGGTAGCGGTTGACGGAGGTGACGTAGAGCCCCGAGCGGAACGCCGCCCACACCGGCTCCATGAAGGCCAGGTTGTTCTCCATGAGGACGGCGATGTGGTCGCCCCGCCGCAGGCCCGCGTCGTACAGATATCGCGCCAGGCGGTTGGAGCGCTCGCTCAGCTCGCCGAAGGTCACGGCCCGCCCGGTCTCGGCGGAGATCATCGCCGGCTTGTCCGGGGTCAGGCGGGCGTGGTCGGTGAGGTAGGGCATCGGAGACGTGTCCCTTTCTCAGGCGATCGTCAGGGAACAGCTTTCGCCGACGGTGGGGCGCGACACCGTCACCCGGCTGAGGCCCGGGAAGGCCGGCTTCAGCCGCTCGGCGAACACCACGCAGAGCGCCTCAAGCGTTGGGCTCTCCAGGCCGGGGTGGTCGTTGAGCAGGGAGTGGTCCAGTTCGGCGGCGATGGCTTTCAGGGCGGCGTCGAGGCTGGCCAGGTCCGCGACCCAGCCCACGGGCGGGGCCGCCGGCCCGCGCACGCTGGCCTCGACGCGGAACGAGTGGCCGTGCAGGCGCATGTAGGCCCCGTCCGCCGGGCCGCCCGGCAGGCGGTGGGCCGCATCGAACGTGGCGGCCTTGGTGATCTCGAACACGGGTTGACTCATCGGGCGCGCCTGAGATCACGCTTTAGGACGGGTTTCAACCTCAAGGCAGCCCCAGGTATTTGTGGGTCTGGACGCTGAGGCGCCACCTGGGGTGGGCGAGGCAATAGGCGACCGCCGCCGCCGTGGCCGCCTCGCGGTCGGGGCCGTCCATGGGCTGGAGGAAGAAGCGCTCGAAATTGAGGCCCTCGAAGCGGGCGGGATCGACGTCCTTCTGAGGGTAGACCAGCTTCAGTTCCTGGCCGCGGGTCTGGACCACCGGGGCCTGGGCCTTGGGGCTAACGCAGATCCAGTCGACGCCGGTGGGGACGGGGAGGGTGCCGTTGGTCTCCAGGGCGATCTCGAAGCCGGCGGCGTGGAGGGCGGCGATCAGCGGCGGATCCAGCTGCAGCAGGGGTTCGCCGCCGGTGCACACGACCAGGCGCCGTTCCGGTGGGCCGGTCCACTGCGCCGCGACCGCCTGCGCCAAGGCTTCCGCGGTCGAGAACTTGCCGCCGCCGGGGCCGTCGACGCCCACGAAGTCGGTGTCGCAGAACGTGCACACCGCGCCCGCCCGGTCGATCTCGCGCCCCGACCACAGGTTGCAGCCCGCGAAGCGACAGAACACCGCCGCGCGGCCGGCCTGGCCGCCTTCGCCCTGCAGGGTGAGAAAGATCTCCTTCACCGAGTAGGTCATGGCCGGGCCTCTCATGGCGCGAGCGCGGGACGTCCCGCCGCCACCCACTCGGCCCAGCCCTTGGCCCGCAGCTCGCAGGCGGGGCAAGTCCCGCATCCGGCGCCCCAGTCATGGCGCCGATCCCGAACCCCGAGATAGCAGGTGTGGCTGTGCTCGACGACGATGTCGACCAGGTCCTCGCCTCCCAGGCCCCGCGCCATCGCCCAGGTCTGCGCCTTGGTCCGGGTCATCAGCGGTGTCAGGATCACGAAGTCGCGCTCCATGCCGAGGTTGAGCGCGCGCTCCATGGCGTCCAGGGTCGTCCGGCGGCAATCGGGGTAGCCGGAATAGTCGGTCTCGCACATGCCGCCCACCAGCGAGCCCAGTCCCCGCCGGTCGGCGAGGGCGGCGCCGTAGGTGAGGAACACCAGGTTGCGGCCCGGCACATAGGTGGACGGCAGGCCGCGCTCGGTCATGGCGATGGCGCGGTCCTGGGTGAGGGCGGTCTCGCCGATCGCCCCGAAAGCGTGGATGTCGAGCACCCAGTCTTCGCCGAGGCGCGGCGCCCAGCGCGGGAAGCGGTCGGCGATCGCCTCGCGCACGGCGGTGCGGGCGTCCAATTCCACCGCGTGCCGCTGGCCGTAGTCGAAGCCCACTGTCTCGACCTTGCCGAAGCGCTCGAGCGCCCACGCCAGGCAGACGGTGGAATCCTGGCCGCCGGAAAACAGCACGAGAGCGCCGGGCAAGAAGGGCATGGCGGGCGTCTACACCACATTTCTCCTCCCCCACAGGGGGAGGGAACCGCTTCTCCTCCCCCCTTGGGGGAGGGGGACCCCGAAGGGGTGGAGGGGGCGACGCTGTCCAGATCTCGCAAGT
>JAQGIW010000123.1 GCA_028290905.1 Caulobacteraceae bacterium | reverse complement strand
CCTTGCGCCAATCCTTCGTCGGGGCCGGCAAAACGGCGTTGGTTTCCAGGCGCTGGCTGACCACGCGCCCGACGAGCCAGTCGCAGAACTCGACCACCGCCCGGACCGGGCCTTCCTTCGTCTGGATCTGGCCGAACAGGACGCCCTGCCGGGGATCCATCGCGCCCCTCAGGATGCGATCGAGATCGCGCGGGGCGATCTGAAAGACCGCGTCGGCGCCGGCGCCGGGGGCCTCGATGGCGCGACCGGGACCGTCGACGACGAAACCCCTGCTGCCGTCCAGGAGAACGGCGATCCGCCGATCGAAAGCGGGGCGTCCGGCCATCGCCGCCGCCACCCTGGCCTTGGCGGCGGAGAGGTCCTCATTGCTGACGTCGGTGAGCTTCTGTTCTACCCGCCGAAGGGTGGATTGCGTCGGCCTCGGCTTGGCGGCCACGTCCATGGTGTGACTTCCCGTTGCGGGCGGCCGAGCCGCCGCCCCTTAAAAACACAAGTTGGTATATTTTCCTGTCCACTAGATTATTTGATCGCCGCCTCCCCTGTCAACCGTGCGCCGGCGCCTTCAGGCGGTGATGCGGGCGAGGCCGTTGTGAAGCTCCCGCAGCCTGCCGGCGATCGTCGGCGCCAGATCCGGAGGCTCCCCAAGCGGACGGAACATCCCTCTTATGACCAGATCCTGCCGATGCGCCTCCACTGCCGCCTGATCGGCCTCGTCGTCGGTGTAGACCCAGCGCGCCAGGGTCAGAATGGCGTCGTAGTCCGAGATCGACCCGAAATCGGCATCGGCGATCTCGCCCCAGTCGGCGTAGGCGCGCCCGCCGTCGATGACGATGTGCCAAGCGCGGGAACCATCGGGGCGCGCTGGGTCGGCCATGTCCGCCGGCGCGTTCGTCACGATCTCCAGGATCCTGACCGAGACACCCTCCAGAGCCGCCCCGGACTCCTCGGCGAGCTTCGACAACCCCCGCCGCAGCGCCGCGAGCCAGGCGTCGCTGGCGAATCGGACCTTTTCATCGGCCATCGTCGGCGCCCTCAATACTTGTATCTGATGGTCGCGCCGAAGGTGCGCGGATCGTTATAGAACGCCTCATAGGACTGATGCCCCGCCCCGAACTCTTGCAACGTCTCGTAGAACACCGCGGTCTCGTAGATCCCGGTC
This sequence comes from Caulobacteraceae bacterium, assembly GCA_028290905.1. Lineage (GTDB taxonomy): Bacteria > Pseudomonadota > Alphaproteobacteria > Caulobacterales > Caulobacteraceae > Acaudatibacter. The sequence continues at coordinate 21,099 of JAQGIW010000123.1, read as the reverse complement.
GGCGACAGGTCGTCCAGGAGGTTCTTGCCCCATAACGAAACAGACCAGCTCTTGTTCGGGAAGACGTATTCGACATTGGCGTTGAGATAGTAGATCTGAGTCTTTGCGGTCAGCTCCCGGGGCACGGAGTTGTCGTCCTCGGCGGCGATCCGGCTCTTGTACTGGAAGTCGCCGTGTAGATTGAGTTGGCCCGAGTTGGCGAGCGGCAAGGCGTAGTCCACGCCCACGGTCACCGAATGCTTCGGCGTGAAGGCGAAGACGTGCCCGGCGTTGTTCACCGATCCGGTGGAATAGTTGATGTAGTGATCATCCAGGTAGGCGTAGTTGAAGGTGACATCGAAGCGGTCCGTCAGCTTGACCGACCCGTCTGCCTCGATGCCCCGCATGACCGCCGTCGCGGCGTTCCGGGTGCCGGAGGAGGACACGAAGGAGATGACGTCGACCTGGAGGTTGGTGACGTCCTCCCGGAACACGTCGGCGTTGATCTGCAGCCGGTGATCGAACAGCGACAGCTTGGTCCCCAGTTCGTAGTTCCAGGCGTACTCCGGCTGGAAGGCCGTGGCGAGCGCGACGCGGGTGGATTCGCCTGAATTGAAGCCGCCGGCCTGGTAGCCGCGCGACACGGTGAAGTAGAAGTTCGCGTCGGGGTTCGGCTCGAAGCGCAGGCTCGCCATCGGGGTCACGGCCGTCCACGACTTGCTCACGTGCGCGCCGTACGGCGTCGGATCAACGGCGAAGAAGGCGTTCTGATCGCCGATGACCATCGCATGTCCGGACTTGTTGTCGTCGGTGAACCGGGCGCCCGCCGTCAGGATCCACTTCGGCGTGATCTTGAAGTTGGCTTGGCCGAATACAGCGGCGCTGAACGTGTCATACCAGCCGAAGTTGGCCACATCGATCGGGCCATTGCCGAGGAACGCGTTCAGCACGGTGCCAGGCACGGGAACAATGTGGAAGTTGTACTCTCCAAACGAGTTTTCATACAGGAAGAAGGTTCCGACCACGAAGTTCAGACGCTTGGCGGGATCGGAGGCGAAGCGGGTTTCATTGGTGAGCTGATGGTCGTTCTGCGTCACCCGCAGGTCCAGCTCGTGGCCCGGCGCTCCGACGGCGTCGCGGAACGAGTGGGCGTGGGTGGTCCTGTAGGCGAAAATGTTGGTGAGGACGCCGCCCGCGACGTTCCAGTCGACCCGCGATCCGACGGTGGCGTGGAAGAGGTGGAAATTGGGGTCGGTGCTGAGATCGACGACGTCTGGATCGCTCGGCAGCCCCGCGAACAGCGACGGTTCCTGGCCCGGCACGAACAGGATCTTGCCGGGATTGGCCCGCCCCCAGTCATAATTGATGTCGGTGAAGAACAGCACCTTCAGGTCGGCGTTTGGCGTCCACAGCAACTGCGCCCGACCGTTGGTCATCTTGTCGTTGTTGATATCGTGCCCCGGAATGAGCTGATTCTTGACGAAACCGTCAATGCGATCGGAGAGGTCGATCGACAGCCGCCCGGCCAGAACGTCGGGGACGAGGACCCCATTCACGAAGCCCTCCAGGCGCAGGTAGTTGTAGTTGCCGTAGGAGAAGCTGGCGCCGTAGTCCGTCGCGAACTTGGGCTTGGCGTTGATCACCGAGATGGCCCCGGCGAGGGTGTTGCGCCCGAACAGAGTGCCCTGGGGTCCGCGCAGGACCTCGACGTGGTCGACATCGTAGTAGTCGATCCCGCTGAAGTCCGCCGGGCCCGGGTAGACGACGTCGTCGATCACCATGGAGACAGGGATATCCAGGCCGGGCGAAGTCACCAGCGAGGTCAGGCCGCGCAGGCCGATGGTCGGCGTCAGCCGGTCTCCCTGCTGCCAGAGGCCCCCCGGGATCTGGTAGAGGACGTCTTGGGCCGACTGGATGCGGCCCTTGACCAGCAGGTCCTTGCCGATCACCGCAATGGAGAAGGGCACCTCGGTGATCCGTTCCGATCGGCGTTCAGCGGTCACGATGACTTCCGACACCTCCGACACCGCGGTCGATGGCGTCTCACCCGGGGCGGGACGGGGCCGGGCGCCGACCGCCGGCGAATTGGCCGCGAACGTCGCCGTCTGAGCGGCGCACGTCCCGACACCCAAGCCGGCGGTTGTCGCCAGCACGCCGGCGGACGCGAGCGCGGCGCGCAGAAATACCCCCTGAAACATGAGAGTCCTCCCCGGAAGCTTTTGTTTTTCGCGGGGTATTTTGCCTAATCATTAGCAAATGTCAATGGATATGGATTCCTATCGATTAGAAATATTTAGTTGATCCGGGGCTGGGCGGCGTGGCCGGCCTAGCTAGGGCGCGATCCGGTCTTCGGGCCTCAGTTCTCCGACAACGCTGGCTGGCCGCGTGTAGAGCTTGCCCTCGATCGGCCCTTCCACTCCGCCGACGCTGGCGGTGCAGCGATAGCCGCACATCACCCGCACCTTGTCGTCGAGGCTCGCTTCGACCTCGGGCCTCAAGGAGAGAAAGTAGTTCTCTCTGGTTCGCATGAAGGCGCGGCTGAAAGAGGTGGCCACCACGTGGCGTGGCTCCGCCGAGCGGTTCGACCCGGTCGCGCGCCAGACCCGGCCGTCGAGCAGCAAGGCTGTGCCGGCGGGCCCCTTGGCGGCGACCGTCCCGTCGAGGCCCGCAGGACCGGCCGGCGCAAGACCGCCTCTATGGCTGCCGGGGATGATGCGCGGTCCCCCATTGGCCGCGCCGACGTCGTCCAGGAACCAGAGGATGTCGAGGCCGATCTGGAACTCCACGCCCGCCTGCACATGGGCTTGGTCGACGTGCAGGGTCGTGGCCCCGCCCCCGGGCGCAGCGATGATCGAGACGACGCCGGCCAGCACCGGGTGGTCTCCCAGCGCGGCCGGCGCGAAGGCCTCGATCAGCGGGTGCAGCAAGAGGTCGTGGAAGACCCGGCCCTTGTTGAGCAGGTTCCAAAGGGTCTGGGCGCCGCCGCTGACGCTGGCCACGCCCATCGCCCTCTCGCCGGCGCCCTGGGCGACCACGCGATCGCGCAACGCCTTCACCCGTTCCGGCGTCAGCGCGTCCTGCACCAGGGCGTAGCCGAACGTCCGAAGATCCTCCCGTGCCCTGTCCCAGTCGGTGGTGGGGGACGGCGAGGGCGTTGGAGGCGCCGCCAGCGGTGGGGTGACCGGACCGGCCGGAGCGTCGCCGAGGGCGTCGGCCCCGCGCCTTGCGTCCGACGCCGCACGGCCCTCCAGCTCGCCCACCGGCGCGGTAAGGCGGCGGCTCAGGCCGCCCTCGACTGGCGCCTCGGTGGCGCCCAGTCCGAGCGTGCACCGGTAGCCCAGCATGACACGCACCTTCTCGTGCAAGGTGGGTTCCAGGTCCGGCCGCAGCGACAGGAAATGGTTCTCGTGCGCGCGCATGAACGAGCGGTTGAAGTAGGTGACCAGCACGTGCCGGCGGCGATCGGTGGTGTTGCGGCCTACCGAGTGCCAGACCCGGCTGTCGAGAAGCAGAGCCGTCCCGGCCGACCCTTCGGCCGCGACGGTGTATGCCGGATCGAACGGATCAGCCGGCGCGATGTCGGCGAGGTGACTGCCTGGCAACAGGCGCGTTCCGCCGTTGGCGTCGGTGACGTCGTCTAGGAACCAGAGAATGTTCAGCCCCATGGGGAACGCGTGCACGGGCGGCTGCACGTTGCTCTGGTCGATGTGCATGGTCGCCGGCGCGTTGCCCGGCAGGGCGATGCTGCCGGTGATCGAGTTGAGGATGAAATGGGCCCCGAGAAGATCCGGGACGAAGGCGTCGATCAGCGGATTGAGCAGCAGGTCGTGATAGATGCGGCCCTTATTCAAGAGTGTCCAAAGGTGTTGGGCGGCCGAGCTCAGCGTCGCGACGCCCGCTTCGACCTCGCCGGCCGCCTGCTCGATCGTCCGTTGACGCAGAGCCGCGACCTCCTCTTGCGAGAGGGCGTCCTCCACGAGGGCATAGCCGAAGACCGTCAGATCCTCGCGCGCTCGATCCCAGTCGCGCGTCGGTCGGGGGAGCGGTCGATCGGTCTCGAGGCGAGGGGCCATGGTGGCTCCGGCGAGATGGTCGAAGAAGGCCACGGCGACCCGCGGGGGACCCTCCTGCACCTGAATCTGACCAAACAGGATTGCGTGTCTCGGCTCGACCTCGCCGCGTGAGATCCGCAACAGATCCCTGGGGGCCGCGTAGAAGCGGCAGTCCGCCGCACCGCCCAGGGGCTCGATCCGCCGAGCGGGGCAGTCGACGATGAAGCCGTTCCCTTCGTCGATCCGAATGTCCAGCCGCCCTTCAATGGCGGGCCGCGCCGCGAGAGCCGCTTCGATCGCCGTGATGGCTTCCGATCGCGCCGCATCGCCCGCCTCGACCGCGCGCTGCTCGATTCGACGCATTGTCGATTGGGCGACCGTCGTTGCGGCTTCCATCGATTTCCTCCCGGCGCGTTCCGCCAAGAAAAGCATATCGATATATTTTTCTTATCACTAGGGTTATTTTTCGCTTCAGACCGGATCGCTCCGCGTTCGCAGTCTCGGCGCGCGGGGTGGGCGCAGACCCGCAGATGCGACGGAAGATAGGAAAATCGCGGCGCCCCCCCCCCCGGGGCCGTGTCGGTTGTTTTACCGGATCCGCGATCGCGGCCGGCGCCGGGTCAGCGCCGCCCGCTTCCGCAGGGCGGCGGGCGCGGCGCAGCCCCCGCCTTGTCGTAGGGGTGGATTTCGCAATAGACGCCGCTCTCGCGCAGACGCCGGGCGATCAGCTGGGTGACCTGGCTGCCGAAATCGAGGATCGGCACGCGGTCGTGGCGGGGTCTGTCATCGCCCCCCGATAGAAGAGAATCGCCGCGCGGTCACCCGCGCGGCGATGCCCCCCCCTCACCGGCCCCCCGGTTGCGGCCTCGGATGCGCGACCCCTGGCGCGTCCTATCTCTTGAATCTGCGCTTCGCCCGCGCCGGAACCATCCGCAGGGCGGCGGCGCGGCAGCGCAGGCTGATGCCCAGATGACCGAACCCCAGGATCAGCATCACCCAGGTGGTCGCCTCTGGAACGTAAGGCATGAAGCTATTGTGGTTTTGGACGACGACCGCGGTGTCGTCCGGGATGGCGGCCGACGCCGCCGAACTCGCGCCTAAAAAGGGCAGAATTGCCGCGATGGCGAGGCTACGCGTTACGCTGGACATGGTTACAAGGCCCTTGGGCTGATTACGCGGGCCCCCCACTGCGCGGACCCGCCCGCTCTTAGCCACAGTTTGGCCTAAGAACGCAAGCGTCGAATTGTTATCAATTCTGAACTTCACATTAATTCGCGCGCCTGAGCACCGCCGCGAAGAACCCGTCTGTCCCGGCGGAGTGGGGCGTGAGGCGCAGGTAGCCCTCAGGCGTGAGGAAGGCGTCGGCGGGGCCAGGGGCCGGGCCAAGGCCGGGAACCACCGCGAAGTCCGGCCTGACGGCCAGGAAAGCGGCGACCCGATCCTCGTTCTCCTCGGCGAACAGCGAGCAGGTGACGTAGATCAGCCGGCCGCCGGGCTTCACGAAGGCGGCGGCCTGCGCCAGCACCGTGTCCTGCTCCTCCATGCGGCGGGCCAACTGAGCGAGCGTCAGCCGCCACTTGGCATCGGGATGGCGCCGCCAGGTTCCGGAGCCGGTGCAGGGGGCGTCGACGAACACCAGGTCCATCCGCCCCTCCAGCCCGTCCAGGGGGCCCGGGTGGATCGGCGAGCGGACCTGCAGGTTGCGCACCCCCGCCCGCTGCGCCCGGCGCACGGTGTCGGTGAGCCGGCGGGCGTCGGCGTCATAGGCGTAGAGCTGGCCGCGATTGCCCATGGCGGCGGCGAGCGCCAGGGTCTTCCCCCCGCCCCCCGCGCAGAAGTCCAGCACCTGCTTGCCGCCGACATCGCCCGCCCGGGAGGCGGCGATCTGCGAGCCCAGGTCCTGGACCTCGAACCAGCCCTTCTCGAATTCCGGCGCGGCCTCGAGCGGCGCGGCGCGCTCGCTGGCTGCGGGAGCGGCGACACGGATCGCCGTGGGCAGCAGGTCGCTGACCTGCGGATCGAAGGGCGCCAGCGCCTTCAGCGCCCGGGCGGTGTCGGTTTTCAGCGTATTGACCCTAAGGTCGACCGGCGCCCGCTCGGCCAGCGCCCCGCCTTCGGCGGCGCGCTCCTCGCCGAACACCCGCTCCAGGGCGGCGTCCAGAAAATCGGGATAGTCTCCCCGCACCGGCGGCGGAGCGTCCGCCACACCCGGTTCGGCCGCGAGGCGAGCACGCTCATCTTCGCTAAGGGGGCCCGGGCCATGGGGCTCGTCGGCAGCCGCCTGCACGCGCGCGAGGTCCCATCCCCAGAGGAACCGGACGGCCCCCAGCACCGTGGCGCGGTTGCTGTCATCGCCCATGCGCCAGGCGAGCGAACGCCGACGCCTCAGCACGTCGAGCACCAGGCCGGAGACGAAGGCGCGGTCGCGCGCGCCAGCGTAGCGGGCGCCCTCGCCCCAGTGCTTCAGCGCCATCCGGGCCGGCTTGTGGCGATCCGAGATATCGCCCAGCACCTCGATCGCCGCCGCCAGCCGGCCGCCGTCGCGCACCCTAGACCTGGGTGGGGTAGTTGGGCGCCTCGCGGGTGATCATCACGTCATGGACGTGGCTCTCCCGGTGGCCGGCCCCGGTGATGCGCACGAAGCGGGCTCGCTCCTGGAAGGTGGCGATGTCGGCGGCCCCGAGATAGCCCATCGCGGCGCGCAGGCCGCCGACCAGTTGGTGGATCACCGGCTGGATCGGCCCCTTGTATGGCGTCTGGCCCTCCACGCCCTCGGGGACCAGCTTCATGCTGTCCTCCACTTCCTTCTGGAAGTAGCGGTCGGCCGATCCGCGGGCCATCGCCCCTAGTGATCCCATACCGCGATACGACTTGTATGAGCGACCCTGGTAGAGGAACACCTCGCCGGGCGCCTCGTCGGTGCCGGCGAACATCGAGCCCATCATGGCGGTCGAGGCGCCGATCCCGATCGCCTTGGCGAGGTCGCCCGAGAAGCGGATGCCGCCGTCGGCGATCACCGGCACGCCCGCCGGCGCGGCGGCGCGGACGGCCTCGGCGATGGCGGTGAACTGCGGCACGCCCACGCCCGCCACCACCCGGGTGGTGCAGATCGAACCCGGCCCGATCCCCACCTTCACCGCGTCGGCCCCGGCGTCGATCAGGGCCCGCGCCCCGTCATAGGTGGCGACGTTGCCGGCGACGATCTGCACCCGGTTGGTCTCCCGCGCCAGGCGCCGCACCGCCGCGCTCACCTGGTCGGAGTGGCCGTGGGCGGTGTCGATCACCACCACGTCGACCCCGGCGTCGATCAGGGCCATCGAGCGCTCGAAGCCGGCGTCGCCCACGGTGGAGGCCGCGCCGACCAGCAGCCGGCCCTTGGAATCCTTCGCGGCGTTGGGGTGGGCCTCGGCCTTCTCCATGTCCTTGACGGTGATCAGGCCCACGGCCCGGTAGTCGTCGTCGACCACGATCAGCCGCTCGATCTTGTGCCGGCGCAACAGGTCGCGGGCCTCGGCCTGGGAGACGCCCTCCCGCACCGTGACCAGGTTTTGCTTGGTCATCAGCTCTGTCGCCGGGGCGTCGCCGCCGTTCTCGAACCGCATGTCGCGGTTGGTGAGAATCCCCACCAGACGCCCGGTGTCGCGCTCCACCACCGGAAATCCGGAGATGTGCCGGCGCGCCTTGATCAGGCGGATCTCGGAGAGGCGGGTGTCGGGGTGGATGGTCAGCGGGTTGATCACCATCCCGCTTTCGAACCGCTTGACCTCGCGCACGGCGTCGGCGTGCTCCTCGACCGTCATGTTCCGGTGCAGCACGCCCAGTCCGCCGGACTGGGCCATGGCGATCGCCAGCCGGCTGTCGGTGACCGTATCCATCGCCGCCGAGACCAGCGGGATGTTCAGACTGATGGCCCGCGTGAACCGGGTGACCGTGCTGACCTGGGTCGGCATGACGTCGGACGGACCGGGTTCGAGCAAAACATCGTCGAAGGTGAGCCCTTCGCGAATCTCCATGAGACTCTCCGTTTTGCGAGGCTCGTATAGCGACGGCGGTAGCGCGGGGGAAGCCCTTGCGCCGCGATTCGTCAGCGACGCGCTCGCGAGTCCGCGAGCGATGGCTCACCACAGAGACACAGAGGCGCCCAACCGGCATATTGAGCGGAGTTCGATGTAAGACGGCGCGCAAAGCGCGCGTCAAAACAGAATGCGAGGTCTCGCAGCACAGCCATCTCTCTGTGCCCTCTGTGCCCTCTGTGTTGAATCTATTCTGACGGCTGCCCTTTGAAACCGGTCGCGACCAGATAGAGTTCAGAACTCTCCGACCGGCTGGCCTTCGGTTTGACGTGGCGAACATGGGTGAAGGCCTGTTTCAGCCGCGCCAGCAGCTCGCCGGTCTCGCCGCCCTGGAAGGCCTTGGTGACGAAGGCGCCGCCGGGCGCCAGCACCGCCAGGGCGAAGTCCATGGCCGCCTCGATAAGGCCGACGATGCGGAGGTGGTCGGTCTGGCGGTGACCGGTGGTGTTGGGGGCCATGTCGGAGAGAATGACGTCGGGCGCGCCGCCTAGCAGATCGATCAGCCGCGCGCCGCAGTCCGGGTCTGTGAAATCCTGCTTGATCACCGTGGCGCCCGTCAAGGAATCGACCTCCAGGAGATCGACACCCACCACGGTCCTGGCGCCCCGCTCCACCGTGATCTGCAGCCAGCCGCCGGGGGCGCATCCCAGGTCGACCACCCGCGAGCCCCGCCGGATCAGATGAAACCGCTCGTCGATCTCGCGCAGCTTGAAGGCGGCCCGCGACCGGTAGCCCTTCGCGCGCGCCTCGGCGGCGAAGGGGTCGTTGATCTGGCGCTCCAGCCACGCCTGGGACGACGGGGTGCGTTCCTTGGCGGTCTTCAGCCGCGCCGGCCGGGCGCGGCCGGCATCGGTTCCGCCGGTCGGCGGGCGGACCATGCGCTTGCGGGGCGGCTCTTCACTCATGTTCCCAAGCTCATGTTCGACGCCCTCCGCGGCCGCCCCGCCGGCGCCGGGGGCGGCCTGCGCGGCCGGAGGCCATCAGCGACAGCAGCAGCCCCTCGCGGAGGCCCCGGTCGGCCACCCGCACGCGCTCCGACGGCCACAGCTCCTGCACCGCCTGCAGGATGGCCGCCCCGGCCAGCACCAGGTCGGCGCGATCTGGGCCGATGCATGGCTCGGCGGCCCGCTGGGCGATGCTCAGCGCGATCAGCCGCGTCGCCACGGCCTCGCATTCGGCCCGCGTCATCCACAGCCCATCGACCTTGGCGCGGTCGTATCGCCTGAGGCCCAGGTGCAGGCCCGCCAGGCTGGTGATGGCGCCCGAGGTGCCCACAATGTGCGCCTGGCCGGCGGCGAACATGTCGTGAAAGGGCTCTGCCTCGGCGCAGACCCCCATCTCCGCCTTCACCGCCTCGACCATGCGCCTATAGCCCGCCTTGTCGTCAGGCCCCACATCGGGGAACCGCTCGGCCAGCGTGACGACGCCCAGGGGCGTGGATTGCCACGCCTTGATCGGCAGATGTCGATGGGCCACGCGCCGGGGGCCGACGTTCAGCCCCGGTTCGGAGAGGTCGATCCAGGAGAGTTCCGTGGAGCCGCCGCCCACGTCGAGCACCAGGGCCGCACGGTTGCGGCGATCGAGCAGGTCGAGGCAGCCGGCCACGGCCAGCTGCGCCTCTTCCCGCGGCGTGATGACTTCGAGCCTCAGACCCGTGCGTTCAGCGACGGCCGCGATGAAGGCGTCGCCGTTCACGGCGCTCCGGCAGGCCTGGGTGGCGACGGCGCGGACCTTGGCGACGCCGCGTCGGCGGATCTTGTCGGCGCACACCCTCAGGGCGCCGATGGCGCGCTCCATGGCGGCCTCGCCCAGGCGCCCGCTCTGCGAGACCCCCTCCCCCAGCCTGACGATCCGCGAGTAGGCGTCCACGATCCGAAAGCCCTGGGTGTGGCGCGCGGCGATCAGCAGGCGGCAGTTGTTGGTGCCCAGGTCCAGGGCCGCATACAGGGTCGACTCGTCCGCCGGGCTGCGGGCGTCGTCCAGGACGGCCCCGGTCGTCATCCCGGAGGCGTTCGCCGTCTCGCTCATGCGCCTGGCCGCCTCGGGGCTCGGCGTGCGGCGATAAGCCCGACCGCACGCGCGGGGCGACCTCTTGCTAGGGCGGCGGGCGGCCCTAGTTTCATCTCCGGTTCAGGACCGGGATGTTAAGCAGCAAGTCATGGACACCCGGATCGCCAAGTTCGCCATCGGTCAGGTCGTCAAGCACCGGATATTCCCCTTTCGTGGGGTGATCTTCGACGTCGACCCCGTCTTCGCCAACACCGAGGAGTGGTGGCTGTCGATTCCCGAGGCCGTGAGACCACGGAAGGATCAACCCTTCTATCACCTTTTGGCCGAAAATGATCAGTCGAGCTTCGTGGCCTATGTGTCCGAACAGAATCTTCTGCCGGAGGACGGCGACGAACCGGTCAGCCATCCCCAGACGAATCTCATCTTCGACGAGTTCCGCGCCGGCCGCTATCAGCTGCGGCCCCGGATCACCCACTGAGGGCTGGTCGCCGGGACTTTCGGGGTGAAACCAACCGGCGGCTCGCCCATATTACCTCCATGAACGTCCACGCCCCGCTCGCGCCCTGCAAGTCGGAAGCCGAGTTCGCGATCGATCAGGACTGGGCCGGCTATTCCGCCGACGGCCACCGGGTGTGGTCGACGCTCTACGAGCGGCAATGCGACCTCCTGGCCCCGCGCGCCTGCGACGCCTTCCTGAAGGGGCTGGGCGCTCTTGACCTGAACAGCGGCGGCATCCCCGAGTTCGCGGCCATCAACCCGAAGCTCGAGAGCCTCACCGGCTGGCGGGTTATCGCCGTGCCCGGCCTGATCCCGGACGCGGCGTTCTTCGACCTGCTCGCCCACCGCCGCTTCCCTGCCGCCCGGTTCATCCGCGACCCCAGGGCCCTCGACTACCTGTCCGAGCCGGACATCTTCCACGACGTTTTCGGCCATGTGCCGATGCTGACCGATCCGGTGTTCGCCGACTACATGCAGGCCTATGGGGAGGGGGGGCTGCGCGCACTCGGACTCGATCACCTGCGCCACCTGGCGCGGCTCTACTGGTACACAGTGGAGTTCGGCCTGATGCGGTCGGCGTCGGGCCTGAAGATCTACGGAGCGGGCATCGCCTCCTCGGCCGCCGAGACGGTGTTCGCCCTGGAAGACCCCTCGCCCAACCGCATCGCCTTCGACATGCTGCGGGTGATGCGCACGCGCTACCGGATCGACGACTTCCAGCAGAGCTATTTCGTCATCCCGTCCCTGGATGCCCTGCTCGAGGCCACGCTGCAGGACTTCGCCCCGGTCTACGCCACCCTCGAGGCCGCCCACGACCTCGCCCCGGACGCGGTAACGCCCGGCGACGAGGTCCTGACCCGGGGAACCCAGGCCTACGCCGGCGCCAAGGGCGCCGCGGCTCAGTAGTCCTTGCGCCAGCGGATCGAGAGGGCGTTGTCGCCCTGGTCCGTGACGCGTGAGACGATGGAGAGGTGCTTGCGGATGCGCCACTCCACCTGCACCCCCTGGCCGCCCCGGGCGCTGTTGGACAGCTCGATATAGACCTTGTCGCTGACGTATTTGCCGCCGGCGACGGTGAAGCCGGTGGCGGCGCTCGAATCGATGGCCAGGCGGTCGAGATGGGCGAAGTTGCGCAGGCCGCCGATGACGTCGAACCCGCCGCTCCCCGCCATGCCGGCGACGGCCGAGGCGAGCTGCGCCGCCTGGAAGGGGGAGAGCTGCGCAGCGGATGCGCCGAACAGCACCTGCGAGAGCACCTCGTCCTGGGGCAGGGCCGGCGTCGAACTGAGGGTCAGGAGCGGCGCCGCCGCCGTCCCCTTGATGCTGATGACCGCGGTGAGCGTCGGATCCTCGCGCGTGGCGGTCAGGTCGAGGCGGATCGTCTCGGGCGTCGCCCCCAGGTAGACGGCGCTGCGGTCGTCGAGCTGGAACCGCTTGCCGGCGAAGTCGTAGTCGCCACGCACCACCCGGGCCACCCCCGTCAGCACCGGCGCGTCGCTCGTGCCCGACACATGGGCGTCCAGGGACATTTCCAGGTTGAGACCACGGCCCTTGATAAAAATGCCGCCGGGGGCTCGCAACGAGATGTCCAGGGCCACCGGCGGCGCGTGCGCCTGCGGCGCCGGCAGGGGGGCGCCGACGTCGGAGGGGCGATGGATCTCCACCACATCCATGGGCACCACGCCCGAGGGCGCCGCCGCCGTGGGCGAGATCTGAGCCCGGTCGACGGTCAGGGCGCCGGCGAGCTTCACCTTGCCGTCGGCGGCGCGGTTGACGTCCAGGTTACCCGAGGCGATGGCCTGGCCGAGGGGGGTGTCGAACAGGCGGAACCCCCTGAGTCCCAGGCGCAGGCTCGACACGCCATCGCGGACAAGGCTGAGGCGACCGCTTCCCGACATCGCCCCCCTGCCCCCATCGCTGGCCGTCACGCTGGCCACGTCGACGGCGTCTCCCTTGAGGTCGGCCCGTACCGCGAGGCCCTTGAGCACGAGACCGACCCCGGCGTCCTCGAATTCGCCGCCGGCGAGGGACGCGGTCCCGGTCAGCCGGGGATCGGCCAGGGTCCCGCCTATCGTCCCCTCGGCGACGAGCCGCCCACTCAGCGACTGGCGGCCCGGCTCAAGCAGGTCCCAGAGAGGGCCGACCGCGCCGTCCGCCGAGAACCGGCCGGAGACGGGCCGCCGCGAGTCCAGCGCCAACCGGAAGGGATCCGCCGATAGCTCGGCCGGAAGCTGCAGTTCCGTCGAAAGGTGCGAGCCGTGGGCGTCCTTGAGCTCGGCGTTCAGGGCCACGGAGCCCTGTCCGAAGGTGGCGTCGAGCGAGCCGTCCAGCGACGACGCGCCTTCCGCAAAGCGGCTCGCCAGCCCCGAGACCCGCGCCTGGGCCGAGCCGATCAGGGCGTTACCCACACGGGACAGCGTGACCACCCCGTCGGCCTTCCCCCGCATCTCGGCGTTTAGGAGGCCGACATCGAGGGCGGCGAGGACCGCCCGGCCGTTCAGGCTCGCGCCCGACTGGTTGAAGGTGACGTCGGCTCGCCCCTTCCCCACCCCCAGGTGCAGGGCGCCCGACACCCCGGCAGGCCGCAGGTCGATCTGCGCCGGCGCCACGGTATGAAAGTCCGCCGCGCCAACCCGGCCGGCGCCGGCGAAGGTGACACTGCGGTCGCTCGCACCGCCCGACAGCACGCCGCTTCCCGACAACCGTCCCGCGACGCCGGACGCGGAGCCCTGCGCCTCCACGCGATAGGGCAGCCTGGCCAGGGGCCCGTCGGCCGTGAGGCTTACCGTTTCCAGTCCCGCCGACCCCCCTGGAAAGACCAGGTTCGAACCGCTCACCGCCAGGTGGGCTCGCGGCCCGCCCGCGCCCTGGGTGATCTGGACGCGACCCGAGGCGTGGCCCTGGTCCAGGAAGACTCCCGGACCGACCGCCACCGTCAGGTCGGCGAGGGTCGGTTCTGCGCCTGTGAAATTTGCGCTCCCCTTCGCCGTGGCGCCGCCAGCATCGAAGTCGATGTCGCTGAGGGCGACTCCCGCCTTGGCCAGGCGGAACGCGGCGCCGGCCCGGGCTGGACCGCTGTTGCCGGTGGCGGTCAGGCCGACGTGGCCGGTGATATCGGGCCGGTCGGCCATCACCGTCACCGCCAGCCGTCCGTCGCGCAGGCGCAGGCCGCCGAGATCGGGCAGATCGATCGCCTTGAGGTCGGCGGCCAGGTCGAGGCGGGGCCGGCCCATCGTCCCGCTCACCGCGCCCGTTCCCTTAGACGGACCCGAGAAAGCCAGCGGCCCCAGCGCCAACGTTCCTTTCTGCGTCCAGGCGAACTGCGCCGTGAGGCCGCCGTTGGCGCCAGCCGCCCCCGCGCCCGTTATGGAAAGAGCGCCGCCCTCCAATGACGCGCGTTCGATGGTCAGGCCGCCCGCGCCGTAGCGGCCGTCGCCGTGCAGGCGCGGCGTTGAACCCAGCAGGCTGTTGGCTTCGGCCGAGGCCAGGCGAAGGCCCTGCCCCCGGGCGTCGACGCTGAACGCCCAGGGCGCGGCGCCCGACGCCTGGCTGGCGCGCCAGTCCGCCGTAATGGTTCCCTGGGCGCCCGGCGCGACGGCGCCGATGTTGTGCGCCAGGGCCCGGCCCTCGAAAGAGAGGCCGCCGAACAGCCCGCGCTCGCCGTGGCCCTGGAGATCCAGGGCCGCGCCATGGAGCTCCACCGCCCGCAACAGGATGCGCCCACCATTGAGCCAGTCGACCTCCGCCACGGCGCGGGGCGCGGCGCCCAGCAGCACCGCAACCGGGCTTGTCCCGGCGCCGCCGACGCCGGCCGCCTGGACCTTGAGGACCAGGCCCGCGGGCACGGAGTCCAGCTGGAAGGGACCCTGCACCCGAGCCAGGCGGAAACCCGCCGCCTGCGCCTTGTCCACCGCTGCGGCCCCGGCCAGGCGCCAGCGGGAGTCGTCGCCGGTCCACCGGCCGGTCATCCTGGCCGCGCCGAGACCCGGAACGCCCGCCAGGGCGGAGAGATCGCCGACGGTCACCGCCACCGCGACGCCCTCCGGACCCGCGCGCCGGCGACCAACATCGACGTCGCCCCGGGTGGTGACCTCGATGTTGCCGCTCCGCGCGTCGAGGGCGACGTGATAGAGGTCGCCCGCGGCCCTCGCCGCCGTCAGGACGACGCTCGCCCGATCGCCGAGACCCTTGCGCCATGGCGCGAGCCAGCGCGAGGCGGTGAGGTCCAGCCGACCGGAAGCCTGGCCGCCGGCCGGCGACCATTGCCCGCTCGCCAGGGCGGGGGACGTCTTGCCGACCTCGGTGGAGAGGGTGAACCAGCCGGCCCGGGCCGAGCCGTGCACGCGGGCGTCGAGCAGGAAGGGCTGGTTGGGGTCGAGCCCCAGGCTTCCCGCCAGGGCGCCCCCCGTGGCTTCCAGCGCGTGCGCCTCAAGCCCGACGGCGTCGTGGGTGATGTTGAAGCCCACGTGCAGGAAATCGCCGGCGTGCGTCAGGCTCGATGCGGCGAGGCGCCCGCTCGCGGTGTTGTCGCGACCGATGTCCGCCTGCCCCTCCAGCAGATAGTCGCCGCGACGGCCGGCGAGCCCGGGCCCCAGCGTGACCTGGGCGTTCGCCTTGTCGATCCGCACAGACACCGGCGCCGGCGACGGGGGCTGAGACGGCAGCATGACCGGCGCGCGGATCACCGTGACGTTGCGCGCGGCGACGGCGGTGAGGCGGACCCGCCGCCGCCAGAGCTCGCTTGGCCGCCAGTGCGCCGAGAGGTTCCGCGCATCCAGCCAGACGCCTCGCGAATCGACGATCTGCGCCCGCGCCACCGTGAAGTCGCTCCAGGGATCGCCTTCCACCCCCTCCACGCGCAGCCAGCCGAGGTCGCCGACCCGCTGACCACTCGCCAGCCTGGCGATCAGGGCATGTCCCGCGTCGGTGGTCGGGCCGTAGCGGACAAGGGCGCTTAGCAGCCCCAGTGTCACGGCCAGGACGAGGACGCCGATCGCCCATGCGCGCGGCCGCGAGGGTGGCGAGGGGGCGGCGGTCAAAACGCCTGTCCTATGCTGATGTAGACCTGGACCGGGCTGTCGCCGCGGCGCGCATTCAGCGGCGTGGCGACATCGAGCCGAAGCGGGCCGAAGCCGAGGTCGTAGCGCACCCCAGCGCCGACCCCGACCGCCAGGTTGTCGAAGCTCGGTGTCGAGGTCGCGCCGACCGCCCCGACGTCCGCGAAGGCGACCAGGCCCAGGCGACTCGACAGTGGCTGTCGCGCCTCGACCGAAGCCTCGGTGACGGACAGGCCGCCGACCGGGGTGTTGTCCGACAGGCGCGGGCCGACGCCCTGATAGGCGTACCCGCGGACCGAGCCGCCGCCCCCGGCGTAGAAACGCCGGTCCGACGGCACGCCGGGGAGCGAGCCGCCCACGATCGAGCCCAGCTTCACCCGCGCGGCCAGGTCGGGCCAGTGGGCGCCCAGGGGCCAGTAGCCGCTGAGCTGGCCCTCCACCCTCAGATATTCCAGGTTGCGGTCGCCGGCGATCAAGGTGGGGTCCGCCTGGGCCTGCACCCGCCAGCCTTTGGTGGGATTGAGGATGCTGTTGGAGCGGTCCAGGGTGAAGGCCGCCGTCGTGGTGGCGATGAACAGGTTGAGCGTCTGGCCCATCGGGATGGCCTGCAGGTTCACCGCCGTCTTTTCGCGGGTCGAGGCGTAGTCAAGGGCGGCGCCCAGGGTGAAGGTGGTAGTCTGGGTGAAGCGCTTGATAACCGCCGCTCGCACCCCGCCGCCGAGGTCGTCAAAGGCGGCCGTCCGGTCGCCCAGGAAGCCGCCGCCGATCTTCAGCGTCTGGTCGACGCCCCGCCAGTCGGGAAGGTCCTGCTCGAGGTCGAGCTTCTGCTGGATATCGTAGAGCCTCGCGGTGAGGATCAGCGAATCGCCCCGGCCGAGGCGATTGTAACGGATCCACTTGGCGTCGAAGCCCGAGCCCTCGGTAGTCGAATAGCCCGCCCCCAGCTCCAACGTATGGGGCTTGCGATCCACCAGAGTGAGCTCCACCGGCCGCGTGTCGCCCTGACCCACGGTCGGCGGCGCCAGCGCCACTGAGACGGACTCATAGGCGCCAGTGTCCAGCAGCCGCTTCTGGAACCTGGCCAGCAGGGCCGGATCATAGACCGCGCCCGGCTTCCACGGCGCAAGGCCAGCGAGCCATCGGGGGTTGACCCGATCCTTGCTCATCAGGCGCACGGACCCCAGCCTCACCCGGTCGCCGGCGGCGATGCGGTAGGTCGGCTTCACGGTTTTGTCGGCGTGGTCGACGATGACCTCGCGCGGTCGAATGGCGGCGTCGGCATAGCCGAACTTCTGGAGGGTGGCGATGGCCCGGCCCTCCGCGCCCACGATATCCGCCGCCCGCGCCGGCGCCCCGGGGGTGAGGTGGAGCGCCGCCAGCGCGGCCGCCCGCGCCGCTCCGTCGGGCTCGGGGGGGGCCCAGTCGATCGACGGGGGCTTGAGCCGGAACCGCGGTCCCGGAGTCACCCGCACCACCGGACGCGGGAGCGGGCCGGCGGTCACGTCCGGTTCGACGATCGCGTCGTAGTAGCCTTCGGATCGCAGCAGGGCGACCGCGTCCTCCGCCGCCTGGTTGGCCCGCCGCCGCGCCTCCAGGGCGCTGCGCGGCGGCGTCCTCGCCTCGCCGATCGCCGCCTCGATCTCGGCGCGCAGGACGCCGTCCGAGACGCCTTCGACGGCGGCGTTGGGCGCTGCCTCGAGGGGACCCGCCACCGCCAGCCCAAGACCGAGGGCCATGACGGCGGCGCAGGTGCGGTGCAGAGTCGTCACTCAACCCTTTCAGTCCCGGCCGACGCTCTAGAGGCTCGGACCGCCCCTGTCACGGTCCGGCGCCGCGGTTCGCGGGCGCCCAAATGGTGTGCGGCGGCACGCCGGCAAACCAGGGCCCCATGAAGCGGGTTGCGCAACCTGGGCGGCCCGTGGAGAAGTCGAACTACGATTTTTCGCAGCATCAGGCGTGTGGGTGGTCGAGATCAGAACGAGGACAGAAGCTCCGACGCCCATGCAGCGGCCCGACGACTATCCGCTGGGTCCTGCCTATGACGAGATGTTCGCCGCTTCGGGAGATACGCGGGCCCACTACCAGCTGCTCCACACCCGTATCCAGACCCTCGGGGCCCTCGAATTGGCCGACCGCCAGCAGACCCTCGAGCGCTCGTTTCTTCTCCAGGGCATCACCTTCACCGTCTACGGCGGCGGCGAGGCGGCGGCGGAACGGATAATTCCGACCGATCTTTTCCCGCGCATCCTTCCCGCCACCGAATGGGCGAAGATCGAGAAGGGCCTGACCCAGAGGCTCAAGGCGCTGAACCTGTTCCTCGCCGACATCTACGGCGAGCAGAAGATTATCGCCGACCACATCGTGCCGCGCGATCTGATCCTCGGCGCGCCCTCCTATCGTCGCCAGATGCAGCACCTCTATGTGCCGCACAACGCCTATGTGAATGTCTGCGGCAGCGACCTGATCCGCGGCGAGGACGGCGAATTCTTCGTCCTGGAAGACAATCTGCGGGTGCCGTCCGGCGTCTCCTACATGCTGGCCAACCGCGAGGCGGCGCGCCGGACCTTCCCGGGCACCTTCCGCCAGGCGGGGGTCAAGCCGGTGGAGCGCTATCCGGACCTGCTGCTGGCCACCCTCAAGAGCATGGCCGGCGACTGGCGGCCCAATCCCCAGGTGGTCGTGCTCACCCCCGGCGTCTACAATTCGGCCTACTACGAGCACGCCTATCTCGCCCGCTTGATGGGCGTTCCCCTCGTCGAGGGGCGCGACCTCGCGGTGCATGACGACCTCGTCTACATGCGCACCACCTCGGGCCTGCGCCGGGTGGACGTGATCTATCGCCGCGTCGACGACGACTTCATCGATCCCTTGAGTTTCCGCCGCGATTCCTCGCTGGGCGTCGCCGGAGTCTTCAACGCCTATCGGTCGGGCAATGTGGTTATCTGCAACGCCCCGGGCACCGGTGTCGCCGACGACAAGGCCGTCTACGCCTTCGTGCCTTCGATCATAAAGTACTACCTCGACGAGGACGCGATCCTTCCCAACGTCAAGACCTTCCTCTGCCGGGACCCGGTGGAGCTGAGCCACGTCCTCGCGAACCTCGACACGCTGGTGGTCAAGGCGGTGGGAGCGTCGGGCGGCTATGGCATGCTGGTCGGCCCCCACGCCAGCCGCGCCGAACGGGCCGACTTCGCCGAAGCGCTCAAGGCGGATCCGGAGAACTACATCGCCCAGCCCACCATCCAGCTGTCGACCGCCCCCTGCCTGGTCGACGGCCGGATCGAGCCGCGACACGTGGACCTGCGCCCCTTCATCCTGTCGGGAGAAAAGGTGGTGGTGACCCCCGGCGCCCTGACCCGGGTGGCGCTGAAGCGGGGCTCGCTGGTGGTCAACTCCAGCCAGGGCGGCGGATCGAAGGACACCTGGGTGCTTTCCGACGACGGGCGCGCGCCCCCCGACCTGCCTGACGCCGACGGCGTCGATGCGGAGAGCGCCCTATGATGCTCGCCCGGGTCGCCGACAGCCTCTACTGGGTCGGCCGCTACGTGGAGCGCGCCGAGCACCTCTCGCGCCTGTCGGCGGTGATGCTGAACGCCACCCTCGACCGCACCGAGGCTGGCGCCCAGGCCGCCCAGCTGGCCCGCGCCTCGATCGGCGATCCGGAGTCCGCGAGCCTCGCCGACCCCTTCGACGCGGCCCGCGCCCTGGTTCTCGACCGCGAGCGCGGCGGCTCGGTGGTGCTCTCCCTGTCCGGAGCCCGGGAGAACGCCCGCCAGGTCCGCGACCAGATCACCACCGAGTCCTGGGAGCGCCTGAACCTGCTCTATCTGCGCGCGACCGGAGGCCGGGCCGAGCGGGACTTCGACGCCGACGCCCCCGACTTTCTGCAAGGCATCATCGCCGACCTGCACCTCTTCAAGGGCGCCGCCGACGCCACCATGAGCCATGGCGAGGGCTGGCGGTTCATGCTCATCGGCGTTCACCTCGAGCGCGCCCAGCTCATCGCGCGGCTGATGCGGGTCTGCTTCAGCGGCGCGCAGGGCCGGGTCATCGACGACCACCTGGCTCTGGTCAGCATCCTGCGCATGGCCTGCGCGCTGGAACCTTATCTCCGCGTCTACACCGCCGATCTGCACCCGCGCTACATTCTGGAGTTCCTGCTGTTCGACGAGGAATTCCCGAGGTCCATCCGCTATTCCACCGCCCGCATCGAGGAGCACCTGACGCAACTCTCCAAGGGTCGGGAGATCGGTCGCGGCGATCCCCTGCGCCTGGCCGGCCGGCTCAACGCGCGCCTGACCTACACCGATGTCGAGGACGTCGAGGCCACCGGCGCCAGCGCCATCCTCAACAGCGTCGAGGCGGAATGCTCGGCTATTCACCAGGCGATGTACGAGACCTTCGTCGCCTATCCGCTTGAAACAAGGCTGCCCGCCTGATGCTGTTCGACATCACCCACATCACCCAATACAACTACGATGAGCCGGTGCGCGAGAGCGTGATGGAGCTGTGGATGCAGCCGCGGGCGGCGCACGGACAGAACCTCCTCAACTTCAATCTCGATATCGATCCGCCGGCCCAGGTGTTCTCCTATGTCGACTCATGGGGGAACACGGTCCGCCACTTCGACGTGCCCCATCCGCATACCCGCCTGAACATCACCACCCATTCGCTGGTCGAGACCGACGTCCGGCCGCCGTTGCCGGGGGCGCTGGACCTCGCCGAGTGGGAGCGGCTGGCCAGCGATACTGTCCAGGCCGAGGGCTGGGAGTTCCTGCGGCCTCACGGCTTCGCGGCCTCGACGCCCCGGCTGCGGGCGTTCTGCGAGGCCAACGGCGTGGCCGAACTGCGCCGGCTCGACCCGCTCAGCGCCCTGGACCGCCTGAGCACCGTTCTCTACCGGGGGCTGGAGTATGAGAAGGGCGTGACCGGGGCCGACAGTCCGATAGACGAGGCGCTGGAAGGCGGCCGCGGCGTCTGCCAGGACTTCGCCCACATCATGCTCACCATCGCCCGCGGCTGGGGCATCCCCGCCCGCTATGTCTCGGGCTACCTCGCCGCCAGCCGCGACCAGGGCGAACGCTCCGACCCCCAGGCGACCCACGCCTGGGTCGAGGTCTTCCTGCCGTCGCTGCGCTGGGTGGGCTTCGATCCGGCCAACGACATCCTGGCCTGCGACCGCCATATCCCGGTGGCCATCGGCCGGGACTATTCGGACGTTCCCCCGTCGCGCGGCGTCTTCAAGGGCGACGCCGAGAGCCAGCTGTCGGTCGGCGTCTCGGTTCGCAACGCCGGCGCCGACGCGGGCGAGCCGGAGTTCCTGCGCCTGGGCGCCCCCGCCATCGCCGCCGCCCGCCGTCGCGCCAGCTCCGCGGCGCGGTTGGACCAGCATCACCACCAGCAACAGCAGCAACAGCAGCAACAATAGGC
>JAQGIW010000101.1 GCA_028290905.1 Caulobacteraceae bacterium | reverse complement strand
GGCGGCCAGCGGTGTGGGGGCGGTGACCACCGCCAGGACGGCGAGGGCGGTGGCGGCGAGGCCCGCGCCTATCGTTTCCATGCCCACGGCGGCCCGCCCCGCGAGTTGGCGGCGAAACAGCGCGGCGGGAGGTGTCGCGCGAGCTCGGGCGAGCGGCGCCAGGGAGAAGGCCGCGGCGGCCAGAAGACCGAACACCCCGGCCTTGACGAGCGGCCAGGGATAGACGGCGAACAGGGCCGGGACGGGGAGGCTGGCCTTGACCAACGCGCCCAGAACCAGCGGCGTCACCGCCCCGATCGCGAGGCCGATGGCGACGCCGAGAATCGCCAGGAGCCCGATCTGGATCAGATAGACATCGCGCACCAGCGGCCCCTCCGCGCCGAGCGCCTTGAGGACGGCGATGACGGGCTTGCGGGCCTCCAGATGGGCCGAGACGGCGCCGAATACGCCGAGGCCGCCGGCCACGAGCGAAGCCAGGCCGATGAAGCCCAGGAAGTATTCCAGTTCGTCGATCAGTCGGTGCAGGCCGGGGGCGGCGTCGGTGCGGTCGGTCAGGCGATAGCCGCCGGCGGGCTCGACGCGCTCGAGGTGGGCGCGCAGCGCCGCCTTGACGGGAGCCAGGGGCACGCCACGCGACAGGGCGATCCGCGCGGTCTCGCCGAACGGAAGCCCCGGCTCGAGGAAGCCCCCGGCCTCGAGCACGCCAAGGCGGGTGAGGACGCGAGGGCCCAGGGCGAAGCCGCGCGCCAGGCGATCGGGCTCCATGACCAGAATCGCCCGCGCCACCAGCGGCGCGTTGCCGACGAGGAAGCGGTCGCCGAGCTTGAGACCCAGGCGCTCGAGCAGGGACGCCTCCACGGCCGCCCCGGCGGCGTCGCCCTCCGGGCGGAGCGCGTCGGCCAGCGATGCGCCGCCGGCCAGTTCCACCTTGCCCGCCAGGGGATAGGCGTCGCTCACGCCGCGCAGTTCGACGAGCCGCCGCTCGCCCGAGGGCGCCTGGGCCATCGCCTCGGCGCTGGCGGCGTAGGCGGTCGACCCGGTCCTTTCGAAGACCGCCCGCTCGGCGGGCGTGAAGACGCGGAGCCGCTGGGTGACCGACAGATCGCCGCCCAGGATCTCGCGTGCCTGGGAGCCCAGCCCCTGGCGGAAGGCCTCGGCGACCGATCCGGCGGCGGCGATGGCCGCCACGCCCAGCGCCAGGCAGGCCAGAAAGATGCGAAAGCCGCGCACGCCGGAGCGCAGCTCCCGGGCGGCAAGGCGGGCCGACAACCACACCGATCAGGCGCCCTGGACCATGCGGCCGTCGAACATCCGCGCCACGCGGTCGGCGCGGGCGGCCAGGGCATCGTCGTGGGTCACCAGCACCATCGCCGCGCCGGTCTGGGCGACGAGGCTGAACATCAGGTCGGTCACGGCCGAAGCATTGGCCGCGTCGAGATTACCCGTAGGCTCGTCGGCGAAGAGAAGGCTCGGATTGACGGCCAGGGCCCGGGCCAGGGCGACCCGCTGCTGCTCGCCGCCCGAGAGCTGATGAGGGTAGTGGCGCGCGCGAGAGGTCAGGCCCACCCGTCCCAGCCAGTCGCAGGCGATCGCGGCAGCCCGGCGTTCGCCTGCGATTTCCAGTGGAGTGGACACGTTCTCCTCGGCCGTCATGTTCGGCAGCAGGTGAAAGGCCTGGAACACCAGGGAGACCTTGCCGCGGCGGAGGCGGGCGCGGCGATCCTCGCTCAGGCGCGCGAGATCCTCGCCGAGCAGCCGCACATCGCCCCGGGTGGGGCGCTCGAGACCCGCCGCGACGGCGATCAGGGAGGACTTGCCGCAGCCCGAGGGTCCGACCACGGCCACGCGCTCGCCCGGGCCAACGGAGAAGTCCACTCCGCGCAGAATGTTCACCGGGCCCGCCGCCGAAGGGAGGGTCAGATGGACGCCCAGCAGCCTGAGCGGCGCGGGCGGTGCGCTGGCGTCGAACATCGGATCTTTCAGCTTTCGAGGGGCGGTGGCCTCTCCTAAATAGGAGCCGGAATGGAGATCGCATCACGTCCGGGCGAAACGCGCCGTGGCTGGCTGGTCGGGGCGCTGGCCGCCGCCGGAACGGTGGCCGCGACGCGGGCGCCGCCCGTGGTGACCCTCCTGGGAGACTCGATCACCGCCGGCTATGGCCTGCGCGCCTCGGCGGCCCTGCCGACCCGACTCCAGGCGGAGATGGCAAGGCTCGGGGTGGCGACCCGGGTACGCGGCGCTGGCGTCTCTGGCGACACCACCGCCGACGGCCTCGCGCGCGTCGACTTCTCGGTGCAGAGCGACACTGCGGTCTGCGTCGTAGCCCTCGGGGGCAATGATCTGCTGCAGGGCCTCGAACCCAGCGTGACGCGGGCGAACCTGGACCAGATCGTCCGGCGGCTGAGGGCCCGGCACATCGCCGTCGTGCTGGCCGGCCTCACCGTGCCTCGGGCGATGGGCGCCGGCTACGCCCGCGACTTCGACGCTGTGTTCCCGGCCGTAGCCCGCGACACCGGCGCCAGCCTCTATCCCGATCTGCTCGCGGGCGTGGCCCGGGTCTCGGGCCTCAATCAGGCCGATGGCATCCACCCCAATGCGGCGGGGGTGAACGTCATCGCCGCGCGCTTGGCCCCTGTGGTCGCCCGCAGCCTTCGGGGACTCCGGTGATCCGGCTCTTTGTCGCCATCACTGTTCCACCATCGGTCGCCGAGACCCTGGCCCCCCTGGCGGGTGGCGTGCCGAGCGCGCGCTGGAGCCCGCCGGAGAACCTCCACATAACCCTCCGCTTTGCCGGCGAGGTCGCCGAATCGGTCGCCGAGGATCTCGATTCGGCCCTCAGCGCCGTGAGCGTCCCCGCCTTCGAGGTCACCTTGGCCGGCGTGGGCGCATTTGGTGACCAGCGCGCGCCGCATGCTCTCTGGGCCGGTGTCGAAGGAAACGAAATCCTGACCCGCCTGCGCGGACGTTGCGAGACCGCCGCCCGCCGGGCCGGTCTCAAGCCGGACACGCGGGCGTGGAAACCCCACGTGACCCTGGCCTATCTCAGTGGCGCGGAACCCTCCCGCGTGGCGGCATGGACCAGCGCCCACAGTCTGCTCAGGCTTCCGGCGTTCCGCGCGGACGCGTTCGGGTTGTATTCGAGCTGGCGCACGCGGACCGGCTCGGTCTATCGGCTCGAGCGGCGCTACCCGCTTACACCCTCACCGCATAATCCTTCAGGACACCCAGCGGGGTGATGACGAGCACCTCCTCGTGGGTGGCCGCCAGCACCACCGGCGGGGCGACGCCGGCGTCGAGCGCCTCCTTCCAGCGTGGCGCGCAGAGGCACCAGCGGTCGCCAGGGTTGAGGCCCTGAAAGTCGTGTTCCGGCCGGGGGGTGGAAAGGTCGTTCCCCACCGCCATCGAGAAGGCGAGGAACGTCTCGGTCATCACCGCGCACACGGTGTGCTGGCCGACGTCTTCAGGACCCGTCTCGCAGCAGCCGTTGCGATAGAAGCCGGTCACGGGATCGAGGGAGCAGGGTTCGAGCTCGCCGCCCAGGACGTTGCGCGCCGTCTTATCGTATCGGATGGTCATGACTGTCCTGTTATGCCCTATGTCCGCGCCCGCGTCACGGAGACCCTCGCCCATGCCGCTTCCCGCCCGGCCCCGCCGCAGCGCGCTCTACATGCCGGCGTCCAACCCCCGGGCGGTGGAAAAGGCGCGGAGCCTGGCGTGCGACGTGGTCATCCTGGACCTGGAGGACGCGGTGCTGCCCGACGCAAAGGAAGGGGCGCGGGCCGACGCGGTGGCGGCGGTGGCGGCCGGCGGCTTCGGGCGGCGGGAGGTGGTGATCCGGGTCAACGCCCTCTCGACGCCGTGGGGCGAGGCGGACCTGGCCGCGGCCGCGGCGGCCGGCCCGGACGCCGTGCTGGCGCCGAAGATCCGCAGTCCCCAGGATATCGCCGCCTATGACCGGGCCCTCTCCGCCGCCCCGCCCCACACCCGCCTCTGGGCCATGGTCGAGACGCCACAGGCGATCCTGGCGATCGGCGCCATCGCCGCCGCCCCCTCGCGGCTCTCGGCCCTGGTGATGGGGATCAACGACCTGGCCAAGGAGGTCGGCGCCCGCCAGACGCCGGGCCGCGAACCGTTCCAGGCCGCCATGGCGCTGACGGTGATGGCCGGGCGCGCCCACGACCTGGCCGTCCTGGACGGGGTGCACAATGAGATCGACGACCTGGCTGCGCTGGAG
This sequence comes from Caulobacteraceae bacterium, assembly GCA_028290905.1. Lineage (GTDB taxonomy): Bacteria > Pseudomonadota > Alphaproteobacteria > Caulobacterales > Caulobacteraceae > Acaudatibacter. The sequence goes on along the minus strand of JAQGIW010000101.1, from coordinate 961 downwards.
GCGGTCTGTCGGCAGGGGGCGGACTTCGGCTTCGACGGCAAGACCCTGATCCATCCGAGCCATCTGGCGATCTGCAACACCGCCTTCACCCCGGCGGCCGCCGAGGTGAGCTGGTCGCGAGCCGTGATCGCGGCCTTCGACGCGCCGGAGAACGCCGGCAAGGGCGCGCTTCGGGTCGAGGGCCGGCTAGCGGAGCTGCTGCACCGGGACCAGGCCGCGCGCCTGGTCGCCGTCGCCGACGCCATCGCGGCGGCGGAGGCCCGCTGAGGCGCTGACGATGATCGGCATGGCTATCGCCCTCGGCCTCGCCGCGGATTCGCCCGCCGTCGCGACCGACCTCGCGACGCGCATGCGAGAGTCGGCGGCCGCCGCGCAGGCCCTGCAGGGTCCGCTGGACGGCGCCTGGACGCTGTGCGACGCCCACCAACAGCCGCTGTTCGTTTTCCAGATCACTGACCCAGTCGGCGGCGCGGGGCCGCTGGGGGGGGCCTGGCGCCGGTCCGGCGCATCAGCCCCGGCCGGCCTGATCGACGCCATCGCACGGCGAGGCGGTCGCCTAGCATTCCGCTTCATCGGCGACGGCGAGGTCGTGCGGGTTCGCCTGCGCCGTCGCGGCGACGGCGCCTGGGCGGGCGCGGCGAGCGAGAACGGCCACGACCTCGCGGTGACGCTCCGGCCGTCCGCGTCGGGCGTAACGCCGCGCTGACGTGAGAATTGCCACCGTAGATGACCGTATTTACGGTCGTGGGGGAAGAGCGGAACCGGTCCCTGTTCTGGACCCTGCTGGCAGGATTTTGGCAGGTTGTGGCAGGTCGCCGGCAGGCGGCGGGTACTTGGAGTGACCCCCTGAAATGAGACAGTGAAAAGTGCCACTCATCGGAGGAGAGCGATGTGGCTCTGAAGCTGCGAAGTTACACGAGGGAGTTCAAATTGAAGGCGCTGTCCCGCTGGCGCGCGGGGG
>JAQGIW010000166.1 GCA_028290905.1 Caulobacteraceae bacterium | reverse complement strand
ACCCGCGGCCTGCGTCCCGGCGACCCAGGCGAGCTGGTCGATCCGGCCGTCGTCCCAGTGCGAGGCGTGGAGGTTGGCCGCCTCGCGAACCACCAGGCGCGACTGTTCGAGGGTGCATCCGGCCAACTGGTCGCCCGGCTCGGCCGGGGCCAGGTCCTCCATCATCAGGACGAAGTCATGGGTCTCCTCGTCGTAGGCGGCGACGTAGCACCGGGGGATCGAGATCAGCGCGGTCGAGGCGAGGCGGTTGTAGAAGTTGACCTCGCGCCGGTAGTTGCCGAGCACGACGCCGGTGTTGCGGCTGTCGGGCTCGGGCGCCGGGAACTTCCCGACCAGCGAGGTCGGCGCGCCCGGCGGCGCATCGTCGTACTTAAGGTCGAAGCGGATGCTCTGGCCGATCTGGCCCGTGCCTATCCGGCGCACGGTGAAATCCCGCACCCGCGCCTGCACGCCGCCGGCGGCCAGCGCGCGCGTCAGCCAATCGGCGTTGATCGCCTCGGGCGGGACGATGGGAAGTGTCATAGCGGCCTGAGCCTATGCCGCCGGATTGGCGGCCAGATGGTCGAACGTCCCGACCGGGCGGGTGCGCGCGTATTCCGCCACGATCGGCGCAAGGTCGGTCGGGCTGGCGCCGTGCAGGATGACGCCGTCGCAGCCCAGGTCGAACTGGCCGCGGATCTTCTCGACGCACCGGGCCGGGCTGCCGGTCGCCGCGGGCGCGAGCCACGCTTCCGGGATCAGCCTGGCGATCTGCTCGAGCTCCTCGGTCGTCGCCCGCGCGTCGATCGCCGTCATGCGGGGCGTCTGGAACGTCGTCACCAGAGGGTCGGCGCGGAATCGGGCCAGGACGGCGGGGTCCCAGTCGTTGGTCCGCACCATCAGGTCGCCGTAGGCCTGCAGATAGGTGGCCATCCGCCCGACAGTCTTCTTCAACCTCACCGGCTCCGGCAGATGGTCGCCGATGGTGGCGAAGCAGGACCAGACCCTCACCTTCGCCGGGTCGCGGCCGGCGGCCTCGGCCGCCTGCTTGACCGCCCGAACGCAGCGCGCCGTGGTCTCGTCGGTGAAGAAGGTGTGCAGCACCACGGCGTCCATCGCCCGCCCGCCGAGCGCCAGCGAGTTGGGGCCGAAGGCGACAAAGGTCAGGGGGATATCGGCCGTGTTGTCGGCCCCGAGCGACAGGGCGGGATAGCGCCCGCACGGACCGTCGTGGCCGATCACCGTCTCCCCACGCCACAGGCGGCGCATGAGCCCGGCGAAGTCTTCGAGCTGAGCTGTCTTGATCGGTGGCAGGCCATAGGCGCGGAACGCCGCATCGATCCCACGTCCAAGACCCAGCGAATAGCGATTGCCGGTGAGCTTGCTCATCGTCATGGCGTGCGCGGCGGTGACCATCGGGTGGCGGGTGTTGTGATTGGTCGCCGCGGTCGCGATCCCGATCCTGGTCGAAACCGCCCCGACCGCCCCGCAGATGGTCGCCGCCTCCTTGATATTGAGGCGCTCGGAGATGAAGCAGGCGCCAATGCCCTGCGACTCAGCGTCACGCACCTCGCCGATCAGTTCGCCGGGCGATTTGGGCGCACCGGCCAGGGTGTAGAAACCCAGCTCGTTCATCTGCATGTGATGGCCTCTCCCTTTCAGTCTCTATCGAACGCCCGGGGATCGATCAGCACATTCGTAACGATCAAACCTGAATGGCGCGACAACCTTCCATTGGTTCGGCCAACGGCGAGGCGGGAACGCCGTTTGACTTCAACGTCGCATTATGCAATAATTCGCCCGTTCTTTCTCATCGTCTGATCATCGAAGCCACGGACGGGCGCGACCGCACCGTATCAACGGCAGCTTACGGTGAAAAATCGAGGTGCGTCGCACCATGATGTGAGTCCGTCGGGGAACGGCCTTGAACGGTCTCGCCGGAATAATTCAACCGAATCAATGTCGAAGTCCGGCTCTCACCGTATTCCACCTGCCGACCGCCTGCCTGAAGCCTGCCACGAACCTGCCCGTCGGAACCTGGACCCTGCCTCCGACCTGCCGCGAGGCGTCCACCGCCTGCCAGCCTCCTGCCTGAACGCAGCCTGAGAACGGCCCGCTCCCTGCCAAAACCTGCCTTGACCCGCCCCGCCCTTCCCCTCGCGCCCGCCATCGGCGACAAGTGACCGGCGGGCGGGAGGCGGACATGGCGGGGTGGCGGAACTGGTCGGGGAGCGTGACGGCGCAGCCGGCGGCGATCGAGCGGCCGCGGACGCTGGTCGAGTTGCAGGCCCTGGTCGCGGGGGCCGGGCGGGTGAGAGTCACCGGCGCCGGCCACTCCTTCATGCCTCTGTGCGAGACCGACGGCCTGCTGCTGAATCTGTCCGACATGGAGGGTGAAATCACCGTCTGCGACGACGGCGGCTCGGCCTGGGTTCCGGGCGGCTGGCCCATCGAGCGCCTGACGCCGGCGCTCTGGGCGCGCGGCCTCTCGCTCGCCAACCAGGGCGACATCGACAAGCAGGCGATCGCCGGGGCGCTGTCCACCGGCACTCACGGCACCGGCGTCACCCTGGGCTCGATCTCCACCCAGGCAACGGCGTTCCGCCTGGTCATGGCCGACGGCTCCCTGGCCGAGTGCGATGGCGAGACCGACCCCGACCTCTTCCAGGCCGCACGCCTGGGGCTCGGCATGGTGGGGGTGATCGAGCGGGTGAAGCTCGCCCTCGAACCGGCCTATCGCCTGAAGGAGACCCTCCGCCGCGCACCCCTGGAAGAGATCCTCGGCGACTGGGACGCCCTGACCGCCGACCACCGCCACATCGAGTTCTTCATCTTCCCCTACGCCGAGCAGGCTCTGATGAAGATTCTCGATCCGGTCGAAACCGGCGACGACACGCCGGCCGTCGATCTCGGGAACGGCGTCCTGCAATTGATCAGCGACGTGGCCGCCGCCGCCCCCTTCCTCGCCCCGCCCCTTCAGCGCCTGATCACCCGCCTGATGGGCGCCTCGACCCGGGCGGCCCCGGCCTACCGGATATTTCCCTCCGAGCGGACCACCCTGTTCGAAGAGATGGAGTACGAGATCCCCGCCGCCGCGGGACCGGACGCCCTGCGCGCGGCCGTCGCCGAGATCCGGCGCCGCAGGTTCCCGATCATCTTCCCCTTGGAGTTCCGCACCGTGGCGGCGGACGACATCTGGCTCTCGCCCATGCACGCCGGCCCGTGCGTCTCCATCTCGTTCCACCAGTACGCCAGGATGGACTGGCGGACGCCCTTCGCGGCCATGGAGCCGATCTTCGCCGCCGCCGGCGGACGCCCGCACTGGGCCAAGCGCCACAGCCTGACCAGCGACGACGTGCAAAGGCTCTATCCGATGGCGCAACGCTGGGGCGAGGTGCGCAAGCGGGTCGATCCCGCGGCGAAGTTCATGAATGCATCCCTTCGCGACCTGTTCGCCTTTTCGCTCTAAGGTGGCGCCATGCACGCCCTCACGCTCCACGAACACCTGATCGGCCGCCAGGGTTCGCGCGCCGCCCTCAACACCCCGGCCCTGATCGTCGACCTCCCGGCCCTGGAGCGCAATATCGCGGCCATGGCGGCCTTCGCGGCCCGCACGGGGTTGCGGCTGCGGCCGCACGCCAAGACCCACAAGAGCGTGGAGATCGCCCGCCGCCAGATCGCCGCCGGGGCCGTGGGCGTCTGCTGCGCCAAGCTGGGCGAGGCGGAGGCACTGAGCGAGGGGGGCATCGAGAACATCCTGATCACCTCCCCGGTGGTGGGCCCGGCGGCGGTGGAGCGGCTTGCGGCCCTGGCGGCGCGCTCGCCCGGCCTGATGGCGGCGGTCGATCACCCGAACTCCGTCGACGCCCTGGTCCGCGCCGGCGCGGCGCTCACCCTGCTGGTCGACATCGATCCCGGCATCCACCGCACCGGCGTCGCCGACGCCGACGCCGCCGTCGCCCTGGCCCGGCGGATCGACGCCGCGCCGAACCTTAGCTACGGGGGCGTGCAATTCTATTGCGGCGCCCAGCAGCACATCGAAGTCACCGGCGCTCGTCGCGCGGCCCTCGTCGACCGGACGGATTACCTGAAAGCGGTCATCGCCCGTCTCACCGAGGCGGGCCTGGCGCCCGCCCTGGTCACCGGCGGCGGCTCCGGCAGCCACGCGATCGACGCGGAACTGGGCGTGCTCAACGAGCTGCAGGTGGGATCCTACATCTTCATGGACCGCCAGTACTCCGACTGCGATCTCCCGTTCGAGACCAGCCTGATGATCGACGCCCGGGTGATCAGCGCCAATCGTCCCACCCTCGCGACGGTGGACGCCGGCTTCAAGGCCTTCGCCACCGAGGCCGGTCCGCCGCCGGTCCTCTCGGGCGCGCCCGCCGGGTCGGTGTACCACTTCATGGGCGACGAGCACGGCTGCGTGGTCCCGCCGCGTGGCGAGGCGCCGCCGCGTCTGGGCGAAGTGGTGACCTTCGCCGCCCCCCACTGCGACCCCACCGTGAACCTCTACGAGGCCTATCACGTGGTCGCCGGCGACACCCTGGTTGGCATCTGGGCCATCGAAGGACGCGGCCGCTCGGCTTAGAACGCGTTACAACAACCTCTTCCTTCCCCCAGGGAAGGATCGTTATCTTGGGGGCGGACGCCAGGGGGCCAGAAACCCGGCGCCGCGAAGGAAACACCATGACGGACCTTTCCAAGACCCTCGACGACGCCCTCGCCCAGGCCCATCTGCCGGCGCTCCTGATGTCGCTCGTTCACCTGACCGGCGACGCCTCCCTGCTGACGGAGGAACGACGGCCCGCGTATGTGCTGCTCGCCGACGGCAAGCTCGGGGGCTACTCCCTGGAGGTCCAGGCCGACATCCGCGCCCGCGCCAAGGCGGCGATCACCGCCCACATGAACGGCGCCCCCCTGCCCCCGCCGCCGGAGCCGCGGACCGTCCGGCGGATGATGGACTGGGTCGCCGGCGCGGACATCCCGGCCCACTACGCCGCCTTCCTCACCGATGAGCTGCATCTCACCGGCGTCGACACCAATGCCCCCGACTGGTCAACCCCTACCCTGAAGGCGGCCGCCAAGCGCATGAAGGTCCTGGTCGTCGGCGCCGGGATGTCCGGCCTCCTGACCGGCATCCGCCTCAAGCAGGCGGGGATCGACTTCACCATCCTGGAGAAGAACGCCGACGCCGGCGGCACCTGGTTCGAGAACGTCTATCCGGGCTGCCGGGTGGACAACCCCAACCACATGTATTCCTACTCCTTCGAGCCCAACCACGACTTCCCGCAGTTCTATTCCACCCAGCCGGTATTGCTGGACTACTTCCGGCGGGTGACCGACCGGCACAGGCTGCGCGAGAATATCCGCTTCGAGACCACCGTCGAGGAGGCGGTGTTCGACGAAGCGCGCGGGATCTGGCGGGTCGAGGTCATCACCAAGGACGGCGGCCGCGAGTTCCTGGAGGCGGACGCCCTGGTCACCGCGGTGGGCCAGCTCAACCGCCCGCGCTATCCCGACATCGAGGGGCTGGAAACCTTCGACGGGCCGAGCTTCCACTCCGCCCGCTGGCGCCACGACGTCGACCTGACCGGCAAGCGGGTGGCGGTGATCGGCACCGGGGCCAGCGCCTTCCAGTTCGTGCCCGAGATCGCCCCCAAGGTCGCGCACCTGGACGTCTATCAGCGCACGCCGCCCTGGTGCCTGCCCGGGCCGACCTATCACGACGACGTCCCGGAAGGGAAAAAGTGGCTGCTGAAGCACGTGCCCTTCTACGGCAAATGGTACCGCTTCTGGCTGTTCTGGATGCTGACCGATGGCCTGTATGAGTCGGTGAAGGCCGACGCCGGCTGGAACGGCCCGCCCGAGGCGGTGGGCCAAGCCAACGCCGAGCTGCGCGCGATGCTGGTCGAGGCGCTGCGCGCCCAGGCCCCCGACCGGCCCGACCTGCTGGAAAAGATCATCCCCCGCTATCCCATCGGCGGCAAGCGCGCCCTGGTGGACAACGGCGTGTGGGTCGCCGCCCTCAAGCGCGACAACGTCGACCTGAACACCACGGGCATCGAGAAGATCACGCCCGCCGGCGTGGTCACCAAGGACGGCGTCGAACACCCGGCGGACGTGATCATCTACGGGACCGGCTTCCACGCCAGCCGGTTCCTCTGGCCCATGCGCATCGTCGGCCGCGGCGGGGTCGACCTGCAGACGACCTGGAACGGCGACGCCCGCGCCTATCTCGGCATGACCGCGCCCGGCTTCCCCAACCTGTTCATGCTCTATGGCCCCAACACCAACATCGTGGTGAACGGCAGCATCGTCTTCTTCTCCGAATGCTCGGTTCGCTACCTCATCGGCGCGCTGAAGCTGCTGGCCGAAACCGGGACCCAGACCATGGAGGTGAAGAAGGACGTCCACGACGCCTTCAACGTCAAGGTCGACGCCGCCAACGCCATGATGGCCTGGGGATCGCCCAATGTGACGAGCTGGTACAAGAACGCGACGGGGCGGGTGTCGCAGAACTGGCCCTTCCCCCTGGTCGACTACTGGAACGCCACCGTCGCCCCCAACCCGGAGGACTTCGTCCTGAAGGCCAAGGTCAAGGCGCCGGCGTAAAGACGCGCGGGGGCGGGCGCCATGACCTACGCGCCCGCCGAACGGTTCGAGATCTCCCGGGTGCTCTCGCGGACGTTCGGCGTCATCGCCCGGAACTTCCCGGTGTTCGCGGGCCTGGCCCTTATCCTCAGCGGCCTGCCCAGCCTGTCGCTGCAGGTCTACCAGCTGGGAGTCCTGACGCCGACGGGCCTCGGCGCCATCGCCCCCTTCGGCCTGACCTGGATCATCAGCATACTGAGCAGCACGCTGCTGCAGGCGGCGCTGATCCACGGGACGGTCAGCGACCTGAACGGCCGGCCCGCCTCTCTGGGGGATTGCCTGCAGACGGCGATCCGCAACCTCCTGCCGCTGATCGGCGTCGGCCTCGCCACCTCGGTCGCCATGCTGTTCGGCTTCCTGTTCTTCATCGTTCCCGGGCTCTTCCTGGCGCTGTCCCTCTGCGTGTCGGCGCCGGCGCAGGTGGTCGAGGGCCGGGGCGTGTTCGAGGCGATCGGCCGCAGTTCCGACCTCACCCGCAACCATCGCGGCGCGATCCTGCTGCTCTTCATGCTCTTCGCCGTAAGCTTCGTCATCCTGCGCGGGTTGCTGGAGATCGTCCCCCTCTCGCTCGCCGTGGCTTCGATCGCCGACGACATCCGGAAGCTCGTGGTGACACCCGTTTTCGAGGCCTTGAGCGCCCTGGTCGGCGCCGCCGGCATCGCCTCGATCTACTTCGAACTGCGGACCATCAAGGAAGGCGTCGGCGTCGAAGCCCTGGCCCGAGCCTTCGACTAAGCTTTGTCGAACTTGTCGCGGCGGCGGTGGCCGAACAGGAGGCGCTGCTCGAGGCGCCCGCGCAGGGCGGCGTAGTAGGCGGTAAGGAAGGCCTCGTGCGTTTCGCCGGGCGGCGGGGCGAAGCCGATCTTGGTGCGGATACGATCCGCCACCGCCGCCATGGCCTGGGGATCGCGCCGGCGCAGCACCTCCTCCAGGAGTTCGAGTTCCTTGACGCCGTAGACGCCGGCCTGGTCGGCGGTGAAGGCGAAGCGCGGGGAGGCGCCGGCGGCGTCCGCCGCAAGGTCGGCGAGCAGGCGGGCGGGGCTGACGCGCACCACCCAGGTGCCGGCCACCAGGTCCCCCAGCCTCAGCCGGTCGCGGTTGAACAGGGGAAACAGCAGGAAGACCCCCGACCAGACCAGGGCGAGGCTCACCATGGCTCCGTCGACAGGATCGCCCGCGACGGAGGAGGCGGCCAGGAAGGTCAGCGGCAGGAAGACCTCGATCTCGCGCAGGGCGTTGCGCGTGAAGATCGCCTCGGCCGTCAGCCGCCCGCCGTCGCGGGCGACGACCCGTAGGCCGAGCGTGCGCTTGCCCGGCGTCGCCGCCCGGCCACTGAGCTCGAAGAGGATGAAGTAGCCGTTGCGCAACAGGAAGGCGCCGAGCAGCCAGATCATGGCGACGACCTCGCGCTCCGCCTCGCCCACGGCGAGGCCGAGGACGATCGCCAGCACGGTCAGGGCGATGAGGGCGGCGGCCATGATCGCCAGGTCGAGCAGATAGGCGCTGGCCCGCTCGCCCGCCGAGGCCAGGGTCAGGCGCAGGTCCAGGCCCTCCGGGGTGATCAGCCGGCGAAGAAAGGGCGGAGCGGGAGCGGGAGCGGTCATCGCGTCGGCGCTAGTCGCGGGGCGTAGAAATAGGCCAGCCACAGCACCAGGCTCACCGCCGCGATGGCCCAGCGGGCGGCGTCGTTGAGGATCAGCTGGCGGCCGACGCCCTCCAGCACGCCGGCGATGACCAGCATCACCACCACCCCGGCCATGACGGTCCCGGCGGTCCGTCCGGCGGCGGCGACCGCGTCCAGGCGGGCGCGGGATCCCGGGAACATCACCGCCCAGCCGATGCGGAACCCCGCCGCGCCGGCCAGGATGGTGGCGAGGAGCTCCGTCACCCCGTGGATGAACAGCCAGCCGGTCAGCTGCGGGAGGAGGCCTCTCGAAGCGTAGAGGGCCATCAGGGCTCCGAGGCTGAGCCCGTTCTCAGCCACCAGCAGGGCGGTCGGCAGGCAGAAAGCGAAGCCCAGGGCGAAGGCGAGGATGGCGATCTGGGCGTTGTGGGTGAACAGGAAGGTGGCGAACACCGACAGCCCCTTCTGCTGGTGCGCATCGTAGAGGACCGACTTCAGCAAGGCCGTCGTCGCCGTCGGGTCGCGCCCCTGGGTCATGTCGCCCGGCATGATCGCGCCGTACCAGTCCGCGTCCCGGCTCACCAGCAGGTAGCCGGCGACGACGGCGACCAGCAGGATCGCCGCCGACACGGCCGTCTCCCGCCACAGCGCCCTGGCCGCCGCCGGCCAGTCCGTCCGGAAGAACCGGACCAGGCGCTCGCGCAGGCGCGCCCGGGTCCCGTAGACGAAGAAGTAGGCGCGGGTGACGAGGCCCTCGAGATAGCGGATCAGGGCGGCGTCGAGGGAGATCGCCCGGGCCACCGACAGGGAGGAGACGGCCGAACGGTAGAGCAGCGGCAGGGCGATGAGCTCGTCGACGCGCAGCGCCGCGGTCCGTCCGCCTTCGCCCTTGAGCAGCAGGGCCTCCAGGCGGCGCCAGTCCGCCTCGCGCTCCTCGCGGAAACGGCGGCTGCGGAGGGTGAGGGCGCTCACAGCACGTCCGACCGCTTGAGGTCGAGGTAGGCCGAGATCAGAGCCGGGCCCAGGCGCGCGGCCGGCGCGTCGACGATCCGCGCCCCCAGACGGGCGAGGCGCGCAATCACCAGGTCGCGCGCGCGAATGAGGGCGTGGGCGGTGACCGCCCGGGCGACCGCCTCGGCCGTGGTCGGTTCGGCCCGGGCGATGGCCTCCAGCTCCTCGTCGCGCACGGCGACGAACAGAACCACGTGGCGGCGCATCAATCGGCCGAGGTTCTCCACCATCAGTTCCGCGCTGGTGGAGTCGGCGAACTCGGTGAACACCACCACCAGCGAGCGCCGCTCGAGGAAGACCCCCAGTTGCGTGAGGCCCAGGGTGTAGTTGGTCTCGTCGTCGCCGTAGTCGAGACCGCTGAGGTGGCGCTGCAGCCGTCCGAAGCGCGCCGCCCCCGCGACCAGACCCGAAAAGCCGCGCGGGTGGGCGTCGAAGCCATAGGCGCCGACCCGGTCGCCGGTCTTCAGGGCGACGTAGGCCAGCAGCAGGGCGGCGTTGATCGCCCGGTCGATCCGCGGCGCGCCTGCCCCCCTCTCTTCGTGTCCAATGGGCTCGCTCATCGCCCGGCCTGCGTCGATGGCGAAGACCACCGGATGGTTGCGGTCGACCCTGAATTCCTTGCCCAGGAGCTTGCCGTGGCGGGCCGACTGCTTCCAGTCGATGGTGCGCGGGTCGGTGGCTCCGTCCACCTCGCGCAGGGCGTGAAACTCCGATCCCTCGCCGGTCTCCAGCTGGCTCTTGAGACCGGAGGCGGCGTCCCGCGAGAACAGGCGGATCGCCTGAGCCTTCACCCCGCGGATGTCGGGCAGGACGGCGATCGGCCTGTGCGGCGCCTTGCGCAGCTGTTTCCAGACCAGCCCGAGTCCGCCGCGCCAGCGCAGCCACAGGGCGGTGATCTCGCCCTGGCCGCGGCGCAGCGGCGTGAGCCCGACGCGGCTCACCCCCTCCGATCCGGTGAATGACATCGCGGCCTGGCCCGGCTCGGCGGCCAGGCGCGCGTTGGTCTCCACCGCGACCTCCGCCGCGGCCGGCGCGGCGCCCTCGAACCGGGCCCGGATGACCAGCGTACCTCCGGCGCCCACACCCACCACCGATGGGGCGTCCAGGGTCAGGCTGGCGGCGGCGGGCGAGGGTCCGATCAGCGCGTCGAGCAGGATAAGGCCCAGCAGCAGGACCAGCCAGGCGCCGCCGACCGCCCAGCCGTCCGGCGCGATCAGGCCCGCGAGCAAGGCCGTCGGGGCGCCCAGAGCCGCCAGGGCGATGGCCCGGGCCGTGGGATAGATCACCGGGGCGCCTCGACGCGCTCGACAAGGCCCGTGAGGATGTCGTCGACGGCCCGTCCCTCGATCTCGGCGGCGGGCGAGAGGATCACCCGGTGGCGAAGGGCCGGCAGCACCAGGGCCTTGACGTCGTCGGGGATCGCATAGTCGCGGCCCTCCTGGGCCGCCCGCGCCCGGGCCGCCAGGGCGAGCATGGCCGCCGCCCGCGGGCTGGCGCCGGTCTCCAGATCCGGGCTCTCACGCGTGGCGCGCACCAGAGCGACCACATAGTCGACGACCTCCCCGGCCAGCCGGACGGCCGACACCGCCATGACCGCCGCCTCGATCTGAGCCGCCGTGGCGATGGTCGCCACGCCCATGTCGGCGGGATCGGGGTTGCCGGCTCTGAGGCCGTGACGGGTGACGATGTCCCGCTCCTCGGCCTCGCTGGGATAGGGCAGGGTCTGCTTGAACAGGAACCGGTCGAGCTGAGCCTCCGGCAGGGGATAAACCCCCTGCTGTTCGATCGGGTTCTGCGTCGCCACCACGGTGAACCGCGGGCTCAGGCGTTGCGCCTTGCCATCCAGGGTCACCCGCCGCTCCTGCATGGCCTCCAGGAGGGCGGCCTGGGTCTTGGGCGGCGTGCGGTTGATCTCGTCGGCGAGCAGCAGTTCGCAGAAGATCGGGCCCCTCGTGAGGGTGAAGGCGCTGGCCTGGAAGTTGAAGACGTTGGCGCCCAGGATGTCGCCCGGCATCAGGTCGGGGGTGAACTGGATGCGGCCGAACTCCAGGCCCAGGGTCCGGGCGAAGCACTGCGCCAGGAAGGTCTTGGCCGTGCCGGGCGGCCCCTCCAGCAGGATGTGGCCACCGGCCAGCAGGGCGGTGAGCATCAGGTCGACGGTCTGGCCCTGGCCGACCACGCCCTTGGCGATCTCGTCGCGCAGGCTCTGCGCCAGGGCTTTGACCTCGATGACGTTCAAGCAGATGTCTTCCGGCTGACAGGGGAACGAAGGCGAAGCGCCACCGGCACCGAGCCTGTTTCAGGGCGGGCGGTCAAGCGGCGGAGCCGGCGGGCGGCGGCGTCGCGGCATCGTCCGCTTCCCCGGTCAGTTCGACCCGCCAGCGGTGGAGCTCCTCGGCCGCGCCGACCAGGCGCGCGGCGCTGGGCGTCAGGCGCGCCTCGCTCTCCAGGACAGAGAAAGGCTTGGGCAGCCGCCGACGCGCGCTGAGTCGATCGAGGAAGGCCGCGAGCGCCTCGCCGCCCAGCCCCCGCGGCGCCCCGACCCCGCGGGCAGCGAGGTCGGCGGTCAGGTCGGCGTAGCGTCCGCCCAGGCGATGCTCGCGTCCGGCCAGACGGACGAGGGCCGCGGTGTTGTCCACCAGCGCCGTCTTGCCCAGCGGAATGGCCCGGCCGCCGCGACGCACCGGACCGAACCGGAAGAGCGCCTGGATACCCGCCAGGGCGGCGGCCACGGCCAGGCAGAGGGTGACGCCCAGGAACGGCGGCTCGAGCAGCAGGCGCAGCACGCTGCGCTCCCGGCCAAGGCCGTTGAGGCGGACGTCGAAGATCACCGGCCCGTCGTCGGCCCGCAGGGCGCGAAGGATCGCCAGCCCCGTCGCCAGGGTGCGGATGCGCCCCACTCCCTGGGTGTTCAGCAGGTCGGGGTCGGAGAGGATGTAGAAGGGCCGGTGCGGGTCCCTCGCCAGGATCGTTCCGCCGGTCTCGTCGGCGAGGACGGGGACCCAGCCTGGGGCGGTCAGGGACTGAAGCGAGTCCACAGGCCCGGCGTCGAACGCTTGGCCGGCGGCGAACGGCGCGCTCCCGGCCCGCAGCACGGGGCTCGTGACGCCGGCCCGCCGCTGCAGCCCGGCCTTGGCGGCGATGGACGAGGGTTCGAACATCGCCGGATCCAGGATCGCGACCTTGCGGACCCATCCCCGCCGTCGGGGATCGCGACCCGCGAGCCACTTTGGCAGGACGACGAGCACCGGCCCGTCGAACGACAGGCCCTCGATCGCCTTGCGCGACGTGGAGGGTGTCGGTGTGACCACCAGCAGTCCGCCGCGTCGGCCCGCGGGAAGCGCCGCGCGGTTGACGACGACCGGTTCGCCCGAAAGGCGCAGGGCTTCGGCGATCCCGGCGAAACCGATTGCCGACTTCGACAGGGCCTGGGCCCCGCCGTCATCGCCGCCCCTGAGGTCCGGCGCATAGGCGAGCAGGACCATGAGGGCGCTGAAGGCGAAGACACCCACGAGCGCCATCGCGACCCCTGCAAGCGGCGAGACGGGACCGGACGGCGCCCTGGCCGGGGCCTCGGCGGCGCTCACGCCCAGGTCCTCACGCCCATGCCTCCGGGGCGACGAAGGCTTCATAGGCCGCGCGGCACTGGGCGAAGGCGTCCTGACCGATCGGCCGGCCGGCGAAGGCGCTGAATTCGACGATGGCGGCGATGCGGGCGAAGGCGGTGCGCGCCGGAGCGGGCACGGCGGGGAGGACGGCGATGTCGCGCGCGGTGAGGGCCGGACGCAGCACCGCCGGTCGCCGCGCGTCGATGTCCTCGACCCCGCGATGGAGGATCAGGCGCACCGCCTGGTCGTACCGTCCCATGGCGGCGAGACGGTCGGCGTTCTCCAGCAGCGCCCGGGCCCTGCGCGCGTCGGGACGCCAGTCGGCCGGCGTCGGCCGCGCCGCCTTCGCCCGGCGCCGCCTGGCGAAGCGGACGCCCGCCACCTCGCGGACGATCAGCCACACCACCAGCAGCACCGCCGCCGCCACGCCCGCCCAGAACACGACCTTCAGCACCGGTAGCGCCGCGCCGACCGCCCGCCCGAGCCAATCCCCGAGCGCCCGCAGCCAGGCGGGTTCGTTGAGCGCCCTGGGGCGCTGGACGGCGGTGAAGTCGAACTGCAGCGAGCGGTCGCGCAGGAGGCGGGCGTGCAGCGCGGCCAGGCTGTCGCCGACCGGCCCACCCTTCACCGTGAGACTCCCCCCGTTCGCCACGCGATTTCTCCCGGCCGCCGAAGCCGGGTCTCTATCAGACATTTCCCGCCCGCGAGACCGGGGCGAGCGTGAGATCAGGGCTGCGGAGGCGGCCCCCGGTCGTTCTGCTTGCGCGGGTCCTGCTGGGGCGGCGGCTTGGCGGGCGAGGACCTCGCCGCCTGGGCCGCCCGCGCTTGCGCGGCTTGAGCCTGGGCCTGAGCCTGGGCCTGGGCCTGGGCCTGGGCCTGACGCGCCTGTTCGGCGCGCGCTTGCGCCGCTCGAGCTTGAGCCTGGGCCTGGGCTTCGCGCGCCCGCGCCTGCTCCATCTGCATCTGCGCCTGGCGCGCCTGCTCCGCCTGGGCTCGCGCGGCGGCCTGCGCTTGGGCCTGAGCTTGGCCCTGACGGGCCTGATCCGCCTGGGCCCGCGCCTCGGCTTCGCGCGCCCGCGCCTGCTCCACCTGCGTCTGCGCCTGGCGCGCCTGTTCCGCCTGGGCTCGCGCGGCGGCCTGGCCCTGACCCTGAGCCTGGGCCCGGGCTTCAGCCTGGCGGGCCTGCTCCGCCTGGGCTCGCGCCGCCACGTCGTGCGCCCGCGCCTGTTCCGCCTGGGCTC
>JAQGIW010000099.1 GCA_028290905.1 Caulobacteraceae bacterium | reverse complement strand
GAGAGTCCATGGTCACGCGCGGGCTCCAGGCCTGGGGCGGCGAATGGGCCGCGGGAAATCTAACGAAGCCCCGCTCAGGCCTGCTCATCACATCTCAGGAAAGGCCCAAGGACGCGCAATTCCGCCTCCCGCATGGTCAGGCGGACCCAACCGCGGTCGGTGAAGGTGAAGGCCGAGAACGACACCATGAAAAATCCCGACTCGACCCGCGCGACCGGCGCGCCGGTCACCGACAACGTCAACATCCAGACCGCCGGCCCCCGCGGTCCAGCGCTCTTGCAAGATATCTGGCTGATCGAGAAGCTGGCCCACTTCGACCGCGAGGTCATCCCCGAGCGGCGCATGCACGCCAAGGGCTCGGGAGCCTTCGGAACCTTCACCGTGACGCACGACATCACCCGCTTCACCAAGGCCAAGATCGTCTCCGAAGTCGGCAAGTCGACGCCGATGTTCGCGCGGTTCTCCACGGTGGCGGGGGAGCGGGGCGCGGCCGACGCCGAGCGGGACATCCGCGGCTTCGCCCTCAAGTTCTACACCGAGGAAGGCAACTGGGACGTCGTCGGCAACAACACCCCGGTATTCTTCTTCCGCGATCCGCTGCGCTTTCCAGACCTCAACCATGCCATCAAGCGCGATCCGCGCACCGGCATGCGCAGCGCCGACAACAACTGGGACTTCTGGTCTCTCCTGCCAGAGGCGCTGCACCAGGTTACGATCGTGATGAGCGATCGCGGCATTCCGCGCAGCTTCCGCCACATGCACGGCTTCGGCAGCCATACCTTCAGCTTCATCAACGCCGCTAATGAGCGGATCTGGGTGAAATTCCATTTCCGGAGCCAGCAGGGCGTCGAGAACCTGACGGACGCCGAGGCGGAGGCCGCGGTCGGCAAGGACCGCGAGACCCACCAGCGCGATCTCTTCGAGAGCATCGAGCGCGGCGATTTTCCGCGCTGGACGCTCTTCATCCAGGTGATGACCGACGCCGAAGCGAAGGCGTTCCCGTTCAATCCGTTCGACCTGACGAAGGTCTGGCCCAAAGCCGACTTCCCCCTCATCGAAGTCGGATTCTTCGAGCTGAACCGCAATCCGGAGAACTTCTTCGCCGAGGTCGAGCAGGCGGCGTTCTCGCCGGCCAACGTGGTTCCGGGGATCGGCTTTTCCCCCGACAAGATGTTGCAGGGGCGGCTGTTCTCCTATGGTGACACGCAGCGCTATCGCCTGGGCGTCAACTTCAACCATATCCCGGTCAACGCGCCCAAGTGTCCGGTCCACAGCTATCACCGCGACGGCGCGATGCGTGCGGACGGCAACCTGGGTCGCACGCCGAGTTACTTTCCCAACAGCCTTGGGGAGTGGATCGATCGGCCCGACCTCAACGAGCCGCCACTTTCCTTGGACGGCGCGGCCGCCCACTGGGACCACCGGGTCGACGATGACCACTACGAGCAGCCAGGCATCCTTTTCCGCAAGATGAGCCCTGAGCAGCGGCAGACCCTGTTCGACAACACCGCGCGGGCTATCAGCGGGGCCCAGGCGCACATCCGCCAGCGGCATGTCGACAACTGCGCCAGGGCCGACCCGGCCTACGGCCGAGGCGTCGCCGAAGCGATCGAGCGGCTGCTGAACACCGCGGACTTAGGAGACAATCGCCATGTCGAAGATGATCGCCGGCGTTCGCGTTCCGGACAGCTCGCTCGCTAAGGAAGTCGAAGAGCTGGTGCGCGACACCGAATCCAAGCTGCTCTTCCACCACTCCAACCGTGTGTTCCTGTTCGGCGCCCTCGCCGGCCAGCGCAAGGACCTCGAGGTCGACCTCGAGCTGCTCTACATCGGGGCCATGTTCCACGACATGGGCCTGCAGCCGCCCTACGCGACCGTCGACGAGCGCTTCGAGGTCGACGGCGCCAACGCAGCCGCCGGCTTCATGCGGGCGCACGGAATCGACGAACGCGCTGTCGAGGACGTGTGGGACGCGATCGCCTTGCACACCACACCCGGGATCCCCAAGCACAAGCGACCGGTCGTGGCGCTGGTGACGGCCGGCGTCGAGATGGACGTGCTCGGCATCGCATACGACGCGTTCACGCCCGAACAACGCCGCGAAGTCTGCGCCTGCCACCCTCGCGGCCACGACTTCAAGGACGGCATCATCAACGCCTTTGCGTGCGGCACGTTCAGAAAGCCCGAAACGACCTTCGGCAACGTGAAGGCCGATGTGCTGGCGCTTCGCGACCCGACCTACCGGCGGGTCAGCTTCACCGACATGATCCTCAATTCCAATTGGCCCGAATAACGGAAGGCGGGGAACTCATGCGGCCGTCCCGCGGCGGGGAGACGGCGGCGAGCGCGCGGTCCGGCCACCGCCGATGACCACCGGTTATCCGCGCAGTGTCCCCAGCAGCGCGTCGATCCTGATGGTCGCGAAGTTGGAGAAGGTGTCGGAGACCGCATAGGGGAGGATGATCAGGTCGCGGTGCCGCAGGGCGCCGCAGGTGTAGACGACGTTGGGGACATAGCCTTCGCGTTCCGACGGGGCGGGACGCACCAACGGCTCCCGCGACCTTGCGAGCACCCTGGACGGATCGGCCTTGTCGAGCAGCACCGCGCCGATCGAATATTTTCGGACCGGTCCGACGCCGTGGGTCAGCAGCAGCCAGCCCTCGTCGAGCTCGATCGGCGATCCGCAATTGCCGATCTGCACGAACTCCCAGGAGAATTCGGGCTTCAGGATCACCTCGCCGCCGTCCCACGTGTGAAGGTCGTCCGAATAGATCAGGTACAGGTTCTCGCTGTCCTGCCGCCCGATCATGGCGTAGCGGCCGGCGAGCTTTCTCGGAAACAGCGCCATGCCCTTGTTCTTCGCCGCCGCCCCGCGCAGCGGCGTCATGCGGAACGAGACGAAGTCGCGGGTCTCGATCAGCTCCGAGCGGATCGCCCGGCCGCTGTAGGCCGTGTAGGTGGCGTAGAACGTCGTCTCGCCGCCGTCCTCGAACGCCACGAAGCGGGCGTCCTCGATCCCGTTCGACTGGGCCTCGGTGATCGGGAAGATCACGCGCTCGCTGATATCCTCCTCCGGCCTGAACGTCACCTCGACCTCCTCGCCGCCGGGGCCGCGGACGCGCGAGGTGATACGGGGGATCGCGCTGAGCCGCCCGGTCGGATCGACCGCGATGGCGCCGTCGGCGGCGATGGTCCCCGAACGGAAGGTCAGCGACGAGACGTGGCCCTCGCCGACCGCCCGCAGGCTGAGAATGAACCTCAGGCCGCCGGGAGGCGCGGCGGTCTGATCAGGGTGGGGAACAATGCTCGGATTGAAGAGCGCCGAGGCCTCGAACGAATACTCATGCAGGAAATAGGCGCCGATCAGCTGACGCTGGGTCTCGTTCAGGGCCGGATGGAAGGCCAGGGTGTCCTCCATTTCGTCGGCTCGGGCGTCGAAGGTGGCGAGCAGGTTGCGGTGACGGCCCTGGAAGTTCTCGAGCACGTCATCGAGCTGGGCGGTCGCGGCGTCGGCGTCGAGGGCCAGGACCCGATCGATGATGTGGTTGGCCCGCGTCCTGTCGACGGGATTGAGCTCGCGCGGCTCGATGGCCGGCTTGAACGCTCGCACCAGCACCCGCGCGGGATCGGGGCGCAGGTACAGCGCCTGGCGATTCAGGAATGGAACGTCCGTCAATTCGGCCTCGATGGGTTTACAGAGCTGCGGTGCGAATCAGCGGTTGAAGGCCGACGGAACGACGTGGACCGAGTGGGCCTGCGCGTGGCGCTCCGTCCCTCTCAGTTCGGCGAGGCCCAGCAGGTAGGAGAGGACCGACTCGCCGCCGCGGTTCTCGTTCGCGCGGTCGGGATGCAGGCCATCGCGGCAGCTGCCGGTGGCCACGTCGACCAGCGGGGTCGCCAGGTCATTCTCGCCGAGGAACCAGGCGAAGGCGCGCTGGGCTTCGCCCATCCAATCGATCGTCCAGTCGGTCTCCGCTTCGACCCGCGCCGCGGCCAGACACGCGGAAATGGTCGCGGCCGCCTCGAGCGGCTGCTGGTCGAACGGGCGCGGCGGCTTGCGAAGCTCGCCGAAGCTGTCGGACCCCACGGGTCGAAAATGGCCGGCGGGCGCCGTCTGTCGCGGGATCAGCCACGCCAGGGCGCGCAGTCCCGCCGCGACCTGGGCCGGCGCGCCGGTGGCATGGCCGGTTGCGATCAGAGCCTGGGGCAGGCGCGCGTTGTCATAGGCGAGGCCGTCCTCGAACCACACCCAATCCCAGGTCTCGGTGTCCGCCAGGCATGCGGTCAGCCGGGCGGCGAGCAGGCGGCGCATCCACCCGGCGGCGCCCTTGCCGCCGGTCGCCGCGCAATAGGCGTCCAGACCGAGCAGGGTGAAGGCCCAGGCGCGGGGCGAGGAGAAGGCCTCGACGCTCGGCAGCGCCTCCAGAAACAGGCTCGCGGCCCAGCGCCGGCGCGACGGACTCACATCGCCGAGCGCGCACGCGCCCAGGGCCCAGAGCGTCCGGCCGTGGCTGTCTTCCGACCCGACGTCTTCCAGCCAGCGGCGATCGAAGCTCATGAAGTTGCGGAAGGCGCGCGTGTCCGGGTTCCAGGCGTGCTGCACGAAGGCCGCGAACCGCGCGATCAGGTCGTCCGGCAGGCGCCGCTCGCCTTGCCCTAAGGAACAGGCGAGCAGCAAGGCCCGTGCGTTGTCGTCCACACAATAGCCATGGGCCCGGTCGGGCACGGAATGGACCGCGTGCTGGAAGAGGCCGGTGTCGTCGCACATGGACAGAAGGTGCCCGAACTGAAGATCGGGGGCCGGCGGCGCGACAGACGGCGAGGCGGCGGGAGACGACACGGCGGGAGACGGGCGAGCGGCGCGGGCGGCGTCGAACACGGCGATGTAGCGCTGGGCCGTGCGCGCCCAGGTCATCGACCGGCTGCTCGCATAGGCGCGCCGGCCCATGGCCTCGCGGCGCGCGTCGTCGGTCAACAGGCCGGCGATCTCCTCGCCGGTCGCCTTCGAATCGCCGAAGGGCACGAACACGCCCCGCCCGTCCGCAAGCAGTTCGCGCGCATGCCAGTAGGGCGTGGACACCACGGCCTTTCCCAAGCCGAAGCTGTAGGCCAGGGCGCCCGAGGTCATCTGCGCTTCGTTGAGGTAGGGGGTGACATAGAGGTCGGCCATGGAGATGAAGCCGAGCAGGGTGGCTTGATCGACAAACCGGTTGAGGAACACCACCCGTGTGTCGACGCGGAGATCGCGCGCGCGCTTCATCAGGCCTTCGCGGTAAGCCTCGCCGTCGCGGCGCACGAGCTTGGGGTGGGTCGCGCCAAGCACGACATAGACCGCCTCCGGACACCGTTCGAGGATCGCCGGCATGGCGTCGATCACCACCTCGACACCCTTGTTGGGGGAGAGCAGTCCAAAGGTGAGGATCACCTTCCTGCCGCTGTAGCCGAGCGCCGCCTTGGCGCCGTCCGGATCGCGGAAGGCGATGTCGGGAACGCCATGGGGGAGGACCTCTATCTTCTGCGGCGCGACGCCATAGCCGTCGGTCAGCAGGGCCCGCGCCTTGTCGGCCATGACGATCACCTTGGCCGAGACCTCGACGATCCGGGTCAGCACGTCGCGTTGTTCGGCGGTCGGCTCGGCCAGCACCGTGTGCAGCGTGGTCACCACCGGCATGGCGAGACGCGAGAGCAGCGGCAGCAGGTCCGCGCCTGCCACGCCGCCGAAAATGCCGAACTCATGCTGCAGAGAGACGACGTCGAACCCACCGGCGTTCAGGAAGTCGGCGGCGCTGCGGTAGTCCCGCGGGTCGTCGTCATGGATCTGCAGGCCGACCTCGGGCGGATAGTCGTAGACCTGCCCGCCATCGGTCATCGCCACGACGCAGGTGTGAAGGTCCGGGGCGCCGGCCGCGACCGCGTTCCTCAGGTCGGTGGTGAAGGTGGCGATGCCGCAACGCCGCGGGAGGGCGTTGCCGATCAAGGCGACGCGGCGGAGCCGGCCGACAGCGGCGACGGGTTCGCGCGGCTTCGAGACGTCGATCTCGACCCCCCGCACGGCGGGAGCGGCTCGGTTCTGGGCGACGGTCATGTCGGCGCTTTCAGGAACGGACGCGAAGACGCGCGATGCGCGGCGGTTCACGACCACCCGGCGGCTCGACCGGGTTTCCCTGCTGTCACCCTAGCACGGGAGCGGCGAGGCGCGGCGCCCTAATGCGCCAGACTCATACACTGGAGCGTTCGCTGTTCGCCGAACCAGTTCCCACTTCAGCGGCGAACGCCCTAGTGTACGGAGGGTCAGCTCGGGCGTGCTGATCCGGGAGCCGACCATGAAGACCTCCGTCGCCATCCTCTATTCCTTCGCGATCGGGGCGCCCGCGCTGTGCGCGCCCGCCGTGGCGCAGGAGGGTCGACCCGACCTGGCGGGCGAGATGGTCCGGGACCACAACGCCCTGCGCGCCGGCGTCGGCCTGCCGCCGGTGATCTGGGACGAGGCGCTCGCGCGCCACGCCCAGGTTTGGGCGGACCGGCTGGTAAGCGGGCCGGGGCTGGAGCACTCGCCCCACACGAGCCGGCCGGGCGAGGGGGAGAACCTGGCGCGGATCGACGGGGCGCATGCGAGCGCGACGGCCATGTTCTCCGGCTGGGCGCGGGAGGGCGAGCGGTATCGGTACGGGCCGCTCAACTGCGCCGACCTCAGCGGTCTCGGCCGGACCGGCCACTACACCCAGGTCATCTGGAAGGGCACGCGCCGCATCGGCTGCGCCGTGGCCTACGCGGCCGCGAGCGAAGTGCTCGTCTGCCGCTACGGGCCGCCCGGCAACCTCTGCGGCGGGACGCCGTACTGATCTGAATTCAAGGTCAGGAAGGACCCGTGACAAGGATGCATTTCACAAATGCTCCCGTCGGAGTCATCTGCCTTGGGAGGACCTCGAGGAGTCACCCATGCAACGCCGTACCTTCATGCTGGCGTCCCTGGCGCCGGCCCTGCTCGCCGGCCAGGGGTTCGCCTCGCCGATCGATCCGCGCGAGACGTTCGTCCTGCAGCCGGACCAGATCAAATTCGAGCCGTGGCAGGGGTTGCCGCCCGGCAGCGGCGAGATGGCGCCCCTCTATGGCGACCTGAACAAGCCGGGACCCTACCTCGTCCTGATGAAATGGAATCCGGGCTGGTTCAGCGCGCCGCACAGCTATGCGACCGACCGCATCCAGATGGTGATGTCCGGCGCCTGGTGGGTCGACAGCGGGGCCGACTTCACGCCCGAGATGGCGGTCAGGGTCCCGGCCGGCGGCTTCGTCAAGCGCGCCGCGCGGACCTGGCACTACGACGGCGCGCCCAGCACCGCGACCGAGCCCGCGGTGATCGCCATCTTCGGCCTCGGCCCGGTCGACATCCGGCTGGCCGATCCGAGCCAGCCGACGTGGCGGAAAGTGTGACGCCGGTCGTCGTCCTCAGTTCGGATTTCGCAGGTGGCGCAGGAAGGCGCGGCTGCGCTCGAGGCGGATCTGGTGGTCCATGTCCGCCGCGGCGAGCGAGACCTCGCCGTGGACGGTCCTCACCAGCATCACCTCGTCTCCCGCCCTAAGGCAGAGGCTGGTCCTGGCCTCGGCGGTCAGCCGGATGACCAGGTCTTCGCCGAACTGCTCCACCGTCAAAGTCGTCATGACAATCTCCTGGCGCGGCCCCACCCTGCCGGAGCGGAACGCAGGCCCCATCGGGTGTCAAGGGCGACCGTCAGTGCGCCCCGCCTTAGTCGGGCAGCCGCCGGGGTTCCCCGGCGCCGCGGCGACCGCCCTCGATCCAGGCCGCCAGGCCGGGCGAGAACTTTTCCCGCACCTTGGGGTCGTAGAGGGCGAGGTCCTCATACGTCAGGACGTCGCGCCAGCGCCCGTTGACGCCCTTGTTGAAGAACCTGGCCGCGCCCTCGGAAAACATGGTTTCATCTGGGGCATCAGCTCGCCGCCCCTCTCGCGCATGGTCTCGAAACGCGCCGAGGCGACCAGGAAGGGCCAGACCGCCTCGTCGACGGCGATGTCCAGGAAGGCGGCAATGCGGCGCATCTCGCCGTCGAGATCGGCCTTCAGGTCGGCGTAGTGGACGAGCAGCACGTTGGGCCGCCGTCGTTCGGCCCAGTAGCCCACCTCGAGGTCGAAGAATGAGGGGTTGGGGGATTCCCTCCGTCTGGCCGGGCACGCACGGGGTCGAGATCCACAGGCGGAAGTAGTCGGCCGCGCTGGCGGGGAGGCGCGGATAGGTCCGCCCGACGGCGGGGTCGTCCAGCCCAATGCGGTCGAAGTCGTCGTACTGGGCAGGCGAGTAGCCGGTGAAGTGGTTGTGCATCGACATGAGTGCGTCGCGGCCGTCCGGGGCCACGTGAAGGTAGCGGACCTCGTCGTGGAGCGGCAGGCCGTCGATCGGCAGGTGGGTCTTGATGAACCGCCGGTGGGTCTGGGCTTCCCGCTTGGCAAGACCTCCTCCGAGAAGCCTCGAAAGCGGGCGTCGATCCACGGCGAGAGGTCCGGGATCGCGCGCGCCCCGCCGTCCTGGAAGACCAGGGAGGCGACGATCTGCTGCGTCCAGGTGGCGCCGCACTTGGGCGCGGTGGCAATCACGATGTCGTCCGGGCGCGGCGTGTAGTCCGTCCAGCGGCGGCTATCCAGGCTCCAGGTCCGGTATTCGCGCAGCGCGGGGCGGATCAGCACCGGTCAGCTCCAGGACGTAAAGGGCCCGTCGAGGCCGATCCCAAAGACTAGGCGCCGCCGACGGCGTGGTAAAGGTTGCCGTTCCTCCGTTCCGTCTACGGCCCGACCGGCTGCCCGGCCCGCGGGCGCTCGGCCCAGTAGCGGGCGTGCATGTCGTCCCGGCGCTGGCCGCCCACCGCGGCGGCGACGGAGGCGGTGAAGGCGCCCAGCAGCAGACCGACGCCCATGAAGAAGGAGGCCTGGGCGGCGAGGTTGGCTTCGCGCATCATGCGCATCCGGATTGCGACCGGGTCCACCGGGAGCGGCGAGACTGTCGCCTCATAGACGACGGCGGAGGCGTCCAGGGCCGCGGCGCGCTCTTCCAGGGGCGCGAGCACCATGGCCACAAGGACGACCCCGGCCAGGGTGCTCACCGCCCAGGTGAGGAGGCCATGGGCGGTGTCGCGGAAATGGGCCTCGTGGCCGTGGACATTGACCCACTTGGTCCGCAACCGTCCGGCCAGGTAGCCGCCAAGCGCGCTGGAGAGGACCTGGACCACCATCATCAACGCGCCCACCGTGGGCGAGAAGTGCGCTGACGCGCCCAGGGCGCCCGGCCAGGGGGTGGGCAGCTTCAGGGCAAAGCCGCCGGCCAGGGCCACGAGCACGAAAGACAGCGCCAGGGCCGCCACGGCCCCCGCCAGGACGGCTCCCCAGGAAACGGCGGAATGGGCCTCGCCCTGGAGCGAGGCCTCGTCGACTGCCGTCGTCGTAAGATCGATTGCCATGCCGCTTTCCGCCTCCCGCTCGTCAGAAGTGATGGGTGCAGAAGGCGAGAAGCAGGATGATCGGGATGGGAATGCCCAGGAAGTAGAGGAGGATGGATCGCACGGGACGCCTCTCTTGATTGCAAGAGATCAACGCCACTTTTGAGCCTTTGTTCCGGCCCCGCTCGCCACCCCCCTGGAGGACGGCGCTACTTTCCGTACTCGATCACGTTCCAGATCTCTTCGGAGAGCACGGTGCGGTACTTGGCGCGCTCGGCCACCACCGCCGGTTCGCTCGACTTGGGCTGGATCGCCTCGAATTCCTTGTCCATGGCCTGGTCGCGGGCTTTGTCGGGATCCATGGCCGCCCTATTGGCATAGTGGATGATGAGGGCGACGTTGGGGCCCGGGCCGTAGATGTCGGATTTCACCTGGACCACGTAGCTGTCGATGATCCCGTGTTTCTTGGCCGACTCCTGCGTCGGGATCCACACCTTCTTGATGACGTTGGTCAGGTAGTCGTCGATCTTGCCCGGCTCCACATGGACCATGGTCTTTATATAGGCGCCCTTGGCCGGGGTGTAGTCGACCCAGGGATCCGCCAGGGCGGCGGTGGCCAGGCATGACGACATCGCCGCCAGCAGGATGATCTTCATCGATGTTCCCCCTCGCCCGACATTGGGCATGTGTGCTTGAAAAGCTAGGCGTTGTCGCGGGAGGCCACCAGCGATTTCTTGGCCGTTCAGGGCGTGGAAACGTCAAGCAAAGTTAATTTCCTTACGGGGCCCGGTCAGGTTACCTTGGGTCGCGTCATACGCCATCAACCAGTCGCCCGCGCTGGCCGCCTTGCGCGGCGCTAAGCGCGCGTCGAGGCCCATCCTGCCGTAGGTTTTCAGGCGCGCCAGAGGATCGGAGAGGTGAAGCCGCGCGCCGGCTGCCCGGGCGCCGGCCTGGACCTTCGCCGTTCGAGGAAGCCTCGTCGCCTCGTAGTCCTTCAAGGCGCCCGGTACGTCGCCGGGCCGGGACTTCAGGCATCGTGCCAGCACACAGCCGTCCTCGATAGCCATCACCGCGCCCTGGGCCATGTAGGGGAGCATGGGATGGCAAGCGTCGCCCAGCAGGGTCACGCGCCCTTCGCTCCACTTCGGCAACGGCGGGCGGACGAACAGGGCCCACCGATAGGGTTCGTCGATCGCCTCGACGATGGCGCGCACGGTCGGATGCCAATGGGCAAAGTCGCGCAGAAGCTCGGCCTTGTCGCCCCGTTCGGTCCAGGACTCGCTGCGCCACGCCTGATGCTCGGTGACGCCGACGAAGTTCACAAGCTCGCCGCGCCGCACGAAGTAGGTGACCGCGTGGCTGTGGGGCGCCATCCAACTGGTCACGACGGGGCGCAAGCCGGCCCCCCGAAGCCGGTCGGCCGGCACGAGCCCCCGCCAGGCCACGTGGCCGGTGAATTGCGGGCTTTCGGGGCCGAGCAGGGCGGCGCGCACCCGAGAGTGGATGCCGTCGGCGCCGACCGCCACATCACCGCCGGCGCGGTCGCCGTCGTCGAAGACGAACTCCACCCCGTTCCCGTCCTGCTCGATGCGGTCGACCGCGCAGCCGAGCCGGATGGCGGTCCCGCCGCACCGCTCCCGCACGGCGGCCTCCAGCACCCGGTGCAGGTCGGCCCTGTGCAGGTGGTAATAGGGAAAGCCGTAGCGGCGCTCGATCTTCGCGCGCCCAGGGGCGTTCGCGCCACCGTGAGGCCCGAGCGGTGCAGGCGAAGCTCCACGGCCTGGGGACGAAAGGCGGCGCGCTCCAGGGCCGGGGCCAGCCCAAGGGCATGCAGCACGCGCGCGCCATTGGGACTCACCTGGACACCGGCGCCGACCTCGCCGAGCCCGCGCGTGCGCTCGTAGATCTCGACGTCGAAGCCGGCGTCGCTCAGCGATAGGGCGGCCGCGAGGCCCCCTATGCCGGCGCCGGCGATCAGCGCCTTCATTCGGCCGGAACGCCTACCCTGACCGGCGGCTCCGCCTCGCTCATGCGGGCCAGGATCTCGGCATCGGTAGCGCCGAAGAGCGCCTGATAGACCGCGGGCGGAAAGACCATGTGCGGCCTGGCCGGATCGTAGGCCGGCTGGGCCACGGGGTCGGCGGGGCGGGTGAAGGAGGCGGGGGATTTGTACCGCTTCAGCTCCTCGGCGGAGATACCCGCCAGGGCTGTCACTTCGGGATCGATCCACGCCTCGGGGTCGATCGCGTGGCCTTCGGAGGTCGAGACCTCGAGGGTGAGGTTTTCCGGACCGGCGAAGTAGATCGACTTACAGAAGCCGTGGTCGATGTGGCCGAAGACGTCGACGCCGCGGGAGCGGATGCGATCGCGCATGGTCATCAGCTCGGCCTCGGTGTCGACGTTGAAGGCGATGTGCTGGAGCGTCCCCGGCGCGCAGTCGCCGCCGGGGTTGCCCGAATGGGTCTTGCCGATCTCCACCGGGATGTTGGCGATCCGCGGCGTCTGGACGAAGGCGATCGAGCACTGGTCGTTCAGCTTCAGGAAGCCGTGCCAGGCGCCCTCGACGCCATGCATCCAGTAGAGGGCGACCAGCTCCATCCCGAGCACGTCGGTGAAGTAGTCGATCTGGGCCTTGATGTCGGCGGTGCAGATCGCGAAATGGTGGATGCCGTTCGGCTTGGCCATAATGTTTCCTCCGATGCGATTCCCGAGCTCTCAGCTCTGGATCTGACGAAGCGCCCAGTCGTGAACTGTGCGCGAATAGACCTCGGTGTGGAAGAGCATGAGCTGGTGCGAGCCGTCTTCCAGGCAATAGAATTCGACCGGGCCGGCGATGGCGTCGGCGACGGCCTTCATCACGCTGGGCGGAAAGGACGGGTCCTTGGCGCCGCATGAGACCAGCACCGGCTTGCGGTTGGCGGCCGCCGGGACCGGCGGATCGTAGGTGAACAGTGTCGCCCATGACGCCAGGTCGTAGGACCAGGTGTTCCACGGATCGAGCCGCTTCTGCTCGCCGGCGCCGGCGTAGCCATAGTCCTCGTCGAAGTTGAACAGCAGGCCGACGTCCAGCCGCGCGGCGCGGCCGGTCATCTTCAGCACCTGCCGGACCCCCTCGCTGCCCCAGGCGGCGCCGGCGGCGGCGAGCGCCGGACCGGAGGGCACGGCGGGCGACCCCATCAGCACGGCCCCGGTGACGGCATCCGAGCAAAGGCCGCTGAACGCCGCCGCCACGCCGAGGCTCGAGCCCAGAAGGATGACCGGCAGGCCGGTCTCGGCCCTGACGTGCTCGGCGTACATCACGCCCGCGTCCACCCACTCGGAGAGGCTCCATTGCCCGCGCGGCCGGTTGGTGGTCGAGCGGCCGTGGCCGGGCGCGTCATAGGACCAGATGTCGACGCCCTTGGCGGCGTGATGGACGCAGAACCGGTCGTAGATGCCGCCGTGCGCGCCGATGCCGTGGGAGATCACCAGGGCGTACTTCGGGTCCGGCCCGCGGAAGCGGTGGGCGAAGATCTCGCTCACCACGTGGGTTTCGCGTTGCATGTTTCGCTCCGTCGTCGCGTCAGGCCATGGTGGGCGGGGCGGGGGGACCCCAGTGAACGCCCACGAGATCCTGCAGGGATGCGTTGCTGGAGCCGTCGGCCGCGGTGAGCAGATCACCGTCCGTCCAATGCTCCAGGGTGTGGCCCCACGGGTCGCGCCAGTAGTCGAACACCTGGCTGCCGAGGACGTGGCGACCCACCCCCCATTCCGGCGTGAACCCCGCCGCCTTCAACCGGTCGTGACCCGCCGTCAGGTCGTCGAGATCGGCCACCTCGAAGGCGGCGTGGTTGAAGCCGGCGCCCTTGGGGCTCTGGACGATGAACAGGGTGTGGTGATCGGTGGGCGTGTCGCCCCGGTCGCAGCGGAGGAAGGCGCCCACCGACAGGCTCGGCGACAGGACGATCTCGTCCGAGGTGATGAAGCCGAAACGCTCCTTGTACCAGCGCTCGGAGACGCGGAAGTCGGAGACGTTCAGCACGCAGTGGCCCAGCCGCACCACGTGGGACGGGCCCGGCGCGGTCCGCTCGACGCGGCGCAGGCGCCGGGGATCGCGCGCGCTGTTCCAGACCCCTGGGGCCGGGAGAGGCGTTTCATCGGGCGCCTGCTGACCAGCGACCACATCGATGCGATGTCCGTCGGGATCGCGCAGCGTCACCACCTTGCCGCCGCCGGGCGCATCCAGCGAGCCGACCGCCGCGCCCTCGGCCTCGGCCAGGGCCTCGAGGTCGTCGAGCGAGGCCGCCCGCAATCCCAGGCCGGCGAAACCGGGTTCGCCCAACTCGGTCATGTGCAGGACCGGCGAAGCCCCCGCGCCGCGCGCGAACAGGCGCCGGTCGTCCTGGTCGACGATCCGCAGGCCGAAGTCCTGGAGAAAGCCGCGCATCCGATCCAGATCCGGCGCGCGGAAGCGGACGAAGGCGACGTCTTCGATCTTCATGGCGCTCACGGCTTTGCCGGCACGGTTCAGCGCGACCGGGCCGCCGCGCCGTAGCCGAATTCCTTGCGGTAGCGCGGGATGAAGAGGTCGCGACCCTTGAGGGCGGCGGTTGTTCGCCGGCCGACGGTCAGGCCACGGCGCGTCACCGGCAGCAGGCTGGCGCCGGACTTCGGGCCCAGCGGCACCAGGATCGCCGGCGCCGGCCAGGGCGCGTAGGGCGCCAGGCTCTCGACCGCCCGCCCGGCCATCATCGCCCTGAGGGTCTTCACCAGCCAGGGCGCCTGGCGGGTGATGGCCACGATGGTCATGAAGTCGCCGGTCTCGGCGGCGTCGCCCAGGGCGAAGACGCCGTACATGTCCGCGGGCCGCAGCCACGGATCGACCTCGAGCCGGCCGGAAGGGGCGAACCCGGGGGCCGTCATTCCGCCAGCCGCGATCGGCGGAGGAACCGCGCGAGCGCCGATGGCCGGGAAGACCAGATCGGCCTCGAAGGTGCGGCCCGCGACGGCGAGGGCGCCGGCGAAGGGCCGCGCGACGGTCTCCAGGCCCTCGACCCGGGCGCCCAGGCGAAGCGCCACGCCCTGGGCCTCGAGCTGTCCGGCGAGCGCCGCCGACAGCCGGGCGGAGTAGCCGGGAAGCAGACTCGGCGAGGCGGCGAGCAAGGTCACCGACTTCTCCGGCCAGGCCGCCGTGATCTCGCCGGCCAGTTCGACACCCACCGCGCCGCCGCCGACGATGGCGACGGAACGCGCCGCGCGCAACGCTTCGTGCGCGGCGCGGCTGTCCTTCGCGAACGACGCCGTTGAAGCCGACTGCGGTTTGAAGGGCTGGGCGTAGGCCGAGCCGGTGGCGGCGACCACGATGTCGCCTTCGACCGTCACTCCGTCGGCCAAGGTCACGCGACCCTCGCCGATCTCCGCGGCCACGCCCTGAACCACCGATCCCCGCCGAAGGAGGCGGTCATAGGGAATGATCAGCTGGTCGAGGAGCGATGGTTCGACCACCGCCCGGATCGCCGCGACGTTGTGTACGAAGCGGTCGCGGGGCTCGATCAGCCGCACTTCGGCGACCCCGTCGAGCGCCCGGGCGACCATCGTCCCCGCATAGCCGCCGCCCACGATCACGACCCTTTTCACCGCCCTCGCCTCCACGGTTGCGCTTTCCGATCGGAAAGTCACGACACCATGGACTTTCCGTCCGGAAAGTCAATAATCCTTCCGCTAAGAGGCGATCACGAAAAGGAGCGGGCGGTGAACACCGGCGCGGCGATCGAGGCGGCCCCTCAGGAGGACGGCCGGTCACGGATCCTGGCGGCGGCGCTGGAGGTGTTTTCCACCTCGGGCTTCGAGGGCGCGAGCCTGCGCCAGATCGCCGACCGGGCCGGCGTGATGCACCAACTGGTGGTCTACCACTTCAAGACCAAGGAGGGCCTGTGGCGGGCCGTGATCACCTCGATCCTCGACGACAACATCGCGCGACTCCCCGCCTGGCGGACGCGGCTGGAGGCGGTCAGTCCCGCCCAGGCGCTGCGGACGGTGGTGCGGGAGTTCGTCCTCTTCACATCGCGCCGGCCGGAATTCCACCGGATCGCCACCTTCGAAGGGCGCGCCGACAACGATCGCATCCGCTGGCTCTTGCAGACCTACACCCGCCCGTATTTCGAGTTCTCGACCAGCCTGATCCGCGCCGCCCAGACCGCCGGCGCGGCGCGGCCGGGCGATCCGGGCCGGCTGCACTACGCGGTGATCGGCCTGGTGACCACCAGCTTCGTCTTCGCCCACGAATACCGGGCGATGACCGGCCTGGAGCCGTTCGACCCGGCCGAGATCGAACGGATCGCCGCGCTGACCTTCGATTTCCTGGCGATTCCCTAGGAGGCCTGATCAGGCCTCGAACGACGGTCCGGCGAAGACGCGCTGCGGGCGCTGGCGTTCCGCGCCGCGCCGGGGGGCGTTGGCGATCGACCCGGCCGTGGCCCCGCCGTCGACCACCAGGGTGTGGCCGGTGATGAACCGCGAGGCGTCGCCGGCCAGGAACAGGGCGGCCTGGGCGATGTCCTCGGGCTGGCCGGCGACGGGCAGCGGCTGGGCGTGGACCAGCATGGCGTCGGCGGTCTCCTTGCTGCCGCCGAACACCCCGCCGCCGCCGTAGAGGATCGGCGTCGAAACGCCGCCGGGGGCGATGCAGTTGACGCGGATCATGTCGCAGGCGAGGTCGATCGACGCCGAGCGCGTCAGGTTCACCACCCCGGCCTTGGCCGCGCAGTAGGCGTGCAGGCCCGGGTAGCCGTCGATGCCGGCGATCGAGGCCGTGGAGATGATCGACCCGCCGCCGGCCGCCCGCATCGGCGCGATGGCGTGCTTTATCCCTAAGAACACGCCGCGCAGGCAGACGGACTGGGTGCGGTCCCAGTCCTCCACCGAGACGAACTCCAGCGGCCCGACGGCCCCGCCGATGCCGGCGTTGTTGAACATCACGTCCAGGCGCCCGAACTCGGAGAGGGCGCGCCCGACCAGGGCCTCGATGTCGGCCTCGGCCGAGACGTCGGTGCGCTGGAAGACGCAGCGCTGGCCGCTCGCGCTCGCTTCCGCCGCGGTCGCCTCGCCGCCGGCGACGTTGAGGTCGGCGAGGACCACATTGGCCCCCTCCCGGGCAAAGAGGAGCGAGGCGGCCCTGCCCATCCCGCTGGCCGCGCCCGTGATGATCGCCACCCTGCCGCTGAGCTGTCCCATGCCGCCGTTCCTCCCGCGGCTAGCCCGCCGCTTGTTCGTTCCGTCCTAGCACCATGTCCTTGTCGAAGGGATAGAGTGGGCGGCGTATGTTCCTGTAGTCGAAGAGGGCGAGGTCGGAGGCGGTGCAGCCGTCGCCGTCGCACATGACGATGTGGCGGGCGATCGGCTCGAAGCCGGCGCGGAAGTGCTGGCGCGACTTGATCAGGACATAGCGCTTACGGGTCGGGTCGATGCCGCAGTGGGTGAAGCAGCCGAGGTCGAAGGGCTCGGAGCGCTGTTCGCTGACCACGATCTGCATCGGCCCGATATCGAGGACGGCGGTGCGGCCCATGCGGATGGTCGACCCGGTGGCCATGGGCCCGGTGACGGTGAAGGTTCCGTCTGTGATCGCCTTGACGATGCCGGTGACGCGTAGGGGTTTGCCCCTCAGGCCCATGGCCGGCATGTCGACCTTGCCGCCGAGGTCGAGCGTCACCTCGGCGCCGACGCCGGCGGCGATCATCCGGGCGACGCAGTCCGGATCGCAGATCGGGCCGGCGCAGACGTCGGCAAGGCCCTGGGCGATGGCCTCCTCGATGACGCTCATCACGTCCTGGGTGCCGCCCGAAGCGGTGTTGTCGCCGTGGTCGGCGAGGATGATCGGGCCGGCCCCCACTCCGAGGCTTCGGGCGCGGGCGATCTGGTCGGCGAGGGGTTCGGCGTGGAAGAGGAAGCCCTCGCGCTTCTCCCAGGCCTGGTCGAGGACGCGGGCGAGGAGCAGCTCGCCCGCAGCGGTGCGGCCGTCACACACCGCCACCGCCGAGAGGGCGAGGTGAGGAATGTCGGCCTGGGGAAAGCCGCCGAACACCGAGGCGTTGAGCACTGTCCCCGTCTCTTCGGCCTCGGTGGCCATGGCCATCAGGCTCTTCATCGGCTCGCGAGAAGGGGTGTGGACGAGGGTGGAGCTCATGATCGGCCGGGAATCCCAGACGATCCGGGGGTCGGCCTCGCCGGCCAGGGCGCGCTTGAGGGTACGGCCGGCGCGCCGGGAGGTCTCGGCCATGTCGATGTGCGGGTAGGTGCGATAGCCGGTGATGATCGTCGCGCCCCGGGCCATGGCCTCGGTCATCTGGGTGTGGAAATCCAGCGCGACGGCGATCGGGACATCGGGGGCGATGGCGCGGATACGGTTCAGGAGCTCGCCCTCGCCATCGTCGGTGCGCTCGGTGACCATGGCGCCGTGCAGGGCCAGCATGACGCCGTCGCAGCCTTCCGTTACCGCGCCGACGATGGCGCCGGCCATCTCCTCGAAGGCAGCCTCGGTGACCAGGCCAGAGGGGTTGGCGTTGGCCGCCATCGGGACCACGAAGTCGTCCCCCGTCCCGCGCATGAGGTCGAGGAAGCCACCCAATGGCGTGTTGGTCCCCTCCGCCGCTGCGATCGCCCGCGGGCCGCTGATGTCCCCGCGCCGGGCGAAGGACTCGATGGGCGTCGGCAGGGGCGAAAAGGTGTTGGTCTCATGCATCATCATGGCGACGACGAACTTGCGACGCATGGCGGTCCCTCCCGACGGAGGTCCAACCTAACACGGGGCCGGTGGCGTGGCGCCAGCCCCGCGTGTAGCGTGGTCTCCATAACAGGCATGGGAAGGGGAGCTTGTGGACGACGAAGGGCCGCACCGGGGGCGAAGCATGGCGGAGCTTGGCGCGCTCAATGGACGGCTGATGTCGGCCGAGGTGCTCGAGCAGTCCATCAAGGCCTACCGGCCGCGGCCGACCGACGTGATCATCTCGCCGGCCGGGAAGTGCGGCACCACCTGGCTGCAGCAGACCTTCCACACCCTGCGCACGCGTGGTGACATGGATTTCGACGACATTTCCCGCGTCGTGCCGTGGATCGAGACCGCCGCGGCGCTGGGGCTCGACATCAACGGCCCGCAAAGGGCCGAGCCGCGTGGGTTCAAGAGCCACCTGACCTTCGAGCAGCTGCCGCGGGGGGCCCGCTATGTGGTCTCGCTGCGCAACCCCAAGGACGCGCTGGTCTCGATGTACCGCTTCATGGAGGGCTGGTTCCTGGAACCCGGCGCCGTGCCGATCGCCGAGTTCGCGCGGGGCTGGCTGACGGAGCGCAAGGACGGGAGCGGCTACTGGAACCACCTGATCAGCTGGTGGGAGCAGCGCGACAATCCCGACGTGCTGCTGCTGTCGTACGAGCAGATGACCATCGACCCCGAAAGCAATGTGCGCCGGCTGGCCGCGTTCTGTGGCCTGGCGCTCGAAGATGATCTGCTGAAGCTGACCCTGGAACACTCGTCGCTGGCGTTCATGCTGGCGCACAAGGACCGGTTCGACGACGCCATGATGCGGCGCCTCTCGGAGGAGAGGGCCAATCTGCCGCCGGGCGGCGACTCCGCCAAGGTGCGCAAGGGCGGCGTCGGCGGCCATGCTGGCGAGCTTCCCCCGGAAGTGGACGCCGCCATGGATGCGATGTGGGCCAAGGTCGTCACGCCGAAACTCGGCTTCGCCGACTACGCCGCGATGGAAGCGGCCCTGCGCGCGCGATCGACGATAAATGCGGAGGAGCGCCGATGAGTGATCAGGATCCGGTTCAGGAAGGGTCATGCCGGTGCGGGCACGTGCGCTTCGCCGTCAGGGGGAAGCCGCTGCTGACCATGGCCTGCCACTGCACGGGCTGCCAGAAGATGACGGCCGGCGCCTTCAGCCTGAGCGCGCTCTATTCGAGCGACGCCTTCGAGGTGCTGGAGGGCGAACCGGTGCTCGGCGGGATGCGCGCCTCCCCGCGGCACTTCTTCTGCCCTTCCTGCATGAGTTGGCTGTTCACGCGGCTGGCGGAGACGGACGCCTTCGTCAATGTGCGGGCGACGATGCTGGAGGGCGCGGCGTCGTTCCGGCCGTTCATGGAGACCTACACCAGCGAGAAGCTGCCCTGGGCGACGACAGGCGCCGCGCGCAGCTTCGAGGAATTCCCGGCTCCCGAGCAATATCCGGAGCTGATCAGGGCGTATGCGGAGCAGTCTGACTGGCGCGCTTGAGGGCCACGTAGATCGCGCCCTCGCCGCCGTGGCGGCGGTGGGCTTCGGAGAGGCCGGCGACGATCTGGCGCAGCGGCGGCTCGGCCAGCCACTCGGGGACGCGGCGCCGCAGCACGCCGTCGCCCAGGGCGCCCTTGCCGGTGATCACCAGGATGGCGCGGCGGTGCTCGGTCCAGCCGCGCAGGAGAAAGGCGGTGAGGGCGGCGCGGGCGCGGTCCTGGTCCAGGCCGTGCAGGTCGATCGTGGCGGCGACCTCGTCGCGGGCGCGTTCCAGGCGACGGCGGCGGCCAGGCTCGATGGGTGGCGGCGGCGGAGGATGGCGTGGGGCGGCGGCTCTTGGCCTGGGCGATGGACCGGCGGT
Organism: Caulobacteraceae bacterium; assembly: GCA_028290905.1. GTDB lineage: Bacteria > Pseudomonadota > Alphaproteobacteria > Caulobacterales > Caulobacteraceae > Acaudatibacter. The sequence continues at coordinate 27,099 of JAQGIW010000099.1, read as the reverse complement.
CGGTCTGGCGCGGGTTTCAGGCGGGGCCGGAGGAGGAGCCGGCGGGAGAGTCGCGGTGGCGGCGGCCAAGGCGCGAGGCTTGGCGGCCGGGCGGCGCCTCAGGGGCCGGACGGTCGCGGTGACGATGCGCCAGAGCCGGGCGTCGTGGTCCTCGCCGCCGGAAGCGCTCATGATCCCGGCGAAAGGAGGGCGACCAGGGGATCCGGGGCCGAGGCGACCGGGACCAGGCGATAGAGAGTGAGGAGGTGGCGCACCCGGCCGGCCTCGACGCCGGCCCCGGCGCCGCGCCCGAGGTAGAGATCAGCCCGCACCCCGCCTTTGATAGCGCTGCCGGTGTCGAGCGCCATGGCCAGGCGTCGGTAGCGGGGGAAGGCGCCCGGGAGCGCGGGCGCGCAGGCGTCCACCCACAGGACCTCGCCCATGCTGTGGAGGGCGGGATCGACGGCCAGGGCGCGGCCGGGAATGAGGCGCAGGCCCGCGGCGCCTGCCGGCTCGGCTCCGTCGTCGGCTTCCAGGCGGAAGAACACGTACCGCGGATCCATTTCGATCACGGAATCAGCCTCGGGACCCCGGTGGTCGGCGAGCCAGGCGCGGATGCGCTCGCCGGAGGTGTCCTGGTCCAGGAGGCCCAAGCGGCGCATGGGCGCGGCCAGGCCCACGAAGGGGGCGCCATTGGCGCCGTCGAACACCGCCCGCCACCGCTCGCCATCGGGGAAGGTGAGGACGCCCGAGCCCTGGATCTGCAGGAACAGCAGGTCTTCCGGGCGCATCCACGCCAGGGCGTCGGAGGCCGGCCAGCGATCGATCCCGGCCCGATCGGCGTAGGAGCCCGGACTTCCGGCGGCGGCCGACCGGGGAAGATCGTCGGGGCGCGGGCGCACGGGGGCGGTGAAGTCGCCTTCGCGCCGGTGGCGGGCCTCGTAGATGGGGGTGAAGTAGGCCGTAAGAAGGCCGGTCGCAGCCAGGCGCTCGGGGCGGAAATGGGTCTCCAGGAACCGCCGCGCGTCGGCCTCGCCGAGCGGGCCCTCGGCGCGGGCCTGCCGGCAGGTCTCGGCGAGGGCGGGATCGCGCGCGACGGCGCAGCCGGCGACGAAGGCGGCGAGCGCCCCGGCGTGGTCGTCGTCAGCCCAGCCGGGAAGGCCGGCAAAGGCCCGCGAGCCCGTGTAGGGCGGGGGAATGTAGAGCGGCCTGGGGATCGGGAAAGGCAGGCGCGGGGGCGCCTGGGGCGGGGGCGGCGCCCAGGCGATCGGCGCCGTCGGCCGGACGGTGGCGCAGGCCGCCAGCGAAACGGCGGCCAGGACGACCGCCAGCACCCTCCGAAGCATCAGGCCTCCGCCGCGTCCACGTGAACGAGCGTCCAGTTGGGGTCACGGCTCTTAAGATTGCGTTGAAACGTCCAGATCTCCGCGGTGCGGCGATCGTCGACGCTCTCGCCCTCGGGGCCTTTGGAGCGGTTGCGGAACTCGGCGAGGAAACGCACCGAGGCCTTGGCGACGTCGCCGACGAGATTGACCCCCTCGAAGTCGGCCCGGGGTATCTGGAGGAAGTCGACGTTCTCCGTCCGGCCTTCGGCCTCGCGCTGACGGATGGCGGCGTCGAAGCCGGTCATCACCTCGTCCGACAGCAGGGGCTTCAGGGTGGCGCGGTCGCCGGTGGCGAAGGCGGTGACGATCATCTGGTAGGCCTGCCGCGCACCCTGGAGGAAGGTGGCGACGTCGAAGCTCGGATCGCGGGCGCGCAGGGCGGCGACCCCGGTGGTCGAGGCGGCGGCGCCCTCGGCCGCCGGCGGTGTCAGGCGCTGGGGTTCCGGCGGGGTCACGGGCGCGCGGGCAGGATCCTCCGGCCCGCGCCCGACCCTACGCCCGAGCACGGCGTAGAGCTGGAACAGGACCACCGCGGCCAGGGCCGCGAGGATGATGAGTTCGAGGATGCGCAAGGGAGGCACGCGCCTTTCATTTATGTCGCCCAGCAATATAGGCCATGGCGCCGCGCGCGTCAGCAGGCCGCCGTTGCCGCGCCGTCGGGCGCATGTTAGCGAGCCCGCTTCCGGCGTGCGCCTCGGCCGCGACAACTACGGACCGATCAACGATGACCGACGCCTTCAACCCGGGCCCCGAGCCCGGGCTCCCCCAAGACGGGTCGCAGCCCGCCATCCGCATCCTGGCGCAATACGTCCGCGACCTCTCGTTCGAGAACCCGCGCGCGCCTGAGGCGCTGCGGGCTGGGGCGCAGCCGCCTGCGATCGAATTGGGCGTGCAGCTCAACGCCCAGGGCCGCGAGGGCGGCGTCTTCGAGGTGGAAATGAAGCTCACCGCCGCCGCCCGGCGTGAGGCCGAGGCGGTGTTCCAGATCGAGCTGGTCTATGCCGGGCTGTTCCAGGTGGTCGGCGTCGAGCAGGAGGACCTGGAGCAGGTGCTGATGATCGAGTGCCCGCGCTACCTGTTCCCGTTCGCCCGTCGGCTGATCGCCGACCTCTCCGCCGAGGGTGGTTTCCCGCCGCTGATGCTGGAGCCGATGGATTTCGCCGCCATCTACCTGGCGCGCAAGGCCCAGGCCGAAAACCCCCAGATCGGCAACGCCTGAGGGCTACGACTCTCCGGCGAGCGAGAGCCAGACGACCTCGCCCTTGAGCTCCTGAGCGACGAAGGCTTCGTGGGCGGCGCGTTCCGTGACGGTGAGACGAGCCGCGAGAGGACGGGGCCGAGGGCCGTGGACGACTTGCGCCACGATCTGCGCGACGCCCCGGACCGCCGCCTGCTGCAGGTCGAGGGTGGTCTCCCGCCCGCCCCGCAGCTCCAGGTAGACGCCGGCCAGGAGCTGGGCGTCGATCAGGGCGCCGTGCTTCTCCCGCTCGGCCAGCGAGATCTTGAAGCGCTTACAAAGCGCGTCGAGGGAATTGTACATGCCCGGGTACCGGCTCTGGGCCAGGGCCAGGCTGTCGATCCAGCGCGACTCCGCCACGATCGGCAGGCCGGCGCGGTCCAGCTCGTGGTTCAGGAAGCCCCGGTCGAAGGCGGCGTTGTGCGCGATGAGCGTCGCGTCGCCGAGAAACTCGAGCAGGGCATGGCCGACCGCCGTGTCAGCGAACACCGGCTTGTCCGAGAGGAAGGCCCGGGAGAGGCCGTGCACCCGCTCGGCGTCCGGGTCGATGTCGCGCTCGGGGTTGATGTAGCAGTGGAAGTGGGCGCCCGTCGGCAGATAGTCGCGCAGCTCCACGCAGGCGATCTCGATGACCCGGTGGCCCTCGCGGGGATCGAGGCCGGTGGTCTCGGTGTCGAGGACGATTTCGCGCGCCATCCGGACGTCACTTCGCCTGCTTCGCACGCTCGCGCAAGGTCGCCATGATCGCCTCGACCTGCCGCCGCGCGGGCTCCAGCCCCTGGCTGGTGTCGACCACGAAATGGGCGCGGACGCACTTCTCGGCGTCGGGCATCTGGGCGGCGAGGATGGCATCGAACTTGTCCGGTGACATGCCCGGCCGCGCCAGGACCCGCTCCCGCTGCAGGTCGGCCGGGGCCGAGACCACGACGACGGCGTCGACGTTCTTCTCGCCGCCGGTCTCCAGCAACAGGGGGATGTCGAGCACGACGACCTCGGCCTCCGCGGCCCGGGCGCGCTCGAAGAAGTCGGCCCGCGCAGCTCCCATCAGCGGCCAGACGATGCCGTTGAGCCTGGCCAGGGCCTCCGGGTCGCCCAGCACCCGTTCCCTCAGCAGCGCGCGGTCGACGGCGCCGTCCTTCACGACACCCGGGAAGGCGGCCTCGATCAGCGGGACCGCCGCGCCGCCGCGGGCGTAGAGACGGTGGACCTCGGCGTCGGCGTCATAGACCGGCGCGCCGGCGTCGGCGAACATCTGGGCGGTGGTGGATTTGCCCATGCCGACCGAGCCCGTCAGTCCCAAGACCATCATCCATCAGTCTCCAGAGCCGCCACCGCCAGGGCGCGGACGTCGATGGCCGGCGGCGGCTGGCCGAAAAAACGCTCGAAGCTGGGCCGCGCCTGGCCGATCAGCATCGCCAGCCCGTCGACCGTGCGCAGGCCCCGCCCCCGGGCCGCCTCGAGGAAGGCCGTGCGGATAGGGCGGTAGACCATGTCCATGACGACACAACGGGGATCCAGTAACTCGAGAGGCGCGTTGGGGCCCGGCGCACCATTCAGGCCAAGCGGCGTGGCGTTGATCACCGCGCGCGCGTCCCTGAAAGGCCCCTCGGCCTCCGCCTCGCCGAAGCTTCTGGTTTTGCTCCCCAGCGCCGCGACCACAGCCTCGCCGCGGGCGGCGGTGCGGGCGACGAAGTCGACGCGGGGCGCGCCGGCGGTGAGGAAGGCCGCGGCCGCCGCCCGCGCCGCCCCGCCCGCGCCCAGGATGACCAGAGGTCCGGAGGCCGGGTCGAACCCGGGCGCCTGCTCGTGAAAGGCGATGAGGAGGCCCCGGCCGTCGGTGCTGTCGGCGTGGATCGCGCCATCGTTCTCGAAGATGAGGAGATTGGCCGACCCGGCGGCGCGGGCGATGGGCGACACCTGGTCGGCCAGCGCCAGGGCGGTTTCCTTGAACGGCGCGGTGACATTGAGACCTCTGATCACGCCTCCGCCAAGCCCCTCGGCGAAGGCCGCGAACCGGTCCGGCGGCGGGGCAAACGCCACATAGACGCCGTCGACGCCGGCCGCCTCCAACCAGGCGTTGTGAATCAGGGGGCTGAGCGAGTGGCGTACGGGGGCGCCGGCGACGCCCGCGACCAGGGTCGCCCCGGAGACGCCGCGCCTCATGCGGGCAAGGCCTTCGCCTCGCGCAGGAAGGCCAGCAGGCCCAGCAGCGGCAGGCCCAGGATCGCGAAGTAGTCGCCCTCGATGGCTTCGAAGAGCTGGACGCCCTCGCCCTCGAGCAGATAGGCGCCTGTGCTCGAGGTCACCGCCTCGCCCTGACGTTCCAGGTAGGCATCCAGGAAGGCGTCGGAGAAGGCGCGCATGGTGAGGCTGGCCGTGTCGAGGGCGCTCCACACGACCTCGCCACCGCGGGCCACGGCGACCGCGGCGTGGAGGCTGTGACGGCGGCCGCGCAGGGCCTTCAGACGATCGCGGCTTTCGGCGAGGTCGCGGGGCTTGTCGTGGAGGACGCCGGCCAAGTCGAGGGTCTGGTCGGCGCCGATGACGAGACCGTCCGACGTCTCCGAGACCGCCCGCGCCTTCAGTTCGGCCAGCCGTCGGGCGATGACATCCGGCTGGGCGCATTCCCTCAGCATCCGCGCCTTGACGGCGTCCTCGTCGAGCCGTGACGGCGTGACCGTGAAGGGCACGCCGGCCGCGCGCAGGAGCGCTGCGCGCGAGGCGCTGGCGGACGCGAGAACGATCGGTGTCACCCCACGACCTCGACGTGGGCCGTGCCGCCGGAAAGTATGTTGATCACGGCTGCCGCCGTCTCCTCTACGGAACGCCGGGTGACGTCGATCACCGGCCAGCCCTGGCGTTCGAAAAGCCGCCTGGCGGCGACCACCTCCGCACGCACGGCGTCGCTGTCGACATAGCCGCTCTCGCGGCTCTCGTTGAGGCTGCGCAGACGGTTACGCCGAATCTGCACCAGCCGGTCCGGCGACAGGGTCAGGGCCACCACCGGCACGTTCTTCAGGTCGAGGAGGGCTGGGGGCGGCGCCGAGGTCCCGACCAGGGGAATGTTGGCCGCCTTCACCCCGCGATGGGCAAGGTAGATGCAGGTCGGCGTCTTGGAGGTTCGTGAGACCCCCACCAGCACGACGTCGGCGAGGTTGAGGTCCTGGCCGCCCTGGCCGTCGTCGTGCCCCAGGGCGTAGGAGAGGGCGTCCATGCGATTGAAGTAGTCGCTGTCGAGGGCGTACTGGGCGCCCACGCGGGTGGAGAGCGGCGCGCCCAGATACCAGGACAGGGCCGACACCAGGGGATCCAAGGCCCCGAAGCAGGGCATATCAAGCTTCTGGCATCCCTCTTCCAGGGCGCCGCGCAGGGTGTCGTCGACGATGGTGTGCAGCACCACGCCAGGCGCGTTGGCGATCTCGGTGAGGGCGCGCTCCAGCTGCGCCGGCGAGCGCACCAGGGCGTAGATGTGCTCGATCTCCAGGACGTTGTTGAAACGCGCGCACGCGGCGCGGGCCATGGCGTTCAGGGTCTCGCCGGTGGAGTCGGAGACCAGGTGAACGTGGAAGTAGGTGGCGAGCCGCTGCGGCGACGTCATGCGGTACGGCCTGGGGTCAAACGTCCTGTGGATCGGCGGTTAGCGTTTGCTTAACCAATCCCCCTTCACGGTGGAAGTGGCGTTGACGATCCCGCCGTCTTTTGACGGGCGAGCCGACACGGGGGACAAGAGTCCGTTCGATCCCCAGCTTTCCGGCCCCTTGGAACCGCGCGGGAGACAGCCTCCGGGCCTTTCCCACAGGCGCGGCCCGCCAGGTCGATCCACAGCGGCATACACTGCTGGCGTGTTTATATTCTCAATAAAAACAATATGTTAAGACTAGATTGGCGAGCTGGTGGATATATTCGCCGCGATCTCAACCCGGTGGATCGTTTTGATCGGGACGGGGACCGTCGGCCCCGTCGGGTTTCATGCCCGTTATCGGGCCTTCTATCGGTACTACCTTAAAACCCCTTGATTCTTTCTTAATGAGAAAGAGATCGGTTGGTTCCCGGGAGGTCTTGAGAGCTGGCTTGCGACGCTGTCTAAGACGCCGATGGACAAGCCGAACCCGAGGATCGCCGTGGTGCTGTTCAACCTTGGCGGTCCCGATGGCCCGAAGGCGGTGCGGCCGTTCCTCGAGGCGCTGTTCTGCGACCCGGCGATCATCGCAGCGCCCTGGATCGTCCGCCGGCCGCTGGCGGCGCTGATCGCACGGCTACGTGCGCGGTCGGCGATCGCCAATTACGCCGTGATGGGCGGAGGTTCGCCGATCGTGGCGGAGACCCAGGCCCAGGCCCTGGCCCTGGAGAATGTCCTTCAGGAGGCCGTGCCCGAGGCCTCGATCAAGACCACCATCGCCATGCGGTACTGGAAGCCGTTGACCGCCGAAGCGGCCGCCGAGGTCGCCGCGTTCGAGCCGGACGAGATTGTCCTGGCGCCCCTCTACCCACAGTTCTCGACCACCACCACGGCCTCTTCCCTCGCCGCCTGGGAGAAGGCCTACCGAGGCCGGGGCCGCGCCCACGCCCTGTGCTGCTGGTACGACAATCCCGGCCTCGTCGAGGCTCACGCGGCCCGGATCCTGCGGACCTGGGAGGCTGCGGGGCGACCGCCTGTACGACTGCTGTTTTCGGCCCATGGGCTCCCGGAGAGGATCGCTGAGAGCGGGGACCCGTATCAGTGGCAGGTCGAGGCGACCTGCGCCGCCGTCGTCGAGCGGCTGGGGGCCGGTTGGGACTGGCAGATCTGCTACCAGAGCCGCGTCGGCCCGCTGAAGTGGCTCGGGCCATCGACTCCGGAGGCGATCGAGGCCGCCGGCCGCGAGGGGCTCGGCGTGCTGATCGACCCGATCGCCTTCGTCTCGGAACACATCGAGACCCTGGTGGAGCTGGACCGCGACTATGCGGAGCTGGCGGTGCGATGCGGGGTTCCCACCTATCTGCGGGCGCCGGTCGTCGGGATCGAGACCCACTTCATCCGGGGCCTCGCCGGCGCGGTGCTGCGGGCGCTGGAGCGGGAGGGGGCGTGCCCGGACGGCAAGGCCTGCCCGGCGAGACAGACGCGTTGCGGGCGAAAACCACGAACCGGGGCCGGGGCATGATCTTCAACGTCATTCGCGGGCTGCATATCCTCGCCGTCATCGCCTGGATGGCCGGCCTGCTCTACCTGCCGCGGCTGTTCGCCTATCACACGCGGGCGACGGCCTGCTCGGAGATGGACGAGACCTTCAAGACCATGGAGGCCAAGCTGGAGAAGATCATCATGACCCCGGCGATGGTGGCGGTCGTCGTGCTGGGCGCGACGCTGGTCGCCTTCGACGGCGTGGCGATCCTCGGCCAGCCGTGGATGGCGCTGAAGCTGGCGGGCGTTGTTTTCCTGATCGGCTGGCATATCTATCTGATGCGGGCGCGCCGGCTGATCGCGACCGGCGCACGTCCCCGCAGCGAGCGCTTCTGGCGGATGACCAACGAACTGCCGTTCCTGGCCGCCATCGTCATCGTGCTCTCGGTCACCACAAAGTTCGGCGGCTAGGCAAGTTCTGAAGCCAGGCGAAGTCGGGAGCCGGGCGAGACGCTTGACGTGGGCTCGCGGGTGTGTTTCCGGTAGGGAGAAGAACGCTCCGGGTCCGGGCGATCTTCACAGCCTGCCTCCCGAAAGCACGCCGCCCCGTCGCGGGCTTGAGTGTGCCCCACCTCCGATCACCACCACAGCGCCGCCGTTTTCCGGATGAGCGCACACGGAAGACTTACTCCGAGCCGAATTTCCGCTCGGACTCGAACGACAAGAGTTGATCAACCATGTCAGATATTCTGGATATTGAAGCCCCTGAAAGCGCCGACGACGGCCTGATGGGTCACCGCGGCGCCGCCGGCGACGACGACACCCCCCGGGGCGCCGGCGCCCTGGGGCTGACCCGAATGTCCCTCCAGGACCTCAAGGAGAAATCGCCGGCCGAGTTGCTGGCGTTCGCCGAACAGTTCGACATCGAAAACGCGAACGCCATGCGCAAGCAGGACATGATGTTCGCCATCCTCAAGGCCTCGGCCGAAGAGGGGGTCGAGATCTTCGGCTCAGGCACGCTGGAGGTGGTGCAGGACGGCTTCGGCTTCCTCCGGAGCCCGGAGGCCAACTACCTGCCGGGTCCGGACGACATCTATGTCAGCCCCTCGCAGATCCGGCGCTTCGGCCTGCGCACCGGCGACACCGTCGACGGTGGCATCCGGGCGCCGCGGGAAGGCGAGCGATACTTCGCTCTCGTCAAGGTCGACCAGGTCAATTTCGAGAATCCCGACAATGTCCGCCACAAGGTCCACTTCGACAATCTGACCCCGCTCTATCCCGAAGAGCGGATGACCATGGAGATCGACGATCCGACCCTGAAGGATCGTTCCGGACGGGTGATCGACATCGTCGCGCCGCTCGGCAAGGGCCAGCGCTGCCTGATCGTGGCGCCGCCGCGGGTTGGCAAGACGGTCATGCTGCAGAACATCGCCAAGTCGATCGCGGCCAACTATCCGACGGCTTATCTGATCGTGCTGCTGATCGACGAGCGGCCGGAGGAAGTCACCGACATGCAGCGCACGGTGCGCGGCGAAGTGATCTCCTCGACTTTCGACGAACCCGCAATCCGCCACGTCCAGGTGGCCGAGATGGTGATCGAAAAGGCCAAGCGCCTGGTCGAGCACAAGCGCGACGTGGTGATCCTGCTGGACTCGGTGACCCGGCTCGGCCGCGCCTACAACACGACCGTGCCGTCCTCAGGCAAGGTGCTGACCGGCGGCGTCGACGCCAACGCCCTGCAGAAGCCGAAGCGCTTCTTCGGCGCGGCGCGCAACATCGAGGAAGGCGGCTCGCTGACGATCATCGCGACGGCGCTGATCGACACCGGGAGCCGCATGGACGAGGTGATCTTCGAAGAGTTCAAGGGCACCGGCAACTCTGAAATCATCCTCGACCGCAAGGTCGCCGACAAGCGCATCTACCCGGCCATCGACGTCCTGAAGTCCGGCACCCGCAAGGAAGAGCTGATCACGCCGAAGGACCAGCTGCAGAAGACCTTCGTGCTGCGGCGGATCCTCAATCCGATGGGACCACAGGACGCCATCGAGTTCCTGCTCGACAAGCTGCGGAACTCGAAGAACAACGCCGATTTCTTCCAGTCCATGAACACCTGATCAGGGGTTGAAAGGACCGGCTAGCGGAGGATGTGCCCGTGAAAGTGACGGTCGAGGTGGACTGCAGTCCGCAAGAAGCGCGGGCGTTCCTCGGACTGCCGGACGTCGCCGGCCTCAACGACCACATGGTCCAGGAAATGAAGAAGCGTCTGGACGCCAACATGGCGATGGTGGCGCCGGAAGAGCTTCTACGCAGCTGGATGACCTTCGGCGGCCAGGCCACCGAGCAGTTCCGCAAGCTGATGACCGCGGCGACGAGTGGGGCGCAAGGCCTGAAACCGGGGGGATGACCGACACCATCTTCGCTCTCGCGACGGCCCCCGGTCGCGCGGCGGTCGCGGTGGTGAGGCTGTCAGGTCCCGGGACGCGGGCGATCCTGGCCGCCATCGGCGGGGCCGCCCTCAAGCCGCGGACAGCGGCGTTGCGGACCTTGACCGACCCCGCGGGCGAGAGCCTTGACCGCGCCCTGGTGCTGTGGTTTCCCGGCCCGGCCAGCTACACCGGCGAGGACTGCGGAGAGCTGCACGTGCATGGCGCCGCGGCGGTGGTGGATGGCGTGATGGCGGCCCTCACCGGGCTCGGGGCACGACTGGCCGAGCCGGGCGAGTTCACCCGGCGGGCCTTCGAGAACGGCAAGCTCGATCTCGACCAGGCCGAGGCGGTCGCCGACCTCGTCAATGCCGAAACCGCGGCCCAGGCGCGGCAGGCGGTGGCACAACTGGGCGGGTCCCTGGGCGATCGTTACAAGGCCTGGCGCCGGCAGGTGACAGGCATCCTGGCCCGGCTGGAGGCGGCGGTGGACTTTCCCGATGAGGAGGTGCCCGCGGAGGTGCGGTGGCAGGCGCGCGCGCCGCTCGAGGCCCTGATCGGGGAGCTTGACGAGGCCCTGGCGGATGGCGCGCGCGGGCGCCGGGTGCGCGAGGGCTACCGGGTAGCGATCATCGGCGCTCCCAACGCGGGAAAAAGCAGCTTTTTCAACGTGATGCTTCGACGCGACGCGGCGATCGTGACCGCCACGCCCGGCGCCACGCGCGACGTGATCGAGGCGCCCTTGCGGATCGGCGGCTACAGCGTGGTCATCGCGGACATGGCGGGGCTGCGGGAGTCCGGGGAACCGATCGAGGCCGAGGGGGTGCGGCGGGCGCGGGCGTGGGCGGCTGCGGCGGACCTGAGGATCTGGGTGATCGACCGGGCGGCGCAGGACGACGCCTGGGAAGGGGTGCTGGACCTTCTCCAGCCGCACGACCTGTGCCTTATCAACAAGGCCGATCTCGTCCTCAGTCCTGCGGGGGTGAAGGCGGCGGCGACGGCGCGGCGGCTTGGGCTCGAGACCGCGACGGCCAGCCTGTGCGGCGGCGACGGCGGCGCCATCTGGGCGATACTCTCTCGCCGGGTGACGCGGGATCTGACGGGGACGGACTTCCCCGCCACCACCCGCGCCCGCCATGCCCGCCACCTGTCCGAAGCGCGCGACAACCTCGCCCGGGCGGCGGGGATGCTCGATGAGCCGGAGCTTGCCGCCGAGGACGTACGGCTCGCCGCGCGGTCCCTGCGGCGGGTCACCGGCGAGATCGGGGTGGAGGATGTGCTGGGCGAGGTGTTCGCCAGCTTCTGCATAGGCAAGTAGCTGTTTCACGTGAAACAGATGCTCTAGGATAGGCCATGGATCGAACCTGGGATGTGATCGTGATCGGCGGGGGTCACGCCGGCTGCGAGGCGGCGGCGTCGGCGGCAAGGCTCGGCGCGGCCACCCTACTGCTCACCCACAAGGTCGAGACGATCGGCGAGATGTCGTGCAACCCGGCCATCGGCGGCCTGGGCAAGGGCCATCTGGTGCGCGAGATCGACGCGCTCGACGGGCTGATGGGCCGCTTGGCCGACCAGGCCGGCATCCAGTTCCGCATGCTGAACGCCTCGCGCGGGCCAGCCGTGCGTGGCCCACGCGCCCAGATCGACCGGGCGCGCTATCGGGCGGCGATGAGGCAGGCGCTGGAGGGGCAGCGGAACCTCACAATCATCGCCGAGGCGGTGGAGGACCTCATCGTGGAGAACGGCCGCGCCGCCGGCGTGGTGGGGGCGAGCGCGACGGCCTATCGGGCAGGAGCAGTGGTGCTGACCACCGGGACTTTCCTGCGCGGAGTCATCCATCGCGGCGAGGAGCGGGTGGCGGCGGGCCGGGCAGGAGACGCGCCGGCGCTCGGCCTCTCCGAGCGTCTGTATGCCCTGGGTCTGTCGATGGGACGGTTGAAGACGGGCACGCCGGCCCGGCTCGACGGACGCACCATCGACTGGAGCGGGCTCACGATGCAGCCGGGGGACGAGCCACCGGTCCCGTTCTCCTTCCTGGGCGGCCCGGTCCTGACGCCGCAGATCCAGTGCGGCATCACCGCCACCACCCCTGAGACCCACGCGATCATCGCCGAGCGATTGGCGGAATCGGCGGTCTATGGCGGGCGGTTGGCGGGGCGGGGTCCGCGCTACTGCCCGTCGATCGAGGACAAGGTCGTGCGCTTCGGCGAGCGAGACAGCCACCAGATTTTCCTGGAGCCCGAGGGGCTGGACGATCCGACCGTCTATCCCAACGGCATCTCGACCTCGCTCAGCGCCGAGACGCAGGACCGGTTCCTGCGGACCATCCCCGGCCTGGAGGCCGTGGCGGTGTTCCGCCATGGCTACGCCATCGAGTACGACTATGTGGATCCCCGGGAGCTCACCGGCGCCCTGGAGGTCAAGCGCCTGCCAGGGCTCTATCTCGCGGGCCAGATCAACGGGACGACCGGCTACGAGGAGGCGGCAGCCCAGGGCCTGATGGCGGGCCTGAACGCCGCGCGCGCCGCCGCGGGTTCGGCGCCGGCGATCCTCGGCCGCGACGAGGCCTATATCGGCGTGATGATCGACGATCTGGTGACGCGCGGGGTGACGGAGCCCTATCGGATGTTCACCAGCCGGGCCGAGTACCGCCTGCGGCTGCGGGCCGACAACGCCGACCAGCGCTTGACCCCACGCGGGGTCGAGTTCGGCTGCGTGGGCGCCGTGCGCGCCGCCGCCTATGGCGCCAAGGCTGCCGTACTCTCCGGCGTCCGCGAGGCCGCACAGGATCTTTCCCTCACGCCAGGCCAAGCGGCCCAGGCCGGCTTCAAGATCACGCCGGATGGGCAGCGGCGGAGCCTGCAGCAGCTGCTGACCCACAAGGACATCGGCCTCGGCGACTTGGCACGGGTGTGGCCGCAGATCGCCTCCTGGCCGGCGTTCGCGCGAGAGCAGGTCGAGATCGACGCGGCCTATCACGGCTATCTCGAGCGTCAGGAGGCCGATGTGGCGCTGTTCCGCCGGGAGGCGGACCTGCATCTGCCGGCCGATCTTGACTATGCGGCGCTGGGCGGCCTGTCGAACGAGGTCAGGGAGAAGCTGATCGCGGTCGCGCCGGCCACGCTTGGCCAGGCGGCCCGCATCGAAGGCGTGACGCCCGGGGCGATCACGGCCCTGCTGGCCCATGTCCGCCGCCGCGCCGCCTAGAGCACGATGCCATGAGATGGAACGGCCTCGTGGCTGAATCGTGCTCTAGGATTTCGAGTGCGGCGCCTGATTCTGATTTCCAGAGGAAATCATCCCGCGCCGATATTCTCCCTGAACTGGCGGACCTCCCGCCAGGGTTCCTCGACGCGGTGGGCGCCACGCCCGCGCGCCTGGAGTCCGTCGAGCGCTTCCGCGCGCGCCTGACGGAGGCTAACCGCGTCGCCAACCTGGTGGGTGAGTCGACGCTGGCGGATTTCTGGCGGCGGCATTTCGTCGACAGCGCCCAACTGCTATGGGCCGAGCCACCGGCCCTGGTCTGGGCGGATCTCGGCAGCGGGGCCGGGTTGCCGGGGGTGGTGCTGGCGATTCTGCTCAAGGACCGTCCCGGCGCGCGGGTTCACCTGATAGAGAGCATGGCCAAGCGCTGCCGGTTCCTCGCGGAGGTGGTCGAAGCGCTGGAACTGCCGGCCGTGGTCCATCATGCGCGCGCCGAGTCCCTGGAGCTGAATGTCGAGATGGTCACGGCCCGCGCCTGCGCTCCTCTGGACCGGCTCCTGACCTACGCCCGGCCCTATCTGGCGCGGGGCGCCCGGGGGTTGTTCCTCAAGGGGGCCGAGGTGGAGGCGGAGATCGCCGAGGCGCGGCGGAGCTGGCGATTCAAGGCCCGCACGACGCCGAGCCTGAGTGATCCGCGGGGGCGGTTGCTGTCGATCGAGGAGCTCGTCCGTGTCGCCAAGCCATAGACCCCCGCGCGTTCTGACCATCGCCAACCAGAAGGGCGGCGTGGGAAAGACCACGACCGCGATCAATCTCGGCGCCGCGCTCTCGGCCGTAGGCGAGTCGGTGCTGCTGATCGACAGCGATCCCCAGGGAAACGCCTCCACGGGACTTGGCGTGCCGCCCCACGGGCGGGCCAAGACCCTCTACGATGTGATGATGGACGAGCTGCCGATCAGTGAGGCGATCATCGAGACGGGCATCCCGGGTCTTCATCTCGTGCCGGCCGAGGCCGATCTCTCCGGCGTGGAGCTGGAGCTGGGGCAGACGGCGAGGCGCGCGTTCAGGCTGCGCGACGCCCTCGCCGGCCTCCGCGCGGCCAGGACCTACAGCCATGTTCTCATCGACTGCCCGCCGTCGCTGAACCTGCTGACCGTCAACGCCATGACGGCCGCCGACGCAGTCCTGGTGCCGCTGCAGTGCGAGTTCTTCGCCCTGGAGGGCCTGACCCAGCTGCTGCGCACCGTCGAGCAGGTCCGCACCTCGCTCAACCCGGGCCTGGAGATCCAGGGCGTGGTCCTGACCATGTACGACCGACGCAACACCCTGTCCGGGCAGGTGGCCAAGGACGTGCGCGACCACCTGGGCGACCGGGTCTACGACACCATGATTCCGCGCAACGTCCGCCTCTCGGAGGCGCCGTCGTTCGGCAAGCCGGCAATCATCTACGACCTCCACTGCGCCGGCAGCCAGGCCTATCTGAAGCTGGCGCGGGAGGTCATGACGCGCGAGCGTGGGGCGGCGCCGGCGTGACCCCGCATACCGAGGAGTTTGCGTGATGGCGGAAGGTCGACGGGGCCTGGGTCGCGGCTTGTCCGCGCTGCTGGACGAGGTCGAGGGCGCCTCGACCCCGGAAGGCCGGCGCGCGGCCGGGGTGCTCGACGTGGCGATCGAGCTGATCCGGCCGAACCCGGGCCAGCCCCGCAAGGCGTTCGGGCCGGAGGAGCTGGCCGAGCTGGCCGCCTCGATCAGGCAGCGGGGCGTGCTGCAGCCCATTCTCGTGCGGCCGATGCCCGGCCAGGAGAAAGCCTATCAGATCATCGCCGGCGAGCGACGCTGGCGGGCGGCTCAACAGGCCGGCCTGCGGGCCATTCCCGCGCTGGTCAGGGACCTGGCCGACCAGGAGGTGATGGAGGTGGCGCTGATCGAGAACATCCAGCGCGCCGATCTCAACGCCCTCGAGGAGGCGCGCGGCTATGACGCCATGGCGCAGCGGTTCAAGCGCAGCCCTGACGCCATCGCCAAGGTGGTCGGCAAGAGCCGCAGCCATGTGGCCAACACCCTGCGCCTGATGCGCCTGCCCGCCGTCGTCCAGGAGCACGTGGAGCAGGGGCGGCTGACGGCGGGCCACGCCCGGGCCCTGCTCGAGGTGGGCGACGCCGTCGCCCTGGCCGAGCGTGTGGTCAGGCTGGGACTCAGCGTGCGCCAGACGGAGGCCCTGGCCCGGACGGCGAAGCGGGAGGGGAGCGTCGCCTCGAGGAGGGCGAAGGGAGCCGCGGCGAAAGACACCGACACGCGTTCCCTGGAAGCGGATCTGGAGGAGGTCCTGGGCCTCGCGGTGGAGATCCGTCACCGCGGCGGCCCCGGCGAGGTGCGCATCGCCTATGGCACCCTCGAACAGCTCGACGACCTGTGCCGCCGGCTGTCGCGCGGCGCGTCGTCGGATTAGAGCCCCAGCCGGCGGGCGCGGCCGGCTATGGAGAGGGCGAGGCGTTCGGCGAGGAGGGCGTCGGGCGATCCGGCCCGCTTGCAGGCCCGATCGGCGGCGAGGATGTCGTCCTGGGCGCCGTCGAGTTCGGCCAGGCTCCAGGCCTGCACCTGGCGGAGGAATTCGCGCTCCTGCTTCCAGAACACCCCCGAAGCTTTGGCGGCGGTCTGCAGGGCCTCGCCGGCCCGGTGCAGGACAGCAACCCGCCGCAGCCGGGCCAGATGCATCCCCATCGCCCGCACGGCGCCCACGCCACTCTCGCCTTCCTGTCCGGCCCGCCGGAGTCCCGCGTGGGCCGCCGCCGGGCGCCCGCCAAAGGCGTCGAAGGCCGCCTCGCTCAGTGAGGCCTCGGGCTCGACGCCGAAGAAGCCTTCCAGATCGGCAAGCCCGGCCGTGGCGTTGCGTCCGGGGCCGAGGAACAGGATCAGCCGTTCGATCTCCCGTCGCGCCACGCCGCGTTCGTGCGGCAGGCGCGCGATGAAGGTGTCGAGGGCCTCGGCGCTGAGGGCGAGCTTGTCGGCGGCCAGGGCTTCGCGGGCCAATCTGGCGAGGTCGGCCGGCTCGTCCTCGTAGCAGGGGATCACGCCGCACCCGGGCGCCGCTTCCCCCGCCTTGCGCAGGGCCGAATCGCGTCCAAGGGAGCCTGCCTCCACCAGGAAGAAGGCCTCGGGATTGAAGCGGTCCTTGAGGTGATTCGCGAGGGCCCCGGCGACGAGGCGGTCGACGGCGGGCTTGTCGCCGGCGATCCGAAGACGGACCAGCCGCCGGCCGCCCAGCATGGAGAGGGCCATCAGCTCACCGTCGAGCTTTCCCTCATCGGCGGCGAGATCGGCCTCGGAAAGGATGGCGACGTTGAACGGGTCGTCGGGCCGCTCGGTGACGGCGGCGGCGAGGGTCTGGGCGCGTTCGCGGACGACGCCCTGATCCCGGCCATGCAGCACCGCGGCCCGGATCTGAGGTCCGGGGCCGGCCAGGAAGCGGTCGATGTCCGGACGCCGCTGGACGATCACGCCTCAGCCGCCTTCCGGACCCTTGTGTCGGGCCATCCAGGCGGCGAGGTCGAGCTGGATGCGGCGCGCCGCGTCCGAGGCGACCCGTTCCTGGCTGTCCTGGCGCGCTGCGATGCCGGCATAGGGCGCGCCGGCCTCGTCGTAGAAGACCTCAGTGCTGACCTGACCGATATGGGCGACCTTGCCGGTCGCGACGGACGTCAGGGTATAGTTGACCGTCAGGCCCACCTCGTAGCGCTCGGCCACGTCGGTGACGCTCAGGCCGCGCGGATCGCGCGTCTGCTTCACCGTGAACTCGAGCCGCCAGGCCGCCGGCGCGCTCTTGTCATGGGCCAGGGCGTCGTCGAGATCCTCGCGCAGAAGATAGGCCACCCGGCCCTGGGGCGCGACGACCTGGATGGCCGGCAGGCCGGAGGCCACGGTCGGCGAGGCGTACATCGGGGTGAAGCCGCAGCCGCCCAGAATGGCCCCCAGGGCCAGGATGGCGGCCGGGACGAGAAGGGCGCGCCCGCGCATGGCCTAGGCCACCACCAGATTGACGATGCGGTCGGGCACCACGATCACCTTGCGGACGGTGACGCCCTCGAGGCGCCTGGCGATCTCCTCGTTCTCGAACACCAGCTTCTCCACCTCCCCCGCCGACGCGCCGGCCGGCGCGCGCACCTCGCCGCGCCGCTTGCCGTTGATCTGGACCGGCAGGATGCGCTCGTCGTCGTCGGCGAGGCCGGGATCCCACACGGGCCACGGAGCGAGAGCCAGGAGACCAGACTCACCGATCGTTTGCCAGACCTCTTCCGCAAGATGAGGGGCGAAGGGCGCCACCAGCCGGGCGAGTGTGCTGAGAGCCTCACGCCGGGCGTCGCCCGAGGCCCGGGCGAGGCGCGCCTCACGCACCGCGGCGACGAACTCATAGAGGCGGGCGATGGCGCTGTTGAACCGGAAGCCCTCGATGGCCTCGGTGACCGCCTTGATCGCCTTGTGAGTGGAGTGGCGCAGCTCGAGGCCGGCCGCCGCATCGCCGGCGCCCTCGGCATGGTCCAGGCCTTCTTCGAACTCGGCCCAGATGCGGTTGATCAGGCGCCACGCGCCTTCGACGCCGGCGCTGGTCCATTGCACGTCGCGCTCGGGCGGGGAATCGGACAGCACGAAGATGCGGGCGGCATCGACGCCATAGGTGTCGGCAATGTCGGCCGGCGCGACGACGTTGCGCTTGGACTTGGACATCTTCTCCGCCTCGCCGATCACGACAGGTTCGCCGGTGGCGATGTCGTAGGCGCGGCGGGTGGCGCCTTCGTTGCGAATCTCCACCTCCCCCGGTTCCAGCCATTCCCCGGACTGGCGGCGATAGGTCTCGTGGGTGACCATGCCCTGGGTGAAGAGGCCGGCGAACGGCTCGCGGACCGACAGCAGGCCCTCATCGGCCAGGGCGCGGGTGACGAACCGCGAATATAGCAGGTGGAGCACGGCGTGTTCGACGCCGCCGATATACTGATCCACCGGCAGCCAGTAGTCGGCCGCGGCCTTGTCGATGGGGGGCTCCGCGTGCGGATCGGGGAAGCGGGCGAAGTACCAGGAGGAGTCGACGAAGGTGTCCAGGGTGTCGGTTTCCCGCTCGGCGGGCCCCTGGCACCGGGGACAGGTGGCGTGCTTCCAGGTGGGATGTCGGGCCAGGGCGTTACCCGGCTGGCTGAAATCCAGGCCCTCAGGCAGCCGGACCGGCAGCTGGCCGACGGGAACGGGGACGACGCCGCAGTTGGCGCAGTGGATCACCGGGACCGGGCAGCCCCAGCCCCTCTGGCGCGCCACGCCCCAGTCGCGCAGGCGGAAGACCGTGGCGCCCTCGCCGATCCCCTCGGCCTCGGCGCGGGCGATGGCCGCCGCCTTCGCGGATTCGATGTCCAGGCCGTCGAGGAAATCGGAATTGTAGATTCGGCCCGGACCGACATAAGCTTCCTGTTTCACGTGAAACGAGGCGGCATCTTCCGCGGGCGGCAGGACGACGGGGATGACCGGCAGGCCGTACTTGCGGGCGAAGTCCAGGTCGCGTTGATCGTGGGCGGGACAGCCGAAGATCGCGCCGGTCCCGTAGTCCATGAGCACGAAGTTGGCGATCCAGACGGGCAATTCCCGTTTTGAATCAAAGGGATGTTCAACGCGCAAGCCGGTATCCCAGCCCAGCTTCTCGGCCGCCTCGATCTCGGCCTCGGAGGTGCCCCCCTGCCGCGCCCTGGCGATGAAGCCGGCGACCTCAGGATCGCGGGCGGCCAGCTCGGTCGCCAGGGGATGGTCGGGAGAGACGGCGATGAAGCTCGCGCCATAAAGGGTGTCCGGCCGGGTGGTGTAGACCGTGACGCCGTCCGAGGCGTGATGGAGCGGCAGGGGGCCGGCAAAGCGGAACGTCAGGCGCAGACCGCGCGACTTGCCGATCCAGTTCTCCTGCATCAGCCGCACCTTCTCGGGCCACCGGTCCAGGGTCTCCAGCCCCTGAAGCAGTTCCTCGGCATAGTCGGTGATGCGCAGGAACCATTGGTTGAGCTTGCGGCGCTCGACCACCGCGCCCGACCGCCACCCGCGCCCGTCGACGACCTGCTCGTTGGCCAGGACGGTCATGTCGACCGGGTCCCAGTTCACCAGGCCTTCCTTGCGGTACACGAGGCCACGCTCGAGCAGCCTCAGAAACCAGTTCTGCTGGCGGCCATAGTATTCCGGATCGCAGGTCGCCAGTTCCCGGGACCAGTCGAGGGACAGTCCCAGGCGCTTCAGCTCGTCGCGCATGCGGACGATGTTCTCGCCCGTCCATGCGGCGGGATCGATACCCCGCTCGGCGGCGGCGTTTTCCGCCGGCAGGCCGAAGGCGTCCCATCCCATGGGGTGGAGGACGTTGAACCCGCGGGCGCGCTTGAAGCGGGCGACCACGTCGCCCATGGCGTAGTTGCGGGCGTGACCCACGTGCAGCTGGCCGGAGGGATAGGGAAACATCTCCAGCACATAGTATTTCGGCCTCGACGAGCCGGTTTCAGCACGAAAGGCGTCGGCCTCGTCCCAGGCCGCCCGCCACTTCGGCTCCACCGCCTTGGGATTGTATCGGACCATCGGGTTGCGGACTCCTCAGGAACTCCATGCCTCCCCCGTGGGGCGACCCCGGGGCTATCTTCTTGATTTAGCGCGCGTTTCGATCCGAAAACCGGGTCCCACCTTTCGGAACGCGCTCTAGAGCAGGTTGCGATCTGACGGAATCAGATCGCCCCGTCTGGTCCTTTGTTTTGGCGCGCGTTTCATCCGAAAACCGGGTTCCACTTTTCGGAACGCGCTCTAGCTCCGCAGGTTCGACAGGCGAAGCTGCCGGGCCCTGGTCAGGATCGCGTTCTCGATGTCCGTCGAGGTCTGATCCGCGGTGGGCGCGGGCGCCCAGCCGCCGTTGCCGTCGCTCACCTGCTTGAAGACCGTGACGTTCAGGCCGTCGGCCCGCAGGCGGGAATCCAGGATGTAGACCGTGGCCTTGAAGCGCTCGTTCGGCTTCTCGGGATTGACGTACCAGTCGGTGATCACAACGCCGCCGTAGGGATCCGCCGACTGCAGCGGCATGAACGCCAGGGTGTCGAGGGTCGCCCGCCACAGATAGCCATTGACCCCGATGGCCCCGGCAGGAGTCGAGCGTGCGAGATGGTGGTTGGCCCGGCCGCCGCAAGCCGCCAGCGAGAGCAGGCACAGCGATACGATCAAGGCTCTCGACACCCGCGACACCCACGCATGGTTAGACGGCATAATCATAGGTTCCACTTAGATTTTCGCGCTCCCGGCGCCGCGCTGCTGTCGCCCTCGGGCCACGCGTCTATAACATCCCCGCGTTCGCGCCAAACCCAATTGAGTGGCCCAATCGCCACAGGCGCGCACACATCCGCGCCGCGCCGCGCGAATCTGCGGGGTGACGCATTGACGAGCGCCACCCGCCAGCTTTTATCTCGATGAGTTAAAATCGCGTGACGGGCGCGTGTAGGGCGTCAGGGGATAACGTACCGTATGTCGTCGGCCAGGCTGATCGTGCTTGCTCTCTTCGGAGCCGCCCTCGTGGCGGCCGCCGGACAGGCGTGCGCGCAACCTGAAGCGGCCGGCGTCATGCTGGTGGGCAATGATTTCGCCTCGCCGAACGATGTTCCGGGACCGGTCACGACGGGCCGCACCCTCGAGTGGGACTCGCGCAAGGGTCGCTGGGGTCTCAAGCTCGGGGTCGAACAGCATACCGACAGGCTGAGCGAGTGGCGGGACGTGCAGCCGGGCGTCTATTTCAAGGTTACGCCCCGCCTGCATATCGGCGGCGCGGTAAGCCTCGCTCCCAATCCCCAGGTCGATCCCTATGTAGTCGACCCGCGCCCCGCGGCGCCGCGGGTTCGGCTCGAGACGACCTTCAAGTTCTAAGGTCGGCGAGTTCCAGCCTGCGTCAGCGCGCCGACCGCCGCCGCCCCCACCGCTCCCGATCCCCACAGCGCCCGTACAGTGTGCGCATTGACGCCGCCCAGCGCGTAGCAGGGCGCGCCGGCCGCGCGGACGAGGACTGCGAACCTGCGCACGCCCAGCGGACGCCCCGCCGACGGGCTGGCGCTGGGGAAAACCGGCGAGAGCACAATGGCCTCGACCCCCGCCCGCCGCGCCAGCCGGGCGGCTGGCAGGCCGTGGGCGGCGGCGGTCAGCAGGAAGCGCTGGCGGAGGCGCCGGTTACAGCCCCCGCGGTGGGCCAGCCTCTCGGGCAGATGCACGCCGTCAGCCCGGGCGCGGATGGCGAGGTTCACGTCCGCCCCGACGAAGAACCATACGCCTCGGCGCCGGGCGAACTGCGCCAGGCGCCGGGCCTTCGCGAGGGCGTCAGGATCGCCGAAGGCGCGGAAGACGATCGCCGAGCCGCGCGGCAGCTGGGCCAGGACATGTTCCGGGAACGGCGTCCGGGCGGGATCGGTGAAGAATAGCAGCGGCGGCAGGGTCTTCCGCGAACGGCGCCGGGAGCCTAGCTTCCGCGCCGCGCGCCACAGCGCATCGAGGTCGGTCATCGCCAATGGTCAGCGCCACACATGACGCCGCGCACGCCGCCCCAATTGACGCTGCCGGGGCCCTGCGGCGGATCCGGGACAGGATCGCCGCGGCGGCGGTCGCGGCGGGACGAGAGCCCGCCGACGTCAGCCTGACGGCGGTCTCCAAGCAGCAGCCATGGGAGGCGATCGAGCCGGTCCTCACCGCCGGCCAGCGCGTGTTCGGCGAGAATCGCGTCCAGGAGGCGGCTGCCCGGTGGTCCGACCAGAACCCGCCCGGCCTCGAGCTTCGCCTGATCGGCCCCTTGCAAACCAACAAGGTCCGCGCCGCGCTCGACCTCTTCGATGTCATCGAGACCCTGGATCGGGAGCGGCTCGCCGAGCGGCTTGCCCACGAGGTCCAGCGCGGGGCCCGCGCGCCGCGGCTTTATGTCCAGGTCAACACCGGGGAGGAGCCTCAGAAGGCCGGCGTGGCGCCCTTGGAGGCGGACGCCTTCCTCGCCCGATGCCGCGGCGACTATGGCCTGGCCGTCGAGGGGTTGATGTGCATCCCGCCGGAGGCGGAACCGCCGGGCCCGCACTTCGCCCTGCTGGCCAAGATCGGCGCCCGCAACGGGCTCAGCCGCCTGTCGATGGGCATGAGCGCAGACTTCGAGGTTGCCATACGCCATGGCGCCACCTCCGTCCGGGTCGGATCGGCGCTGTTCGGTCCGCGGGCCGCTCACCCGTCGCCCTGAGTCGCCACGCGTACGGCGTCGCCCGGGGCGGCGGCCCCCACCAGCGCGACGAGATCGTCCAGGGCCAGGGCGATGCAGCCCTCGGTGGCGGCGTATCCCGGGCGCGCCACGTGCATGAAGATGGCCGAGCCTGCGCCCGAGACGACCGGAGAGTCGTTGTAGCCGAGCACCACGACAAGGTCGTAGACACCGTCCTCCCGCCACATCCGCTCCGCGCTGGCGCGATAAGGCAGGCGGACCGGACGGTTGTAGGCGGGGTCCAGGGGGGCGTCGCACCAGCCGTCATCCGGATCGATCGCCCGCACCGGCAGGCGCGATGCGGGCGCGGGCACGCGATCGGGCCGCCAGAGCACGCTCCGCAGGGGCCAGACCCCGGCCGGCGTCGCGCCGTCGCCCTCGCGCTTGTCGGCGGCGGGACACACGCCCCCGCGGCCGAGCGCGCATCGCAGCTCGCGGCCTTCCAGGCTCAGCCGTCCCTCCGGGGAAACGGAAAACATCATCGCCCGTTACCAAACCGCCCTGCTTGGCGTTCCCGCCGCAAAGGGTGCATGTAGGGGACTATGGCGCAACTCAAGACCATTCTGATCATCGACGACGACGATGACCTGCGGGACCTCCTCCGCGAACAACTCGAACAGCATTCGGAGTTCGCCACGGTGGGGGCGGCGACCGCGGCCGACGGCCTCAAGGCCGCCGCCGAACAGCGGCCCGATCTGGTGCTGCTGGATCTCGACCTGCCCGACCGCAACGGCCGAGAGGTCTGCCAACTGCTGCGCGAATCCGGCGTGACGGCCCCGGTGATCATGCTCACCGCGGCCGACAGCGAGGCCGACACCATCATGGGGTTGGAGGCGGGGGCCAGCGACTATGTCACCAAGCCGTTCCGGTTCACGGTGTTGCTCGCGCGCGTTCGCGCTCAGCTGCGCGCCCACGAACAGTCCGAAGAGGTGGTGTTCAAGGTCGGTCCCTACGAGTTCCACCCGGCCGCCCGGGTGCTGGTCGACCCGAAGAACCGCAAGCTGCGGCTGACCGACAAGGAAGCCAACATCCTGAAATATCTCTATCGCGCCGGCGAAAAGCCGGTGACGCGCGAGGAACTCCTGGCCGAGGTGTGGGGCTACAACGCCGGGGTGACCACGCACACGCTGGAGACGCACGTCTACCGGCTGCGGCAGAAGATCGAGCCCGACCCCGGCCACGCCCGCCTCCTGATCACCGAAGCCGGCGGCTACCGCTTGGCGCCTTGAGGGCCCAACCGCTCAATCCCCGCGGGCGCGGGGGCCCAGCGCTGTCCGTCCAGGCGTGCATATCGCCAGGGGCCCGATTCGCCACATGCGTATTCCTGGAAAGCGCTGGGTCCCTGCTTTCACGGCGATGAGCGGATTTGGGATGTCACACCTCCAAATCGATGGTGACCGGCGCGTGGTCGCTGGGGCGTTCCCAGGCGCGCACGTCGTCGTGGATCCTCGGGGACGCGCCGGATCGGGCGGCGGCGGCGCGGAGGCCGGGGGTGATCCAGATGTGGTCCAGTCTCAGGCCGCGATTGGAGGCCCGGAAGTCCGCGGCGCGGTAGCTCCACCAGGAAAACAGCTTAGCCGGTTCGGGCGCCGCCTCACGGACCAGATCGATGAAGCCGAGGCTGTTCTGGAGCGCCTCCATGGCGGCCACCTCGACAGGCGTATGGCTGACCACCTTGGACATGAAACGGTGGTTCCAGACGTCGTGCTCGCCGGGCGCCACGTTCAGGTCGCCGGCGAGGACCAGGGGCGCGTTGGGCCGGCGCCGCGCCATCTCGGCGGTGAGCCGCTCGTAGAAGTCCAGCTTATGGTCGAACTTCCGGCTGGCTCGGTCGGGGACATCACCGCCGGCCGGAATGTAGAGATTGTGGAGCTCGATGCCGGCGACGACGCCAGACACGCAGCGGGCGTGCCCTTCGCGGCAGAGGTCGAGCGGGGGCGCCGCCTCGATGGGCAGGCGGGAGGCGATGGCGACGCCGTGCCACCCCTTCTGTCCCCTGATCTTCACATGAGGAAAGCCGGCCTCGACCAGGGCCTCGGCGGGAAACTCCCCATCCTGGCACTTGATCTCCTGCAGGCAGAGCACGTCAGGCGACCGCTCGGCCGCGAACCGTGCGACCTGATCGATCCGCAGGCGAACGGAATTCACATTCCAGGAGGCGATCCGCAGGCGCACGCTTTTCCCCGCTATCGACTGGCGTCGGGATAAGGCGTCGTCCGAGGGTTGGGAAGTTCGAAGAAGCCGGGGTCGTGAGGCGCAGCGCGGGTGAGGCCGTCCAAGCGGACCTTGACCACGCCGCCGCGCGCGTCCTTGACGGACCACCCGGTGAGCGCCAGCGGCGACTGCGTCAAGGTGAGGGCGATCTGGCCCTTCGCCTTGCCCCGGGCGTCCTCCGCCACCACCGTGACGTTTCCGCCGTCACGGGAGACCTGACGGACGACGACGCCCTTATCAAGGCGGATGTTCCGGGCAAGGAAGAGGGCCAGCGGCGTCGACGCCAGAGGATAGACGTGCTTTGTCCTCAGGCGGCGGTCGACCACGGTGACATTGCGCCCATCGGAGGCGATGACGAGCCCCGAGGGCGGATCGTACTCGAAGCGCGCCCGACCTGGCCGTTGCAGATAGAAGATCCCCTCGCTCTGAGCGCCGCGTGCGTCGGTCTGGACGAAGCGGCTCCGAGCGCTGGTCAGGCCCTGCAGATAGTCGACGATCCGCGCCACCTCCCGCGAGTCTTCGCTCGACAGCGAGGGGGGCGGCTGGGGCGGGGGAGTCTCGGGCGCGGCCGCGATCGCCCGTGGCGCGATCACGGCGAGGGCCAAACCCAGCAGCGCATGGCGGCGGAGGGTCATGGGGGCGGACCCGCGAGGATCTCGCGTTTTCCGGCGTGGTTGGCCACGCCGACCACCCCCTCCTTCTCCATGCGCTCGATGAGCGAGGCGGCGCGATTGTAGCCGATCTGCAGCCGGCGCTGGATGTAGCTGGTGGACGCCTTGCGGTCGCGCGTCACCACCGCCACGGCCTGGTCGTAGAGGTCGGCGCTGGCCGCGTCGTCGGCCGAGAGCGCCCCCTCCTCGTCCTCGCCGTCGGGGAGGGCGGTCACGTCCTCGAGGTACTGCGGCTCGCCCTGGTCCCGCAGGAAGGCAGCGACCTTGAACACCTCGTCGTCGTCGACATAGGGGCCGTGCAGGCGTGTGATCCGCCCGCCGCCGGCCATGTACAGCATGTCGCCCATGCCCAGAAGCTGCTCGGCGCCCTGCTCGCCCATGATCGTGCGCGAGTCTATCTTGGAGGTGACCTGGAAGCTGATCCGTGTCGGGAAGTTCGCCTTGATGGTGCCGGTGATCACGTCCACCGATGGCCGCTGGGTGGCCATGATCAGGTGTATGCCGGCGGCCCGGGCCATCTGAGCCAGCCGCTGGACGGCCCCCTCGATGTCCTTGCCGGCCACCATCATCAGGTCGGCCACCTCGTCGATGACGACGACCAGATACGGCATCGGCTCAGGCCTCAGCTTCTCTTCCTCGAAGATCGGCCGGCCCTGTTCGCTGAAGCCGGTCTGCACCGTACGGACGAAATGCTCGCCCCGGGCCAGGGCCTCGTTGGCGCGCTCGTTGTAGCCCGCGATATTGCGCACGCCGATCTTGGACATGCGACGGTAGCGGTCCTCCATCTCGCGGACGGTCCACTTCAGGGCGACGATGGCCTTCTTGGGATCGGTCACCACCGGGGCCAGCAGGTGCGGGATGCCATCGTAGACGGACAGTTCCAGCATCTTCGGATCAATCATGATGAATTTGCACTTGTCCGGCGGCAGACGGTACAGGATCGACAGGATCATGGCGTTGACGCCCACCGACTTCCCGGAGCCGGTGGTGCCGGCGATCAGCAGGTGGGGCATCTTGGCGAGATCGGCGACATAGGGCTCGCCGCCGATCGTCTCGCCGAGCGCCAGCGGCAGGGTCTGGCTCGCCTTCTCATATTCGGTGCTCGATAGCAGGTCGCGCAGATAGACCGTCTCGCGGCGGGCGTTGGGAAGCTCGATGCCGATGGCGTTTCGTCCGGACACGACACTCACCCGGCAGGCCGCCACGCTCATCGAGCGGGCGATGTCGTCCGACAGGGCCACCACGCGGGCCGATTTCACGCCTGGGGCAGGCGCCAGCTCATAGAGGGTCACCACGGGGCCCGGGCGGATGTGGTCGATCTGGCCCCTGACGCCGTACTCCGCGAGTACGGTTTCGAGGAGCTGGGCGTTCTGGCGCAGCGCTTCCTCGTCGATGGCCGAGGCCCGGGGCTTGGGCTTGGTGAGCATGATCAGTTCGGGCAGCCGGAAGCCCGGATCCCCGAACGGCAGGTTCGGCTGGCTCTCGCGCTGTTCCCGTTCGGAAGCGCGCACGGTGGTCTTGGGCGGTTTGATCGCCAGGGAGAACCCGGAGGCGTCCGCGGGCTCGGCGGGGTCGGCGGAATCGGGGATCTCGTCGTCCAGAGCGCGGGGC
>JAQGIW010000071.1 GCA_028290905.1 Caulobacteraceae bacterium | reverse complement strand
AGAGCACCATCACCTTCTGGCGTCCTCCGCTCCGTCCCTCGGCCACGTTTCACACATCCCCGCGCACTCGAAGTGCTTGTTTGGCCCAGCGGAGCACAGGGAGAAGGGCAGGTCCACCGTTCAGCGGTAACCTGGGGAAGTCTCGGAGCTACGTGCTGGCGAGGCGGGCCATGAGCGTCCACAGCGGCGTATAGCGCCAGGAGTCCTTACCGCGATCGGAATTCCAGCTCCCACGACTCGGGAGCATGGCGGTCTGCCCGCTCTGCGGCGGCGTGGACGCCTACGATTGCCGCCGGCCGAACGGCGCTCCGCGCTACCGTTGCCGCGCCTGTGCGAAGGATTTCTCGATCACCTCCGGGACCCTGTTCGCCTCGCACAAACTCCCCCTGCGCTTCTACCTCGCGGCTATCGCGATCTTCTGCAACGAGGTGAAGGGCAAGAGCATGCTGGCCATGAGCCGCGACCTGGGCCTCTCCTACAAGGCCGCGTTCGTTCTCTGCCACAAGATGCGGGAGGCCATGGCGGCGGAAATGAAGGGCCGCCAGCTGGCCCGCTCGCGCCTGGCCTTGGCTACTACTGTTCGAAAACAGACAGAGCCGCGAATGCGGCGCAATTCGATAGGGGATGGGACGGCCACGGCGTAAATGCGCCTATCGTCAAGTGGAATTCAGGGTGCCGGCGACTGAGAGACAAATCCGCTCTTGCCCGCCCGGTGGAGGGAAAGAGCCATACCACAGCCAGAAATCCTATATCGCAATCGGCTTCTGGGCGTGATGGCGCCAGCCGATCTCGCGCTGCTTCGACCGCACCTTCACCCGACCTCTCTTACGGTGCGCCAAGTGCTCGAAAAGCCCAACATACCCATCCAGCAGGTCTATTTTCCGGAGAGCGGCCTCACGTCCGTCGTCGCCCACGCCAAGAACCGCAGCATCGAGGTGGGGCTCATCGGCTGGGAAGGCATGTCCGGCGTGAGCGTTGTGATGGGCAATGACCGCTCACCCAACGAAACTTTCATCCAAGCGGCCGGCTCGGGGAGCCGCATCTCGGCCCAGGAGCTGCGCCAGGCCATGGAGACGAGTCCGACCCTACGCACCTGCCTTCTCCATTATGTCCAAGCGTTCCTGGTTCAGACGGCGCAGACGGCCTTGGCCAACGGCCAGGCCAAACTGGAAGAGCGCCTGGCCCGCTGGTTGCTGATGACCCACGATCGTTTCGAGGGTGACGCGTTCCCCATCACCCATGAATTCCTCGCGCTCATGCTGGGCGTTCGGCGGCCGGGCGTGACGGTGGCGCTTCATCTGCTCGAAGGGACGGGCCTGATCAGATCGACCCGGGGTCTGCTGACGGTCCTCGATCGCGAGGGGCTGGAAGAGGCCGCGGGTGGCTCCTATGGGGTGGCTGAGTCGGAATATGAGCGGCTTATCGGCTGTTTTGAGGCATCGGCACAAATAGCGTGAACCGGGCGCCGTGGTCGTTTTCGGCGATCAATTCCGCATCGAGCTGCTTGACCATCATGGACACGATCGACAGGCCGAACCCGTGGGGATCGGCCAAGTCGAAGCCGTCGGGCAGGCCCGATCCGCCGTCGGCGATGGTCAGCCTTAGCCGGCGCTCGGCCTCACGGCGTCCTTCGATTTGGAGCGTTCCGCCGTCTTCGCCATCGTAGGCATGCTTGCGGGCATTGATCGCGAACTCATTGACGATGATGGCGAGCTGCTTAGCCGTTTCGCCCGATACTTCGAGAGGCTCGACGTCGACTGAGCAGATCAACCCGGTGCTCGCTGCGATGTCAGGGCAAAGGTCTTCGAAGAAGGTCTTCAAATCGACCTGCGGAGCTTCGCCGTTGGCGTAGAGGAAGCGATGCAGCTTCGCGATGGCTTTGATGCGGGCGCTGGCTGCCACCAGAGCCTCCTTGGCCGCGCCGTCGCCGAGCCGCTTCTGATGGAGCGTCAGGAATCCGGCAGTAATCTGCAAGCTGTTGGCGACGCGATGATTGAGCTCCCTGAATTCGTATTCGCGCTGAAGTAGCAACTCCTTGACCTTGGCGAGTTCCAGGCCGTCGTCGAATCCGAAGTTCTCGCTCATGTGTTCGCGCCCATCTCCATCATCCGGGGGACCGGTTTGATCTCCGGAGAGAGGTCGAGCTCGTCCTGTGGCAAAAGCCCCTTCCGCTGCGAACAGGAAGCGGCGTCAAGCCCTATGAACACAAGCGGAAAATATGTTCGGAATCAGACGGAACCTTTTCCGACGATGGTTCCAATCTGCAGAATTCGGCGAGGAGCTGTCACCGTTCCGTTGCGTCCGCAGCGGCCTCAATGTCCCAAAGCAAGGCTCTGACCCGCCATCAGGCGGCATAGGTGAGCTCGCGCGCCCGATTCATCTCGGCGAGCAAATACGGGTTGCGCACCGCGCCGGCTTCGATGAGATCCACGCGCCGGCCGAGCAATCGCTCCAAGGCCTCGCTCAGCCCGAAAAATTGCTGCAGCGGCGCCAATCGCGCCTCAGCCTGAAATTAGACCAGGAAGTCCGCGTCGCTGCTGGCCGGATCGAAGTCCGCGCCACGCGCTGCGGTGCATGAGCCGTGGATCGTGTCCCAGGTGGTGCGTTGGGACACGATCGGCTTCGCGCCTGGAATACGTCGACAGCATAGTCATTTCCCCACTTTGGCGACGCGCGGAGCCTGCGGCGCGGCAGCACACCGGACTATCTGCGCCGTTGCACC
Organism: Caulobacteraceae bacterium; assembly: GCA_028290905.1. Classification (GTDB taxonomy): domain Bacteria; phylum Pseudomonadota; class Alphaproteobacteria; order Caulobacterales; family Caulobacteraceae; genus Acaudatibacter. The sequence continues at coordinate 800 of JAQGIW010000071.1, read as the reverse complement.
GCGGTCTCCAGCGCCTGGCGGATGAACCGCTGATAGGGCACGCCGGCCGCCTGCGCGGCCTCCTTCACCGCGGCGAGGAGCCGCCCGGATAGCGGCGCTGGGGCACAGCCCGCGAATCGCCGACTCGTCGATTACGATTTGCAATATCGGCTCGCAAAGCGGCATTGACAGTGGTTGCAATATGCAATACCATAGCGTCTCGTCACGTTCGGACCTCAGAGGCAGATCACCCGCCATGCCCATCCTCGAAAACCCCCGCCTCGAAGCCTTCGCCCAGGCCGGCGCCAAGGGCGCCCTCCTAGATGACGCCTACGAGGCCGCCGGCTACGTCCTCGCCAGGGGCCACTCCAGCCGCCTCGCCAAGCGACCGGAAGTGGCCGACCGGCTGGCCGAGCTGCGGGCCGAGTTCACCGCGGCGGAGGACATCAGCCCGCGCGCCTTCATCCTCGCCCTGCTGCGCGTCGCCAAGGCGGCGGAGGAGGCGAAGACCCCCACCAGCGTCAGGGAGGCGCGCCTGGCGCTGGTGGACGCGGCCAAGCTGCGCAACGCGCTGGACGAATCTCACCGGGCGGACCGCCGCAACCTGACCATCGATCTTTAATGCCCGTGATTTCAAGGTGTTGAGCCGGTCCGGGGGCTCTCCGGCGACCGCGAAACGCCGCGAAAACCGCTCTGGAGTGACCCCCTGAAATGAGACAGTGAAAAGTGCCACTCATCGGAGGAGAGCGATGTGGCTCTGAAGCTGCGAAGTTACACGAGGGAGTTCAAATTGAAGGCGCTGTCCCGCTGGCGCGCGGGGG
>JAQGIW010000050.1 GCA_028290905.1 Caulobacteraceae bacterium | reverse complement strand
CTCGCTGATCATCGTTCTCGAACTGATGTTCGCTGGTGGTTTCGAAATGACCAACCGGTGGCCGCCGAAGTGGTTCTTCACCACGGGCCTGATCTCCACCCTGTCGTTCCTGTTCATCGTGGGGGTCTGCGTCGTCGGCATCGTCCAGGCGCATCGGCGCAAGGACCGGCTGGTGATCGACGAGACCGGCGTCCTGCTCGACCAGAACGGCGTCTCACGAGCCTGGCGCTGGACGGATATGGCGCGCTTTCACCTTGTGGTGGTGCACGCCCCCAGCAAGCTTCGCATGGTGGCCATCGAGCCCCCGGACCATGAGGCGTTCGACGCCAAGGCCAATGTGATCTGGCCGAAGTTCGGGCCTTCAACGGAGGAGTTCCTGGGCCTGCTGCGCGCCGGCAAGGCGCGCTGGGGCCCAGACTAGGCACAACGGCCTAGACGAGGACCTCGTTCAGGAAGGCGGCCAGTCCGGTCCAGGCCCGCTTCGCGACCGTCTCATTATACTGGATGCCCATCTCGGGCATGTTCGCGCCGACGTTCATAAAGCCGTGCATCGCCCCGCCGAAACCGTGCAGCTGCCAGTCGGCGCCATCGCGCGTGAACTCCTCGCCGAAACCCACCACCGCATCGGGCTTCGCCATCGGGTCGGCCCAGCCGTGGAAGGCGATGACCTTAGGCTTGATCGGTGTCACCGAGGGCAGCCCCGGCGGGATGAAAAGGCCGTGGAAGCTGGCCACGCCCCGCAACGGCGCCCCGGCCCGCGCCAGATCGAGAACGCAGAGGCCTCCGAAGCAGAAGCCGATCGCCGCCATCCGGGATGCGTCGACCTGGGGCAGTCCCGCCGCGACGTCGACCGCCGCCAACAGAAGCGACCGCAGGCGGGCTCGGTCGCCGATCAGCGGGTTCATCAGGGCCTGGCATTCCTCGGTGGTGTTTCCCACCACCCCCTTGCCGTAGAGATCGACAGCGAAGCCGTTCCATCCGAGCGCCGCCAGCCGACGGGCGAAATCGTCGTGCGCGCCCGTGCGCCCGTCCCAGGCGTGGAACGCCAGCACCGTGGGCGCAGGGCCCGCGCGGGTTTCATCGTGGACCAGCAGGCCCTGATGCGGCTTGCCTTCGAGCGTGTAGTCGACCGGCGTGGCGGTAGTCATCGGCGAGGCTCCCTGCTTTGCGCCGCACGGCTTTACAGGGCGCCGCCGACCTCCGCCAGCGTCCGAGGGCTTCCGATCAGCCCGGCGTGAACCGGCGGTTGGCGGCGAAGCCGCGCGGGGCGAGGCGTCCGGCCGAGGCGCGCCGCCCGACCCACTCGCGCCACTCGGGCCAGGCGCGCCGGCGGCCGCTGCCGTCGATCCACCCGGCGCCTTCGGTGGCGTCAAACAGCATGCCGTCGCGCAGGCCCCCTTCGCGGTAGCTCTGCAGCTTCACGCCCTTGCCGCGCGGCATGGTCGGCAGTTCCGAGACCGGAAAGATCAGGATCTTGCCGTTGTCGCCGATAATAGCGAGGTGATCGCCCGACGCCTCCAGGCACAGGGCGGCCCCCTGCCCTTCCACGTTCAGCACCTGCTTGCCCGCCTTGCGGAAGGCCACCGCCTCGTCCTCGTTCATCAGGAAGCCGTAGCCGGCCTTGGAGGCGAGCAGGCGCAGTCGACCGGACTTGTGGGGAAACACTGCGACGATGGAGACCTTGTCGTCGAGATCGATCATCAGCCGCAGGGGCTCGCCCTGCCCCCGCGCCGACGGCAGCTTGTCACAGGCGAGGGTGAAGAAGCGACCGTCGGAGGCGAACAGCAGCAGCTTGTCCGTGGTCTCCGCGGGCACCGCGAAGGCCAGCTTGTCGCCTTCCTTGAAGGTCAGCGCCTGGGGGTCCTCGATCCGTCCCTTGGCGGCGCGGATCCAGCCGCGCTCCGAGACAATCACCGTGATCGGCTCGCGGACCACCATCGCCTCGAGCGTCGCCGCCGCGTCGATCTCGGGCGGGGTCTCGAAGGTCGATCGCCGCGCTCCCACGGCGGTCTTGGGGCCGAGTATCTTCAGGGCTTCGCGCAGGCCCGCGCCGACCCGCTTCCATTGTTCCGCCTCGGAGGCGAGAACCGCGTTGAGGCCGTTGCGTTCGGCGGAAAGAGTGTCGTGCTCGCGGCGTAACTCCATCTCCTCCAGCCGCGCCAGTTGCCGTAGGCGGGTGTTGAGGATGGCTTCGGCCTGCGTATCTGTGAGGGTGAAAGTCGCGATCAGCTTCGCCTTCGGATCGTCCTCGAAGCGGACGATGCGGATCACCTCGTCCAGATTGAGGAAGACGATCAGCAGGCCGTCGAGGATGTGCAGCCGCGCCTCGATCTTGCCCAGGCGGAAGCGGGTCCGCCGCAGCAGCACCTCTCGCCGGTGGTCGAGGAACGCCTGCAGGGCGGGCTTGAGTCCCATCACCGCAGGGGCGCCCCGCCCGTTCAGCACGTTCATGTTGACCGGGAAGCGGGTCTCCAGGTCGGAGAGACGGAACAGGCTCTCCATCAGGACATCGGGTTCGACGTTACGGGCGCGCGGTTCGATGACCAGGCGGATGTCCTCGGCCGACTCGTCGCGCACGTCGCCCAGCAACGGGGCCTTCTTGGTCTCCAGCAGCAGAGCCAGCTGCTCCACCAAATCGGCCTTCTTCACCTGGTAGGGGATCTCGCTGACGACGATCCGCCAGCTCCCCCGGCCGGTGTCCTCCTTGGTCCACCGCGCCCGGGTCCGGACGCCGCCACGGCCCGTCTCATAGGTCTCCAGAAGGGAGGCGGCCGGCTCGACGATCACCCCGCCCGTGGGAAAGTCCGGCCCCTGGACGTGGGCCATCAGATCGGCGGTGGTCGACCTCGGCGCCTTCAGCAGCAGCAGGCAGGCGTCGATCAGCTCGGCGGCGTTGTGCGGTGGGATCGAGGTCGCCATGCCCACGGCGATGCCGGAGGAGCCGTTGGCCAGCAGGTTCGGGAATCCGGCCGGCAGGACGACCGGCTCCTCCTCCTCGCCATCGTAGGTGGGGCGCAGGTCGACCGCGTCCTCGTCGATGCCGTCGAGCAGCAGCTGGGCGGCGTTGGTGAGCCGGCACTCGGTGTAGCGCATGGCCGCGGCGTTATCGCCGTCGATGTTGCCGAAATTGCCCTGGCCGTCGATGAGCGGGTAGCGCTGGGCGAAGTCCTGGGCCAGTCGCACCAGGGCGTCGTAAACGGCGACGTCGCCGTGCGGATGGTATTTGCCGATCACGTCCCCCACCACGCGCGCGGACTTCTTGGCCGAGGTCTGGGGATCGAGCCGCAGCAACCGCATCGCATAGAGCAGGCGGCGGTGGACGGGCTTCAGGCCGTCGCGGACGTCCGGCAGGGCGCGCTGGGTGATCGTGGAGAGGGCATAGGCGAGGTATCGCCGCGACAGAGCCTCGTTGAGGGACTCGTCGAGGATCCGGCCGCCCTCGTCGGGCGGCGGCGGGACGCGTTCATTCATGTCCAGCGTTCAATCTGACTCCCGCCGCCCTGTCCAGGGCGGGGATGAGGCGCTCTCATGACGGTTATTTAACTGGTGAAATGAAGCGGAGCGCCCAATGTTCGCGCCGGTCGGAGGCAATTCGCCTTCCTCCATCCAGCGAGCGCCCAGTCTTGAGCACGCCTAACCTTGCGCCATGCCGTTGCTCAAGGCCGCTCCTGCGGTCCGCGCCGCTGCTGCTGGTCCTCGCCGCACCCGCCCTCGCCCACGCCAGACCGGAGCCGCGGCTGCCGACGGTCGTCATGCCGGCCGCCTACGCCGGCGCTTTCCCCGCGACGCCCCTGGCCCCCGCGGCGCTCGACCAATGGTGGCGACTTTTTGGCGATCCGACCCTGGACGCCCTCGAGGACGAGGCTTTCCAAGCTGCTCCAGACGCCCTGACGGCGGCGGCCCGGATCGTGGAAGCCCGCGAGACGAGCGCGGCCCGGCGGGCCGCCACCCTGCCGACAGGGTCGGTCACCGGGAACGCGAGCCATCAGAGGTCCTATGGGCTCGGCGCACCGAGCAACAACCTCAATCCCACCAGCGGGGTCATCGACCAGGTCAACGGGAATTTCAACGTCTCCTGGGAACTGGACCTGTTCGGCCGCCTGGCCGTGGCGCGACGGGTCGCCAGGGCCGACGCAGCGGAGGCGCGGTTCAATGTCGAAGGGACGCGCGCCAGTCTGGCCGCCAACGTCGCCGACACCTACTTCCAGGCCCAGGGCCTGGTGATCCAGCTCGACGACGCCCGCCAGACCGTGCGCATCGACCACGATCTGCTCGATGTCGCGCGTCGGAAGGCGGCTGCCGGAGCGGGACCGACGAACGACATCGACCGCGTCGCCGGCCAGACAGCCCAGGCCGAGGCCCAGGCGGCCGATCTCCAGGCCCAGCTCGACGATGGCCGCCGCCGCCTGCTGATCCTGGTGGGGCGCGATCTGCGCGGCCTGGACGACCTGGTCCTCACCGGCGCGACCCCCGATATCCCGCCGGCGCCGCGCGCCCTCCCCTCGGAGCTGTTGTCCCGCCGTCCGGATGTCCGCGAGGCGGAGTTCAGGTTGCGGGCGGAGTTGGGCGCCGCCCGCCTCGCCCATCTTGCGATCTTCCCCACCATCACCCTTCTGCCGGGACTGGGCCTCTCGAGCATCTCCCAGCCCGGCGTCTCGTACATCCCGCCCACGACCCTGATCACCACCCAGCAGGTCACCACGACCGGTTTCTGGACCCTGGCCGCCGGCGTCAGCGCCCCCACCCTCGACATCCCCAGGCTGCTCTACCAGGCCAGGGCGGAGGACGCCCGGGCGCGCGAGGCGGCGATCGCCTACCAGAGCACCGTGCGCACCGCCTTCGGCGAGGCGCAGAGCGCCCTCGTCGACCTTGCCGCCGGCGAACGCGCCGTCAGCCTTCTCGCGGACGGCGAGGCGCGCGCCCGACGCGCCTACGAGGGCGCCCGCAGAGGCTACGCGCAGGGACTGGACGACCTGACGACGACCCTGACAGCCGAGCAATCCTGGCGCTCGATCCGCTCGTCGCTGACCGCCGAGAGGGTGGACAGCCTTCGCCGGGCGGTGCGCTCCTACAAGGCGCTCGGCGGCGGCTGGGCCTTTGCGAGCGTGGGCGGGGGGAGCTGAATGTCCCTGGCCCTCGCAACCCTGATCTACGAGTGGCGCCGCTACATGGCGGCGATCGTCGCCCTCGCCTTCTCGGGCATGATGGTCCTGGTGATGCTGGGGCTGTTCACCGGGATCATCCACGCCGATTTCGCCACCACCGAACGGTCCCGCGCCGACATCTTCATCCTGCCGGTCAAGGTCGCCAGCCTGGTCAATTCCGACCCTACCCTGCCGGCGCGGGTGCAACCTCAGATCTTCCTCAATCCCCACGTGACCGAGGTCAGAAGTCTCGAGGAAATCTTCGGGTCGTGGGTCAACACCCCACCCCCGGGAGCCAAGCAGGTACAGAAGTTCGTCAGTGTCTGGGCGGTCGACCCCTTGCCCGGCGCGGTGACCTTGCCGGTCGACTACACCGAGGACCAGCGGATCGCCCTGATGGAACCGGGCGCCATCGCCATCGACGCCAGCAACCTGGCGGCGCTGGGCGTGAAGCTGGGCGACAAGGCGTCGATCAACGGTCATACCGTCCGTGTGCGAACGATCTTGCACAACTACCAGAGCCTCGAACAACCGACGATCGTCGCCTCGCGCGACACGCTGCGCAGGCTGAGCCGCGCAAGCGCCACCGGAAACGGGACCGGAGACACCGGCCCCCTGATGGTGCGCATCGACAGTCCGCTGCCGGTCAACAAGGTCACCGCCGAACTGAACGCGTCCAGCCATGGCGCCTATCGCGCCTGGACGCGGACGCAGTTCAATCAGGCCAACGAGAACGCCGTCATGTCGCAGCAGATCGTCGGCGTGATGCTGGTTTTCCTGACCGTCATGGCCATCCTGATCGGGGTCGGCATCACCTCCCAGACGCTCAGGGGGGCTATCCTCTCCAACATCCGTGAATTCGCCTCGCTGCGGGCACTTGGGATCTCGATGTTCTCCCTGCGCTGGATCGTCGTCGAAATGTCGATCTGGTCAGGCGTCGCCGGCATCGGCGTGGCCGGCCTGATCACCTGGCTGGCGACGGTGGCGGCCGGGAGCGCCGGACTTCCGCTGGTGATCCGGCCCCAGCCCGCACTGTTGATCTGCCTGATGCTGATGGTCATCGCCGTGGTATCCGGGGCCTTGGCCATGGGCGTGCTTAAGCACAGCCAACCAGCGGATCTTCTGCGATGAGCACAGCTGCGCCGATGGCGCTTTCCGCGAAGGGCGTGGTCAAGCGCTTCAAGACCGGCCGCAACCAGGTCGAGGTGCTCAAGGGTGTCGACTTCCAGGCCCAACACGGCGCGGTGACCATGGTCATGGGGCCGTCAGGCTCGGGCAAATCCACCCTCATCGCGGCGCTCTCGGGCCTCCTCAGGCCCGACGAAGGCGTCGTCAACGCCCTGGGGCAGGATCTCTGGAGCCGCGGAGCGAGCCGCATCGACCGCTTCCGGCTCGATCACTGCGGTTTCATCTTCCAGGGCTTCAACCTGTTCCCCGCCCTCACCGCCCTCGAGCAGGTGACCACCGTCCTGAAATACCAGGGTCTTTCCAAGAAGGAGGCCCGTCGGATCGCGATCGACTCGCTGGACGAGGTTGGACTGAAGCCGCGCATGAACCAGCGACCCAGCGAACTCTCGGGCGGCGAGAAGCAGCGGATCGCCATCGCCCGCGCCGTCGCCAAGCGCCCTTCCCTGCTGTTCGCCGACGAGCCGACCTCGTCGCTCGACGGCGAGAACGGCCAGGTCGTCATCCGTCTGCTGCGCCGCGCCGCCATGGAGCACAACGCCGCCGTGGTCTGCGTCACCCACGATCCGCGCCTCGAAGGCTTCGCCGACCGAATCATCCACCTCGAAGACGGCCGCACCCAGGATGCCAGTTGATTCCCACGGTTCCACAAGGGGTCATCCCGCTCTGACAGATGCGGTGGCCGCCGGAGACTGACCGCCATGCTCGCCCTCATTCGTCGTCCCGCCGTCTGGCTGACGGCTCTCGGGATCCTTGCGATCGCCGTCATCGGCGCTGTCATGCTGAACATCGGCAAGACCCCGGCAATGGCGACCCCCGCCAATCCAATTCGGATCCAGACGCCCTATGCCGCCGTCGCCGAGGGCAAGGCCGACGTCGAGGGCGGCATCATCCAGGTCGCCGCGCGAACCGCCGGGGTGGTGCGGGAGTGGACGTCCACGAGGGCGATCGGGTCACCAAGGGCGAGGTTCTCGCCCGCCAGGAGGACGACGCGCCGCGCCTGGCCGTGCGAACCGCGGAAGCCGCCTTCGCCCAGGCCAAGGCCCAGTTGGGTGTCACAGAGGTCCAGCTCGCCGCCGCGCGGCGCGAAAAGGCGCGTCTGGAAAGCCTCGCCGGGGTCGTGTCGGGCCAACAGGTGGACCAGGCCGCGGACGCGATCTCCAGCGCCGCGGCATCACTCGCCGGCGAGCACGCCGCCATCGCGGTGGCCGAGACCCAGCTCAACGAAGCGCGCTATCGGCTCGAGCAGACGAGTGTGCGGGCGCCCGCGGACGGCGTTATCGTGCGGCGTTACGCCAATCCGGGCACCGGGGCGTCCACCCTGAACGTAACCCCGATGTTCGACCTCGAACCGGCGGGGGCGCGGATCGTCCGCGCCGAGGTGACGGAAAGCGAGCTGCCGTCGGTCAGGATCGGGCAGCCGGTGAAAATCGTCCCCGAGTCCGACCAGTCCAAGGTCTATCCGGGCGAAGTGCTGCGGCAGGCGGCGGTGTTCGGCGCGCGCAAGCTGCAGTCGGACGATCCCTCCGAACGCACGGACGAGCGCGTCGTCGAGGTGGTGGTCAGCGCCAAAGACGCGCCGCTCCTCATCGGCCAGCGGGTGCTGGTCAAGTTCGTCAAGCCGGGGGTCTAAAGCCTCCCCGCTTCCCCGAGCCGCTCGATCAGGCGGGCCCTTGCCGGTGGCAGGGGCCGGTTGAGGGCGGCGAAGACGAAGTCCTGGAGAAACCGGCCGGTCAGGGTCAGGCCCGCGGCGATATCGCCCGGCCCGAGGCCGCCCTGGGCCGAAAGGAGGAAGGGCGGCAGGGGAAGGAGCCGGTCGCGGTAAGGCTCGCCCGCCGCCGCGCTCACGGCGCGTCCCGTGCGCGGGCTCACCCAGACGAGATCGTCGGCCGAACCGGTCACCGCGCAGCGCGACAGGTCCAGGCCGAAGCCCAGCTCCTGCAGCAGGCCCATCTCGAACCGCACCAACACCGCCGGCCAGATCTCCGGATGAGCGAGGGCGGCCACCAGGGCTTCCAGGGCGTAGAAGGCGCCGTCATGCGGCTCGCGCTCCGGCAGGGCGCCGGCCACCACCGCGGCGGCGGCCGCCAGGCCGGCCAGGGCGAGGGGATCGTCGAAGAGAGCGGAGGCCCCCTCCCCTTCGCCCTCCAGCCGCGCCGAACCCAGCTGATCGACCACCCGCGCGCGATAGCTGATGCGCACGCGCGAGCCGGGCTGCAGGATCGGTTTGAGCCGGCGCGACGCCCCGCCCGCCACATGCGCCACCCACCGTCCGTGGCGGGCGGTCAGGACCTCGACGATGGCGCCCGTCTCACCGTGGGGGCGGGCCGCCAGCACGAAGCCTTCATCCTCGAACTCCATGCGACCTCAAACGTCGAAGTCCAGGCCGACGTCGCGGAAGAATCCCCGGTCCTCCGCCCAGGTCGCCTTGACCTTGACGTGCAGGAACAGATGAACCGTGCGGTCCAGCAGTTCGCTCAGCTCCAGCCGGGACGCCTCGCCGATCCAGCGCAGGGTCTGGCCGCCCTTGCCCAGAAGGATCCCCCTCTGGCCCTCGCGCTCCACGTAGATGCTCTGCTCGATCCGCACCGACCCATCGGGCCGCTCTTCGAAGGCCGTGGTCTCCACGCTGGCGGCGTAGGGCAACTCCTCGTGCACGCGCAGGTACACCTTCTCGCGGGTGATCTCCGCCGCCAGCAGGCGAGCCGGGATGTCCGCGCTCTGGTCGGCCGGATAGAACCAGGGCCCCTCCGGAACCACCTCCGCCAGCCGCCGCTTGAGATCCTCGACGCCGGCGCCGCTTGCGGCGCTGATCATGAACACCTCGTCGTAGACGCCCGACTCGAACAGAGTCCGGGTCAGCGCCAGCAGGCGGTCGCGGCGCACAAGATCGATCTTGTTGAGCGCCAGGATCGCCCGCCGGGAAGCGCTCTTCAGTCCCTCGACAATGGTCTCGACATCGCCAGCGGCCTTGCGGTCGGCCGCCGCACCGCGCCCGTCGGCAACCTCGATCTGGGCGTGGGCGTCGACCAGATGCACCACGGCGTCGGCGTCCTGAGCGCGGCCCCAGGCGGCCCGCACCATGGCCCGGTCGAGGCGGCGGCGCGGCTTGAAGATGCCTGGGGTGTCCACCAGGACCATCTGGCTGTCGCCCGCTATGGCGACCCCGCGGACGGGAAAGCGCGTGGTCTGCACCTTCTGGGTGACGATCGAGACCTTGGTCCCCACCAGCCGGTTGACCAGGGTCGATTTCCCCGCGTTCGGGGCGCCGATCACGGCCACGAAACCCGCGCGGGTCATGACTTCGCGCCCTGGCGGCGCAGGAAGGCGTCAGCGGCGGCCTTCTGGGCCGCCCGCAGGCTGAGCCCCGTCCCCACCTCCGACTCATGGCCGTCGACGTCGGCTCGGACAGTGAACGTCGGGGCGTGCTGCGAGCCGGCGCGGGACAGGGTCTCGTAGCGCGGCGCCGCCAGTCCGCGGGCCCCCGCCCATTCGTTCAGGGCCGTTTTCGGGTCGAGGACCGGCGCCACTCCCGATTCGCTCAGGGCCCCCTTCCACGCCAAGTCGAATAGCGCCCGCGCCGCGTCCAGGCCGCTGTCCAGGTAGACCGCCGCCATCAGCGCCTCCATGGCGTCGCCGAGGATGCGGTCGTTCTCCCGGGCCCCCAACTTGCTGTCCGCCCCGGCGAGACGCAGGGCGGGCCCGATGCCGAGGCCGCGGGCCACGTCGGCGCAGCGCGAGCCGCTGACCAGCGCCGCGTGCCGCCGCGTCAGTTCCCCTTCCCGCCATTGCGGTCCAAGTTTCATCAATGCCTCTGCCGCGACCAGCCCAAGGACGCGATCGCCCAGGAACTCCAGCACCTGATTGTGGGCGAGAGAAGGCGCGCCGTCCCGGGCGCTCGGATGGGTGAGCGCCTGTTCGAGGAGGGTCCGATCGGCGAAGACATGGCCCAGGCGCTGCTCGAGCGCCCTGATCGCGGCCGAGCGCCTATTCACCCGAGCCCCGCGGTCACTGCAGCACCTTGAAGAAGCGGCTGGGCCGAAGGTCGGTGATCCAGGTCCAGGGCTTGAAGATCGTGGCTCCGGTGTTGTGCCATTCGTCCACGCCCGTGTTCCACGACAGCATGATGATCTGGGCTTTGCCGACGAGGTTCTCCTCCGGCACGAACCCGACTCCCGATCCACCGCCCACGGCCGAGTCCAGGCGGCTGTCCCAGCCGCAGCCGCCGAGCTTGGGATCCTCGGGCGCCAGGCCGGAATCGAAGCGGCTGTCGGCGGAGTTGTCACGGTTGTCGCCCATCATGAAGTAGCAGTGCGGCGGAACGACATAGACGCCGGTGTTGTCGGCTTGGCCGCCTTCGGCGAGCATCTGAGTCAGGTACTGCCGCCCCTCGGGGTTGGTTTCGCGCATCAGGGTCGCGGGGATCACCACAGGATCGGCGTCGGGGCCGCGGCTCTCCACCGCCCGCACGACGCCCTCCACCTTCCGAGGAAGGGCCTTGCCGTTGATGAAAACCTGGCCCTGTCGCACCTGGATGCGGTCGCCCGGCATGCCGATCAGCCGCTTGATATAGTCGGTGTGGCCGTCGCTCGGCAGCTTGAAGACGATGATGTCGCCGCGGGTCGGTGGATGGAAGAGGACCCGTCCCCTGAACAGCGGCGGACTGCCGAGGATGGAGTGGTGGCTGTAGCCGTACGACCACTTGGAGACGATGATGTAGTCGCCGCGATAGAGGTTGGGCTCCTCCGAGCCTGACGGGATCGTATAGGGCTGGAACAGCAGGGTGCGGATCACCAGGGCGATCCCCAGGGCGTAGACCACGGTCTTGATGATCTCGAAGGTTTCGCGGGCCGCGCTGGGCTTGGGCTTCGCCTTCGAGCGGGCGGCGTCTGTTTCGATCATGAGGGGCTCTCGGAGGCGCGGCGGCGGGCTAGGCGGTCGGTTCGACGGCGGCGAGGCGCGCCTGCGGCGGCTCTTGCGTCTCCGGGACCGCCTCGATGATCACGAAGGCCTGGGCGTAGGGATGATCGTCGGTGAGGGAAACATGAATCACGGCCTTGTGGCCGGACGGAGCGATCGCCGCCAGTCGCTCGGCGGCCCCGCCCGTCAGCAGCATCGTGGGCTGGCCAGATCGCGCGTTGGCCACGCCCATGTCTTTCCAGAATACCCCTCGGCGCATGCCTGTGCCGAGGGCCTTGGCGCAGGCTTCCTTGGCGGCGAAGCGTTTGGCGTAGCTGGAGGCGCGATCGGGCTTGCGGTCGGAACGCGCGCGCTCGACGTCGGTGAACACCCGCGTCTCGAACCGGCCGCCGAACCGCTCGAGAGTCTGGGCGATGCGACGGATGTCGGTGAGATCGGAGCCGACGCCGATGATCAAGCCGCCGCCTCTTGGGTGGTCTCGGACGGGGCGGCGCCCGCCCTGGCCGCATCCATGAGCAGGCGCATCCGGCGGATCGCCGGATCCAGGCCCGTGAAGATCGCTTCTCCGATCAGGAAGTGGCCGATGTTGAGCTCGGCGAACTCCGGGATGGCCGCGACCGCCGACACCGTCTCATAGTCGATGCCGTGGCCGGCGTGGACTTCCAGCCCGAGGCTGGCGGCCAGCGCCGCGCCTTCGCGGAGCCGGCGATAGTGCTCGGCCGCCTCCGGCCGGCGCTCGCGGACGGCCAGGCAATAGGCGCCGACGTGAAGCTCCACCACCTGAGCGCCGAGGGCGTGGGCGGCGGCGATCTGGGCGGGATCGGCCTCGATGAACAGGGAGACCCGGATGCCGGCCGCCTTCAGGTTCGCCACCACCGGGGCGAGATGGTTGTGCTGGCCGGCGACGTCGAGCCCGCCTTCCGTGGTGACCTCCTCCCGCCGCTCGGGCACCAGGCAGGCGGCATGCGGACGGTGGGCCAGGGCGATCGCCTCCATCTCGGGCGTGGCGGCCATCTCCAGGTTCAGCGGCCTGCCGCGCTTGCGGGCCAGGGCGGCCAGGGCGTCGATGTCGGCGTCGGAGATGTGACGGCGATCCTCGCGGAGGTGGGCGGTGATCCCGTCGGCCCCGGCCTGCATGGCGAGGTCGGCGGCCCGGGCCGGATCCGGATAGGCCTCGCCGCGCGCGTTCCGAATCGTGGCGACGTGGTCGATGTTGACGCCGAGGCGCAGGGGCTTGGCTTGCGGGGAGCTCATGGCGCCGCTGATTACACCGGTCGCGCCGCCGGGAATATCCCTGTTCACGTCAGCCTCGCGCCCGGTCCACGGTCTCTATGCTCGGGCAGGCGCGGAGCGCCGCGGCGATATGGGTCAGGTGTCGCGCGTCCTTCACCTCGATGTCGAAGTCGACGTCGAAGAAGTCGGAATGACGATGGCGCATCTTCACCCCAATGATATTGCCGCCCGCCTCCCCTATGATCGTGCAGGCCTGCCCCATCACGCCGGGCGCGTCGCGGATGGTGGCGTTCAGGCGGGCCTCGGAGAGCGTGTTGCGCTCCGCCTCGAGAGTCCACTGCAGGTCCCGCCACAGCTCTTCACGGTCCTCATATTGGGCCAGTTGCGTGCAGTCGATGGTGTGGACGGCGACGGCGCCGTCCTCCTCGGTGATGCCGACGATGCGGTCGCCGGGAAGCGGGTTGCAGCACTGGGAGAAGCGAAGCCGCGTTCCGGGCTCCAGCCCGCCTCCCTTCACGTAGAGCGAGGCGAAGCGGTCCTCGATCCGCACACGCGCAGTGGCGGCGGCCTTGGCCGTCTCCGCCAGGCCCGGGAACACCACTTCCAGAACCTGGGTCGGCGAGATCTGCCCGCGCCCCACGGCCTGGAACACCTCGGCCTCCCCGGTGGCCGCGAAACGGTCGATGGCCGGCCGCAGCGAGACCTCGGAAAGGGACTTGCCGGCCCGGTCGAAGGTCTGTTCCAGGGCGGCCTTGCCCAGGCGCTGGAACTCCTCGCGCTCCGACTGGCGCATGTGGCGGCGGATCGCGGATCGGGCGCGGCCGGTGACGGTGAGGCTCATCCAGTCCTCGGGCGTCGAGGGTTTGGGGCCCCTGACCACCTCCACCACATCGCCGTTGGTCAGCACGGTGCGCAGGGGTCTCAGCTCGCCGTTGATCTTCACCCCCAGGCAGGTGTCGCCCACGTCGGTGTGCACGGCGTAGGCGAAGTCCAGCGGCATCGCCCCGGTCGGCAGGCTGATCAGCTGGCCCTTGGGCGTGAAGACGAAGACCTGGTCGAGGAACACCTCCAGCTTGGCGTGATCCAGCAGATCCTCGGCGTCCCCGCCCTGTTCGAGCACCTGGACCAACTGGCGGATGTTGACCAGCGGATCGCGGCCGCCCGCCGCGGCGGCCGACTCGGGGTCGAAGCCGTAGGTCTCGTTCTTGTAGCGCCAGTGGGCCGCGACGCCCTCCTCGGCCACCCGGTCCATCGCCTCGGTGCGGATCTGCAGCTCGATGCGCATGGCTCGCGGGGCCACCACCGTGGTGTGGATCGAGCGGTAGTTGTTGCGCTTGGGCGTAGAGATGAAGTCCTTGAACCTCTCGGGCACGCACGGCCAGGCGCGATGGATGACACCCAGGGCGCGGTAGCAGTCGTCCTCCGTGTCGACGATCACCCGGAAGGCATAGATGTCGGAAAGTTGAGCGAATCCAATCGATTTACGCTGAAGTTTGCGCCAGATCGAATAGGCGTTCTTCTCACGCCCGACGACCCGGCAGGTTACGCCTGCGTCGTTGAGCTGCTTGGCGATTTCCTCGCTGGCCAGCGCCACGGCCCTGCCCTGGCCGGCGCGCAGGACGTCCAGGCGGCGGATGATGGCGTCCCGCGCCTTGGGGTTGAGGTGGGCGAAGGCCAGCTCTTCAAGCTCCGAACAGATCCTGTGGCAGCCGATCGACCGGGCCAGGGGCGCGTAGATGTCCAGGGTCTCGCGGGCGATCCGCTCGCGCTTGGCCGCATTCTTGATGAAGTGCAGGGTGCGCATGTTGTGCAGGCGGTCGGCGAGCTTGACCAGCAACACACGAACGTCTTTGGACACCGCCAGTATGAATTTGCGCAGGTTCTCGGCCTGACGCTTGTGGTCGGCGGTGGCCTCCAGGCGGGAAAGCTTGGTGACGCCCTCGACCAGTTCCGCGACCTCCTCGCCGAACAGTCGGTCGATGTCGGCGCGGGTGACGTCTGTGTCCTCGATCACATCGTGCAGCAGGGCTGTCACGATGGTCGCCGTGTCGAGGCGGTAGTCGGTGAGGATGCCCGCGACCTCGATCGGGTGCGCGAAATAGGGATCGCCGGACGCCCGCTTCTGCGAGCCGTGCATGCGCACGGCGTAGACATACGCACGGTTGAGAAGCGCCTCGTCGGCGCTGGGATCGTAGGCGCGGACGCGGTCGATCAGTTCATATTGGCGCAGGAATTTCGGCGCCGCCGCTTTCAGCTTGGCCGGAGCAGGCTCCGGCGGCGGGGCGGGCGGGTTGGTGAAGGAGGTCGGGGCTGGAACGGCCTCAAGGCTCAGTATCGCTCCTCCTGGCCGCCGTCACGGTCGCTCTGCAGGGCGCGCACCAATTCCTGCTCGCTCATTTGCGCATGGTTGGGGTCGGCCAGAAGGGCGAGGGTTTCGGCTTCCTCCTCGGCTTCCGAATGCTCGTCCACCCGCTGCAGGCTGCCGATCAGCGTCTCGCGCAGTTCGGTGGGGTTGACCATGTCCTCGGCGATTTCACGCAGGGCGACGACCGGGTTCTTGTCGTTGTCCCGGTCGAGGGTGAGAGGCGAGCCAGCCGCGATGGCGCGCGCGCGGTTGGCCGCGAGCAACACGAGGTTGAAGCGGTTGGGGACTTTCAGAACGCAATCTTCGACGGTGACGCGGGCCATGTAGTCTCACAGTGGTGGGGATGAACCTCGCTACATAGAGCGGAAGGGCAAGTTTTGCAACGCGGCGCACCCCCCCTCGCGGCGATTCAAAGCTCCTCTAAAGGCGCGGCGTCAGAACCGATGCTCGCCCTGGCCCAAATTGCCTGGGCGGCCTCCCCGACCCGCGGATGGATCCACCTGGGCGCGATCTCCGCCAGGGGGCCCATGACAAAGCGCCGTTCATGGGCGCGCGGGTGCGGCAAGGTCAGCCCCGGCTCGTCGAGGATCGTCCGTCCGTGGGCGATAAGGTCAAGGTCGAGGGTGCGGGGGTCGTTGGGGACGCCGCGACGTCGCCCGAACGCCGCCTCCACCCGGAGCAGGGCGTCCATGACTTCGCGCGGCGACAGGCCCGTCTCGACAAGGGCGACGCCGTTGAGATAGTCAGGGTGCGCCCTATCGGGCCAGGCCGCCGATCGCCACCAGCGAGAGCGTCTCGTCACCTCGAGGCCTACGCCGGGGAGCTTTCGCAAGGCTGCTTCCAGCAGGTCGCGATTTGACCGATAGTGGCCGCGCAGATTTGACCCGAGCGCGACGACGACGGCGTCATCGAATGCGTTATTATTAGTGTCTGACAAGGAATTACCGTGACTTTCTATCCGACCGACCGGCTCGCTCTGTTCATCGACGGCGCCAACCTGCACGCGGCCGCCAAGAACCTCGGCTTCGACATCGACTTCAAGCGGCTGCTGGAGGAATTCCGCAAACGCGGCCTGCTCATCCGCGCCTACTACTACACCACCCTGGTGGAGGATCAGGACTATTCGCCCATCCGGCCGCTGGTCGACTGGCTGGACTACAACGGCTTCACCCTGGTGACCAAGCCGGCCAAGGAGTACACCGACCGCGAAGGTCGCAAACGCTACCGCGGCGACATGGACATAGAGCTGGCGGTGGACATGCTGGAGCTGGCTCCCAAGGCCGACCACATGGTCCTCTTCTCCGGTGACAGCGACTTCGCCCACCTGGTGGCCGCAGTGCAGCGCAAGGGCGTGCGGGTAACCGTCGTCTCCACCCTCAAGTCCCAGCCGCCCATGGCCTCGGATGACCTGCGACGGCAGGCCGACGCCTTCGTCGACCTGGCGGATCTCGCCGACATTGTCGGCCGCGCCCCGCGGGAGCGGCTGCCGCGCTTCCTGCAGGAGACCCGCGAAACGGCGGATGACTGATCCCGCGGAGCCGCCGCGGGATTGTCCCCTCTGCCCGCGCCTCGCCGCCTACCGGGCCGACAACCGGGCGGCGCATCCGGACTGGTGGAACGGACCCGCCCCCTCGTTCGGCGATCCTGACGCGCGGCTGCTGGTGGCCGGCCTGGCGCCCGGACGCCAGGGAGCCAACCGCACCGGGCGGCCGTTCACGGGGGATTTCGCCGGGGTGCTGCTCTATGAGACTCTGATCGCGCTGGGGTTCGCCCGGGGAAATTACCGGGCGAAGCCCGACGACGGGCTGACCCTGCTCGACTGCATGATCACCAACGCCGTGCGTTGCGCCCCGCCCGGCAACAAGCCCCTGCCCGCCGAGGAGGCGACCTGCCGCCCCTTCCTCGCCGCCCGTATCGCCGCCCTCCCCCGCCTCAAGGTGATCGTCACCCTGGGCGACGTGGCGCGGCGCAATGTGATGAAGGCCCTCGGCCGGCCCGCTTCCGCCGGCGCATCCGGCCACGGGGCCGAGAGCGAGGTCGACGGCTACCGGATCATCAACAGCTATCACTGCTCCCGGCTGAACACGAACACCGGCCGTCTCACCCCGGTGATGTTCGAGGCGGTGTTCACGCGGGCCCGGACGCTGCTGGATCCCATCGGCTGAGAAACGGCGCGAAGGCTCGCCCCGGCCCCTACCCCTTTTCCCGCATCAGGCGGCCCTGCTCGCGTTTCCAATCCCGCTCGGCCTCGGTATGGCGCTTGTCTGGAGCGGACTTGCCCTTGGCCAGGGCGAGTTCGAGTTTTGCGAGCCCCTTCTCGTTCCAGTAGAGGCGGGTGGGGATGATCGTGCGGCCGTCGCGGTGGAGGGCGCCCAGCAGCCTGTCGATCTGCTTGCGGTGCAGGAGCAGGCGCCGGGGGCGGCGGGGCTCGTGGTTGAAGCGGTTGGCGGGGCCGTATGGGGGGATGTAGGCGTTGACCAGGGAGATCTCCCGGCCCTGGGCGTTGGCGTAGGATTCGGCGATGTTGGCCTTGCCCAGTCGCAGCGACTTCACCTCCGAGCCGGTCAGGGAGATGCCCGCCTCGAAGGTCTCTTCCAGGAAATAGTCGAACCGGGCCCGGCGGTTCTCGGCGATCAGCTTGCCGGTCATTGCGTGACACCCGCCTCGTCCATGGCGGCGATGATCTCGCCATGGTGCGCCGAGGCGCAGGCGACGATCGGCAGGCGCGTCTCCTCAGCGCATAGCCCGAGCCTGGCCAGGGCGAACTTGGTGGGGCCGGGCGAGGAGTCGATGAACAGGGCCTTGTGCAGGCGCACCAGCTTGTCCTGAAGGGCCAGGGCGCCGGTCCAGTCTCCGGCCAGGCAGGCGTTGAAAAAGGCGGCGCAGGCCGCCGGCGCCACATTGGCGGTCACCGAGATGCAGCCGTGACCCCCATGGGCCATGAAGCCGAGCGCGCTGGGATCATCGCCGCTGAGCATGATCCAGTCCTCGCCGCACTGCCGGCGCTGAAGGCTGGCCCTCGGCATGTCGCCCGTGGCGTCCTTGACCCCGATGATGTTGGGCAGCTTCGCCAGGCGGGCCAGGGTTTCGTTGGCGATATCGACGCTGGTGCGCGACGGCACGTTGTAGACGAACACCGGCAGGTCCACCGCCTCGTCGATCGCCGCATAGTGCCGGTAAAGACCCTCCTGGCTCGGCCGGTTGTAGTAGGGGGTCACGACCAGGGCGGCGTCCGCCCCGGCGGCCTTGGCGTGACGCGCGAGATCGACCGCCTCGGCCGTGGCGTTCGAGCCGGCGCCGGCGATCACGGGCACGCGTCCCGCCGCCAATTCGACGCACAGGCTGACCACCCGCTTGTGTTCCTCATGACTGAGGGTCGAGGTCTCCCCGGTGGTGCCCACCGGCACGAGCCCATGGACGCCGCCCCTGATCTGGCGCTCCACGAGGCTGGCGAAGGCGCCCTCGTCGAGCCGGCCTGCGGTAAACGGGGTCACCAGCGCCGTGAAGACGCCGTGGAAAAGGTTCCGGGTCATGAAGTTCAAAAAACCGTTATCCTGTCGCGCGCAGTTGCGGACTCGGAGGAGACGGGGAACATAGGGCTTCGCGCGTCGGGTCGGCAACCGCGTGTGCGCCGCCGCTTCGCCGGCGGCTCTGTGTAACATGAGGCGTAGGTGAACTTGGGACTCGGCTTTCGCGGAACTTCCCTGGCGATTGGCGTCGCGCTGACATGCGCGGGCCTGGCCACGGCCCAGGGGCTGACCGGCGATTCTCCCCAAGCGGGCGTCAGCGGGCCCATCGCCTACGACACACCGTCGGTCAGCGCCACGCTCTCCGCCGCCAAGTCGGGCGACGCCAGCCGGCTTCGCGCCATCCTCAACCAGACCACCGATCCCCTCGCCCGCAAGGTCGCTCTGTGGGCCATGGCCGACGCCGCCCCCGAAGCCCTCACCTGGGACGAAGCCAACGCCGCCCGCCGCGACCTCGCCGACTGGCCGAGGCCCTCGCGGCGGCAGGTGGCCGCCGAGAAGCTGCTGGATCGCTCCGGCCTCTCCCCCGCCGCGATCGTCGGCTGGTTCGGCGCCGACGTCCCGCTGACCGCGCAAGGGGCCATGGCCCTGGCTGACGCCCAGCGGATGACCGGCCATCCGGACGACGCCGCCGCGGGCATCCGGCGCGCCTGGCGCAACCTCGCCTTCGACGAGGAAACCCAGGAGACCATGCTGGCGCGCTTCGCCGGCGTGCTCACGCAGGCCGACCACGTGGCGCGCGAGGACTTCCTGCTCTACGGGGCGCAGGGGCCGGCGGCCCAGGATCTGCTGCGCCTGCTCCCGCCCGCCCAGCAGGCGCTGGCCCAGGCCCGCATGGCGGTCCGGCGGAGCGATCCCGCGGCGTCCACCCTTGTCGCCGCCCTGCCACCCACGGACCAGATAAGCCCCGGCCTCGTGTATGAGCGGGTGCTGTCGCTGCGCGACCACGGGGACATCGGCGGCGCGCTGGCGCTGATCCCCTATCTTCCCGCCACCCTCCCCGACGAACACGCGGCCCAACGGCTGTGGAAGCACGGCGCCCTGGTGGTCGGCGCCCTGCAGGCGGGAGACGCCAACACCGCCTATCAGGTGGCCGCGCGGTCCGGCCTCACCTCGGGGCCGGACGCCGCGGAGGCGCAATTCTACGCCGGCTGGATCGCCCTCTCGCGATTCAAGGACCCCAAGCTCGCGGACAACCACTTCGAGCGTCTGGCCCAGGCGGGCGCCTCGCCACTCACCCAGAGTCGAGCCCTCTACTGGCGGGGCCGGGCCGCCGAGGCGGAAGGAGATCAGGTGACAGCCCAGATCTTCTACGGACAGGCCGCCAAATACTACACCACCTTCTATGGCCAGCTCGCCGCCACCAAGGGCGGCAAGGCCGACCTTGTCCTCGGCCACGACCCGACGATCACGCCAGCCGACCGGGCCGCCTTCGAGGCCCGCGACTGCGTGCGCGCCACCCGCCTGCTGGAGGGCATGGGCGACAAGGAGGCGGTGCGGACCCTTGTGGTCGGGCTGTCCGATTCCCTGCCCACCGCAGTGGACGAAGCGCTGCTGGTGGACCTGGCGCGGGGCTACGGCGAGCAGGAGCTCTCCATGCGGGTGGTGCGCAACGCCGCCAGGCGCGGGTTCATCCTGCCGGAGCGAGGCTATCCGATCCGATCGGCGCCTGTCGGCTATGCATCGGCCGAAGCGCCTCTGGTGCTCAGCGTGACCCGCCAGGAGAGCAGTTTCGATCCCTTCGCGCGCTCCGGCGCGGGCGCGCGCGGGATGATGCAGCTGATGCCGACCACAGCCCAGAACGTCGCCCGCCGGTCCGGTCTCGGCTGGGGCAGCCTCGACGATCCCGACTTCAACATGAAGGTCGGTTCGGTGTATCTCGACCAGCTGGTCAACCAGTTCAGCGGGTCCTACGTGATGGCCGCGGCTGCCTACAACGCGGGGCCATCACGGCCAACGCTGTGGGCGGGGCTGTGCGGCGACCCGCGCGCCTCGTCGACCGATCCCCTGGACTTCATCGAGTGCATCCCGTTCTCGGAGACCCGCGACTATGTCATGCGGGTGATGGAGGCCACCCAGGTCTATCGCGCCCGCCTGAACGGCGGCACGGCGCCGGTCACCCTGGCCCTTGACCTCAAGCGCGGCTCCTACGGCTACCAGCCCCTCGGCTCCGTCCAGCCGGTCTCCACACCACCCGTGCCCATCGTGTTGAACCCGCCGGGGCCCGGCGGGCGATAATCCGACCGCCGGCTTCGCCGCCTCAGTCGGCGATCACGCCGAACAGCAGGCTTTCGATGAGGACGTGGGTGACCTCCTGGGGCTCGGCCCAGTCGAGGCTCGGCTTGGTGAGCATCAGCGAGACCAGGCCATGGCAGGCCGACCACAGGGCCTGGTGCACGCTTTTGGGATCGCCGGTCTTGAGGCGGCCCTGGGCCGCGATCTCGCGGATCACTCCGGAAAACCGGTCGGAGCATTGGGCTCCCAACCGCTGGGTGACCTGGTTCTTCTGGTGGGACCCGGCCAGGGGCGAGGCGCAGAACACAAGGCGGTAAGCGTTCGGATTGCCGAGCGCGAAATCCACGTAGGCGGTGAGCATCATGCGCAGCCGTTCGACCGGGTCGATCGGGCGAGCGTAAATGTCGCTGTTCAGCGCCAGCAGCTCCTCCATCGCCGCGGTGCAGATCTCCAGCAGGATCTCGTCCTTGTCGCGGAAGTGCATATAGAGGCAGGTGGAAGACACCCCGACCTCGTCGGCGATCTTGCGTATGGTGGCGCCCTCGTAGCCTTCGGCGACAAAGATCCGCTCGGCGGCCCGCAGGATCTCGGCGCGTCTGAGATGGCCATCGCCCTTGGCCTTGCGCGCCGACTTGAGGGGCTTGGGCAGGAGCTCGTTCAACGTGAATGGGTCCCTTGGGCGTCTCGCCCGACAGTTAGAGGGAAAAACGCGCCCTACCGCAAGGCTCGGCGCGCCGAACGATGCCAATAGGCTGCGATTTTGAGGACTTTAGGGGCGAAATTGGCCTAACCGGCGTCGATAGAAGGGTCGGCGCGACTGGACGGGCGCGGGGCGCCGACGGTAAGGCCCTTCGATGCCCCTGCCGGCCCCGCGACCCGCGCCCCCTGCCATCGCCGCCGAGCCTTGCGTCATGCGGACCGGGAGCTGGCGGGACTATGCCCTCCTCGACAGCGGCGGGGGGCGGAAGCTGGAGCGGTTCGGCCCGTGGGTCGTGACGCGCCCCGAACCTCAGTGCCTGTGGGCGCCCCGCCTTTCTTCGGAGGCATGGAGCGAGGCTCACGCGGCGTTCGAGCCTGCCGACGAGGACGAGGCAGGGCGGTGGAAGCTCCACGCCGCGGCCCCAGCCTCCTGGCCGATGACGTGGCGTGAGGTCACCTTCCAGGCCCGCCTGACCGCCTTCCGGCACCTGGCCGTGTTCCCCGAGCAGGCGGCCAACTGGGCCTGGCTGTCGGACCGCGTCCGCGCCTGCGCCGCCAGCCCGAGGATCCTGAACCTGTTCGGCTACACCGGCGTGGCGAGCCTGGTCTGCGCCGCCGCAGGGGCCGCCGTCACCCATGTGGACGCCTCGAAAAAGGCCGTGGGCTGGGCCCGGGAAAACGCCGCCCTCTCGGGGCTGGCGGAGGCGCCCGTCCGCTGGATCTGCGAGGACGCCCGCAAGTACGTCCAACGCGAGGTTCGCCGCGGCGCGCGCTACGAAGGGATCATCCTGGACCCTCCCAAGTACGGCCGCGGGCCGGGCGGTGAAGTCTGGCGCCTCTACGACGACCTGCCGGACCTGGTCTCGGGCTGCGCCGCCCTGCTCGCCGAGAACCCCTCCTTCCTGCTGCTCAACGCCTATTCCGAGCGGATATCCGGCCTGGCCCTGGCGGGATTGTTGGGTGAGGCCCTGGCCGAGCGCGGCGGACGGATCGACTGGGGCGAACTGGCCTTGATGGAAGAGGCGGGCGCGCGCGGTGTCGGCCTCTCGTTCTTCGCCCGGTGGAGCGCGGGGTGACGACGAGGACGATCACCTCCCTGGCCAACCCTACCGTCAAGGCGGTGCGGGCTCTGCACATGCGCAAGGCGCGGCAGGAGAGCGGCCTCTTCCTCGTGGAGGGCCTCAAGGCGGTAGCCGAGGCGGTCGACCTGGGGCGGGCGCCCCGCATTCTTCTCCATGGCGCGGCCGCCGCGGGCCACCCCCTGCTTCGCCGCGCCGCCGCCGTGGCGGGGGAGACGCTGGAGGTGAGCGAGGCGATCCTCGGCAAGATCTCCCGACGCGAAAACCCGCAGACGGTGCTCGGCGTATTCGAACAGTCGTTCACGGACCTGGACGGGCTCGACCCCGGCGCGGCCCGATGCTGGGTGGCGCTGGAGGCGGTGCGCGACCCCGGCAACCTCGGAACGATCGTGCGGACGGCGGATGCCTCCGGCTGCGGCGCCGTGATCCTGATTGGCGAATGCTGCGATCCCTACTCGGTGGAGGCGGTGCGGGCCACCATGGGCTCGATCTTCGCCGTGCCGATCGTCCGGGCCGGCCTCGACGAGTTCCTCGCCTGGCGGGCGGGCTGGCCGGGATCGGTCGTGGGAACGCTGCTCAAGGCCGAGACCGACTTCCGGGCGGCGCCCTACCGGGATCCCACGCTGATCGTTATGGGGAACGAGCAGGCGGGGCTCTCAACGACGCTCGCGGCGGCCTGCGACGTCGCCGTCAAGATCCCCATGCGCGGGCGGGCCGACAGCCTGAATCTGGCGGTCGCCACAGGCGTGATGATCTATGCGGCGACGGGTTAGAACCACCCCCGCAGCTTGAACCACACCACGGGAATGATGGCGCTGATGGCGATCACCGCGAGGCCATAGGGGTAGCCGTGGACCCAGCTGAGTTCCGGCATCGACTTGAAATTCATCCCATAGATGCTGGCCACCAAGGTGGGCGGGATGCCGACGATCGAGACGATGGTCAGTATCTTGAAGATGTCGTTCTGAGCGATGCCGATCATGCCGACGAGGGCGTCGAGCAGGAACTGGACCTTGTCGCTGAGTTGGGCGTCGTAGTCGTTGAGCGAGTGGACGTCCTGGCGGAGGCTGGCGATCCGGGGGGCGCAGCGACCTTCGTTCCAATTCTTCGCGTTCTCCTCGACGAAGGCGAGAATGCGCCCCAGCCCGAGGAGCGCGTCGCGGGTGTTGGAAGCCTTGTCGCCCATCTGCCCGACCCGCTTCAGCTGCTCGCGCAGGCGGCTGTTGGTGCGATCCTTCGTCGGGGGCTGCGCTTCGTCGGTGTTGAACACCGCCGCCGAGAGTTCGTCGAGCGACGCTGAGAGCCCCTCCAGGGCGTCGGCCATCCGGTCGACCATATCCTCGCAGAGACGCACGAAGATCTCGAGGCTGTGCAGCGAAGGGACGCCCGACTCCTCGAGTTCGCGCGCGACATCGTCGAAGGACTTCAGCGGGCTGAAGCGGATCGTCACCAGTTTCTCGGCGGAAAGGACGAAGCCGATCGGCGCCAGCCCGCGCGCGTGCGGCCCCATGTGGGCGATCATAGGGGTGCTCATGATGAGCACGCCATCGCGAAACCTGAGGCGGCTGGACGCCTCGATCTCACTGAGCTGATCGAGCGTCGGCAAGGAAAAGCCGGTCTCGGCTTCGGCCTCGCTTCGTTCGACGTCGGTGGGGTTCAGCAGGTCCAGCCATACCGGGCGATCGTTGCCGCCGCCCGGCGGGGGGATTTTCAGCAGCACCCGGCAGAACTCCCTGCACGCCCCCGACGAAAACGCGGGGACGCGGCTCAGTAGGCCCAAACGCCGCGTCCGCCAATTGCTCATGCCGGTCGCGGGGGTGGCGCCGGCTGGTGCGATGCGGCAAGTCGGGGGCGATCCAGCCTGGAGGCCCGCATGACCACGATCCTGGCCGTCCACGCCCATCCCGACGACGTCGAAACACTGGCGGCGGGGACCCTGGCGATCCTGGCCCGGCTCGGTCATGCGATCACCATCGCCACCCTGACGGCGGGAGAGTGCGGTTCGGTCGAGGACGACGCGGCCGAGACCGCACGCATCAGGCGGCGAGAGGCCGCCACGGCGGCGGCGATGATCGGCGCGGCCTACGACTGCGTGGGTCTCCCGGACCTGGGCGTGTTCAACGACGACGCCTCGCGCCGGGCGGTGACGGAACTGCTGCGCAGGAAGGGGCCGGAGATCGTCATCACCTCGGCGCCGGCCGACTACCACCCCGATCACGAGGCCACGAGCCTGCTGGTCAGGGACGCCTGCTTCGCCGCCTCGGCGCCCGGATACCGGACGGGAGAGGCCTCGCCCCTACCGGGCATTCCACACCTCTATTTCATGGACCCGATCGGCGCGCGCGACCGCGACGGCGTCCCGGCGCGACCCGACTTCGGCGTCGATATCGGCGGGGTGATGGAGACCAAGCGGCGTATGCTGTCGGCCCACCAGAGCCAGAAGAGCTGGCTGCTCAAGCAGCACGGTATCACCGACTTCACCGCCGGCATGGAAGCGCAGTCGGCCCGACGCGGCCGGGATTTCGGCGTCGCCTTCGCGGAGGGGTTCCGGCACTATCGCCATCCACCCTACCCCCGCGATCCACTCCTGCAGGCCCTGCTCGGCGCGATCCTTACGCCCGCCTGATCACGGCTCGAGGGCGTGGCGCAGGAGGGCGGCGGCGTCGCGCAGGATGTCGTCGCGGGGGATCAGGGTCTCTTCGTGGAGCATCTCGTCGGCGGAGAAGCCGAACTCAACGGATAGGCGCAGGCGGCGCCAGAGAACCTCCCGCGGCATCTGCGGCAGCAGGGGGGCGTAGACCTCGGTCATGCGATCGGTGACCAGGCGGTGCGAGGCGATGCGGACGTGGGCCAGCCGCGGCGAGGCCCGCAGGGCTCTCAAGGTCCAGATGGCCCCCGGTTCACCGGCAGTGACTTCGGCGGTCTCCCGCATCAGTTGCTCGACGCCGTCGCCAAGCGCCACTAGGCCTTGAGGCGCGCATCGGTCGAGCCAGGCGAAAAGGACGGCGTTCTGCCGATCCATCAGGCGCTGGCCGAGGGCCTCCAGCACCGCGTACTTGTCCTTGAAGTAGCGATAGAGGGCCGGAGGGGTCATGCCGGCGCGGGCGCAGATCAGGTTCGTGGAGATTCGCTCGATGCCGACCTCGGCGAGCAGCTCCCCGGCCATGTCCAGCAGGCGTTCATAGGTCTCGATGGCGCGACGCTGGCGGGGCGGCGCCACTTCCGTAGGCGCGGGAGGCGCCGCGGGCGCGCCTATTGGCTCCATTTCGGTCATCAGGCTTCCTGCCGGAATTTCCCACTGGCGCGGCCGCTTGCATAGCCGCGCGAGCGTGTTAGTCATAGCTATCTTTTCGCATCTGGACGCCGGAGACCGCCCATGTCGCGCCCCAACAGCCAGGACCGCGCCCTGAGGGAACGCGCCGAGGCGGTGATCCCCGGGGGCATGTACGGGCATCAGTCCACGCGGCTGTCGCCCGAGGATTATCCGCAGTTCTTCTCCCGCGCCAAGGGCGCCCGGCTGTGGGATGTCGACGGCAACGAACTCCTCGACTTCATGTGCGCCTATGGCCCCAACCTCATGGGCTATGCGGACGACGTCATCGACGAGGCCTACATCCGCCGGATGCGCCAGGGCGACACCATGACCGGCCCCACAGGGCTGATCGTCGAACTGGCCGAGCGCTTCACCGCCATGGTCACCCACGCCGACTGGGCGATCTTCTGCAAGAACGGCGGCGACGCCACCCAGATCGCCCTGATGACGGCCCGGGCCCATACCCACCGCAAGACCATCGTCCTGGCCAAGGGCGCCTATCACGGGGCCAATCCCTGGTGCGCCACGAGGCCCGTGGGCGTCACGCCCGAGGACAAGCTCAACCAGGTCTATTGCGAGTACAATGACGTGGGCAGCCTCGAAGCGGCCGTCGCCGCGGCGGGGGACGATCTGGCGGCCGTGTTCGCCGCCCCCATGAAGCACGACGCCTTCACCGACCAGGCCCTGCCAGATCCCGCCTACGCTCGCCGCGCCCGGGCACTGTGCGACGCCACCGGCGCCCTGCTGGTGGTGGACGACGTGCGGGCCGGCCTGCGCGTCGCGCGCGACTGCAGCTGGTCGGTGGTGGGCGTGCAGCCCGACCTGTCGAGCTGGGGCAAGTGCTTCGCCAACGGCCATCCGATCTCGGCGCTGCTCGGCTCGGACAAGGCCCGCAAGGCGGCCAGCCAGATCTTCACCACCGGATCGTTCTGGTACCAGGCCGCGCCGATGGCCGCCGCCCTCGAGACCCTGGCCCGGGTGCGGGACACCGACTACCTCGAACACATCGAGGGCCTGGGAACCCGCCTGCGCGAGGGGCTGGCCGAACGCGCCGCCGCGGTGGGCGTCGGTTTCCGGCAGACCGGGCCGGTGACCATGCCGCTCTTCCTGTTCGATGAGGACCCGGACCTGCGCCGCGGCTTCAAGTGGTCTACCGAGATGCTGAAGCGCGGAATCTATGTGCATCCCTGGCACAACATGTTCCTGTGCGCGGCCATGACCACCGACGATATCGACCAGGCGCTGGACGCGGCCGAAGACTCGTTCGACGCTCTTTCGCGGGACCTGGATTCGCTTGGTCCGGTCGAGAAGATGAAATTTCTTTTGGCGTAGCGGGAAACCATCCGCACGCCCCCTTGGGGAAAGATGATGACATTCAGTGCTTACGGCCGCGTCCGTCACAGCCGCGCCGCCCTGCTTTGCGGCGCCGTTCTCGGCCCCTTGACCCTGTTCGCGGGCGCGCCCGCGGCCCGGGCAGCCGCCGCCAGCGACACCTCGGCCTCCTCGCCCACGGCTGTCGAGACCCTGGTGGTCACGGCCCAGAAGCGCAGCGAGAACATTCAGGAGGTGCCGATCTCGATCCAGGCCTTCACGGGCCGGGAGCTGCAGGATCTCGGCATCAAGTCCTCGGTGGACCTGGGCGCGGTGACGCCGAACGTCGACATTTCCCTGGTGGCCGGCCCCGGCAACCAGCCGATCATCACCATCCGGGGCATCGGGCTCAACGACTACGACACCA
Source organism: Caulobacteraceae bacterium (assembly GCA_028290905.1). Lineage (GTDB taxonomy): Bacteria > Pseudomonadota > Alphaproteobacteria > Caulobacterales > Caulobacteraceae > Acaudatibacter. The sequence continues at coordinate 3,289 of JAQGIW010000050.1, read as the reverse complement.
ACAACGCCGGCCCGAACGGCGTCTATGTCGACGAGGTCTATCTGAGCGCGCCCGCCTCCCAGAGCTTCAATACGTTCGACCTCGACCATGTCGAGGTTCTAAAGGGACCTCAGGGCACCCTCTACGGCCGCAACACCAGCGGCGGGGCGATCAACTTCATCACCCGCAAACCCACCGACTATCTGACCGGCACCCTGCACATCGAATATTCCGACTACAATACGCTGAACATCGAAGGCGGGCTCGGCGGTCCGATCACCCACGACCTCGACGGCCGCATCTCCTTCGTCGTCAACGAATCCGATGGCTACGTTCACAACGACCTGACCGGTAACAGCGAGAACGGTGTCAACAACTACGCTGTCCGCACCCAGCTGCTCTGGAAGCCCACCGACAAGCTGAAGGTGCTGTTCAACCTGCATGGCGGCCAGGTGGACAACCGGCCGACCGAGTACCGCCATATCGGCGACCTCGTCCCCGGCACACAGTCCACTGCCCTCCCGACCCAGTGCTCGATAGCCCAGACCTATGCGGGAGGGTGCGTCGACCTGTTCGGCTACGGTACGCCCAAGGGGTTCTACGAGGGCGCCTACAACCGCCTTGAGCACCTGAAGGTCAATAGCCTCGGATCGTCTCTCCGCGTCGACTACACTGTAGGCACAATCGACCTGACGTCCCTCTCGGCTTTCGAACACAACGACAAGATCCACCCCGAGGACAGCGACGCCTCGCCCAACCGCCTACTGGAAATCAATTTCGGAGTGCGCTCCAACACGTTCACGCAGGAACTGCGTGCGGCCCAGTCGACGGACAAGTACCATTGGGTAGCGGGATTGTATTATCTCTCCGAGAAGCTTCAACAAAACCAGCCCCTCTTCTTTGCATTGGACTTTGACAAATTCGGGGCCTTTGGCATCCATCCCGGACCGGGCGCGGGTGACAACAACGGAACCGCCTTCCAGGCTTTCGATCGCAGCAAACAGATAACCAACGCCTACGCCGCGTACGCCCAGGGTGATTACTCTATCACCGACAAATTGAAGCTGACCCTCGGCGGGCGCTATACACAGGAACAGAAGGGGTTCGATTACAACGGCTCGGTGCAGTTTCAGTCTGGGGGGATGGACCACTTCGGACCACTGATGGCCTTGGCCAACGCCCACGAGGGGCAGCGCAGCTCGGCCTTCAACTATCGCGTGGCGCTCGACTACCACCTCACCCGCGACATTCTCGCCTACGCGAGCGTGGCGAGCGGCTTCAAGAGCGGCGACTTCAACGGCAGCTTCCTGAGCCTCGATCCGGCGACCATCGCCCTGCAGTTGACGCCGGTGAAACCCGAGCACGTCACCACCTACGAAGTGGGCGCCAAGACCACCTTTTTCGACGGTCGCCTGCTCCTTGATGCAGCCTATTTCTACAATGACTACAATGACCTCCAAGTCTTTGTTCTGGTCAACCCCCCTGCGAGCGAGATCGGGCAGCCCCCTGTGAACGTCCTCGACAACGCCAAGAAGGCGCACACGGAGGGCGTCGAGGCGCAGATCGTGGCGCGGCCGATCCAGGCCCTCACCGCCTCTGTCCAGCTGGGTTTCCTCAGCACGCGTCTCGACAGCTATGTCGCCAACCGCGCGCCGGGAACGCCCGACTATTCCGGCAACCAGCTGCCCAGCTCGCCACATTTCTCGATGTCCGGTCTGATCGACTACAAGGTTCCGCTCAACAACCATGGCGGCCTGGATTTCCAGTTCAGCGCCTCGTACAAGAGCCACCAGTTCTTCGACACCACCAACGACCCCTATATCACCCAGGGCGGCTACTGGATCGAGAACGCGAGGGTCGGCTACACCCTGCCGAACCCGAAGTGGGAGGTGGCCGCCTTCGTGCGCAACCTCGCCAATGCTCACTACTTCCTCGACAAGTTCGACCTGACCAGCCCCTTCGGCTTCATCCAGGGCATCATGGGGCAGCCGCGGTTCGTCGGCGGAGAGATCAACTACCGGTTCTAGAGAGCCCGTTCGAGACCCGCCCGCGCGATCACTTCCTCGGCTTCGCCCGGGTGGTTGGCGCCGCGTTGGCCGGATCTTCGGGCCAGGGGTGTTTGGGGTAGCGGCCTCGCATGTCCTTGCGAACGTCGCGCCAGGTCCCCGCCCAGAAGCCGGGCAGGTCTCTGGTGACCTGGATCTCGCGGTGAGCGGGCGAGAGCAGGGCCAGGGCGATCGGCGTTCCCGTCCCGACCGTCGGATGGACAGTGAGGCCGAACAGTTCCTGCACCCGCACTTCCACGCGGGGACCACCCTCGGCGGCATAGTCGATGGCGAAGCTCGAGCCGGTGGGGGCGGTCCAGCGCGGCGGGGCGCGGGTGTCCAGTTCGCGCTGCAGGTCCCAGGGAACGAGGCCGAGCAGGGCCTCGCGCAGGCCGGCCGGCGGGATCTCACGCAGGGACCGCCGGCCCTTCAGCAGGGGCGCGAGCCAGTCGTCGAGATGCTCCGCGAGCGCCTGGTCGGAGAGATCCGGCCAACGTGCCTCGCCGGCGCGAAGGAAACTGACGCGGGCGCGCAAGGCGTTCGCCGGCTCGTCCCAGGGGAGCGCGGCGACCCCTCGCCGGCGGACCTCGGCCAGCATGCCCTCCTCGACCAGGCGAGGATCGGCGTCGGTGAGCGGCCCCTCCTCCACCGTCAGGACGCCCAGACGAAGGACCCGCTGGCGGCGCAGGGCGCCGGAGGGGGTTTCCACCAGACGCTCCTCGGCGACGAGGGCATCGCCCATGGCGGTGGCCAGGGTCGCGGGATCGAGGCGGGCCGCCAGGAGGATGCGGTCCCGGCTGGCGCCGCCGCCCAGGTCGGCGACCGCCAACCAGGGCTCGCGCGCCAGGGCTTCGGCCGGATCGAGGAACACGCCCCGGCCGCCCGCCAGCTGGAACTCTCCGGGTCCGCCGCGGGCCTTGGCGATACGTTCAGGCCAAGCCTGCGCCAGGAGCAGCCCGTCATCGAGGGCCCGGAGCGCGGGCTTCCAGCCCGCTCCTTCCCTTTGCGACTCAGGAAGAAGAGGCGGGCTGGAAGCCCGCGCTCCGGGGGCGCCCCGCGAGAGATCTGGGTCCGCCATTCTGGCCCAACGGTCGGCCAGGGCCACGGCCGCGCGGGCGCGTGGGCCGCGGTCCTTCAGGAGCATGTCGAGGCGATGGCCGATGTCCACGTCTCGGCCGCCCAGACCCTGCTCGGTGAGGAGGACACCGGTCAGAGCGGCGCGCCGGGCCTGGCCCGCGGCGGCGCCCGCGAGCACCATGTGGGCG
>JAQGIW010000032.1 GCA_028290905.1 Caulobacteraceae bacterium | reverse complement strand
TCGGCGGCCGCCTGTGGATTTGTGGACGACGCTACGCCTCGCCCACAACCCCACAGGCACAGCTACTACAAGCAGCGGACATTTGATGAGCTACGAAAAGCGGACATCTTCACGTGCTCTCGACATGGGCGAGGAGGCGGGACCCTATCGACAAAGTAGGGCGCCCATCGCCCCGGGTGCGTTCCAAGGTGGATTCCACCATTAACCACCGTTGATACGGTGGGCGGACGTCGCCTACAGTCTCCGCGTTTTCCATGGGGGGCGGCGGTTCGGTGGGTAGGGGTTGTGGTCTCGTCCTGCTGACGGCGTGTCTGGCAGGAGCGTGGGCCGCGCAGGCGGAGGACGCGGTCAAGGCGCCCGATGCGAGCGCGGCGAGTTCGGCCGCAAAGCCGAGCCATGTCATCGTGAATGCGAAAGTCGTCGCCGAGCCCACCCCCGACGACTTCGTCAGGGTCTACCCGCCGAAGGCCTGGGACGATCGCATAGCAGGTAGCGCGATGGTGAAATGCCGGATCCTTCTTTCGGGCGAACTGAGCGACTGTGTCCTGTTGGCGGAGGCCCCCCTGGGCCGGGGCTTCGGCGAGGCCGGCGTGAAGCTCGCCCCGCTCTACAAGATGAGCCCGGCCACCGTGGATGGCAGGCCTGTCGAGAGCCCAGCGACTCTGGACCTCAAGTTCCCCGTCATGGCGGATGCCGGCGAACCCCCCGAGGACGAGGCGCCCGTCGATCATCCGTGGCTGGCCTGCGCGAAGGGGACCGCGGCGCCGAAGCGCTACTATCCTAAGGCGGCGCAGGGCCGGAACGTCGAGGGCCTGGCGACGATCGAGTGCCGCGCCCTCAGCAACGGCGAGACGACGGCCTGCACCTGGATCACCGAAACGCCGCCCGGCTACGGGTTCGGCGACAAGGCCGCGGCCATGGGTTGCCTCATGCGCCTGAGGGTGGTGATACCGCCGGGCGCCACGCCGCGGCCGCGCCTCTTCAAGGCGCCGGTGCGCTTTGCGGTCGCCAAGGACTGACCGCGAGGTCCCCCCTGTCGGCCATGATGTTACCGAAAACGCGCGTGTCGCGGTGAGATCAACCTCCAGGGGGAGCCTGAAGAGACTTTCAACAGAATCGGCTAAGAGCCCACGCTGGAAACGTGGGCTTTGTTCAGTTATCCGACGACCTATTGGATAAAATCTAACGCTTGGTCTCCGGCCGAACGTCCGCTTCCGAGCCGCAGGCCAACGGGGAGAACCGCCCCCAATCGGTCCTTCCGACCGATGTGGCCATATGTTTTCTGAACCCGCATTTCGCTCCGCGTAGGCGTTTGCTTTTGCTAAGGCGGTCGGGGGAGGCTCAAAACCGGACTGTTTTGAGCCTAAGGAGTCGCGCCGAGCTGGATGAGCGCTTCGTTCGCTTTTGTCATGCCAGGCTCGCCGGCCAACGCCGCCCGGTAGTCCGCGATGGCCCGGTCGCGGAGGCCCTTCCCGCTATAGACGGCGCCGCGATTGAAGTAGGCGCGGGCGTAATCGGGGTTGAGCGCGATCGCCTGGGAGTAGTCGGCGATCGCCCGGTCGTAGAGGCCTTTCCCGGCATAGGCGTTGCCGCGATTGTTGTAGGCCTGGGCATAGTCGGGTTCGAACGTGATCGCGTGGGTCCCGTCGGCGATGGCCTGGTCGTAGAGGCGTTTCGCCGTATAGGCGGCGCCACGATTGTTGTAGTCGGCGGCTAGAGTCGCCGCCGCTTCCCGGCCCAACTGAATTCGTGCGGTACAACCCGCGACCTTTTGATCGTCCGAGGCATGGGGGCTAGAGCACCAGTCGCTCTGCTGTTGCGTCTGGGCCCAGGCCGGCAATGCAAGGAGAGCCAATATCAGACTGGTCAAAACCGGCCGCACGCTTCCTCCTTGCGGCGTTTGCCGCACAAACCGCCATTTTAGCTTAGCCTTCTTGATAGCGCCGCACAGGCCCAAAGTCGTCCTTCTCGCGCCAGTAATCCCGGGTGTGCCGCCATTCAGGCTTGTCGCCGCGCTGGACTGGCAGGGCGCGCATCAGGGAGTCGGCGTCTGATCGCTTATGAGGCCTCCGGCCGACATGGCCGCCACCGTCAGAAGCGCGGTCGAGGACGGCGATCACCCATCGACGAGTGAAGTCATCCGAGAAGCCTTGCGCGCCTTAGGGCCACCGAAGCGCCCCGCCCCCTATCGGCTCATCAGCCCGTTGATGTCAGCATAGCCCATCGCCCCGGCAAACAGCTCGCCCATGTCCCCCCGCAGAAACCCCTCGGCCAGGCGCCGCGACAGCCCCCAGGCCGCCTGGGCGATGGCGGCGCCGGCGCTGAGCCTGCGCACGCCGAGGGCCGCCAGTTCGCCGATCGGCGGCAGCCCCGGCCACGCCATGACGTTCAGCGGCAGGGCGATTGCCTCGGCGATGGCCTTGATCGCCGCGGGATCGGTCGCGCCCGGGATGAACAGGCCGTCCGCGCCGCTGTCGGCGTAGAGCCTGGCCCGGATCAAGGTCTCCTCCACCTCCCGTCCCGGCGCCAGCTGCCTCAGGAACACGTCGGTGCGCGTGTTGACGAAGAGGTCGACCCCGGCGCGCGCCGCGGCGCCCTTGATCGCCTCGATCTTGGCGCGCGTGGCGTCCGCGGTCTCGGAGCCGTCCTCGAGGTTGATCCCCACGGCGCCGGCATCGATCAGCCTGGCGACGGCCTCGGCCACGGCGGCCGGATCGCGGCCATAGCCGCCCTCGGCGTCGACCGTGATCGGCAGCTTCACCGCCCGCTCGATCTGGCGGATCGCCGCCGCATGGATCTCCACCGGCAGCCTGTCGCCGTCCGGCCACGCGTGGGCCCAGGCCAGGCCGGAGCTGGTGGTGGCGATCGCCTTGGCCCCCAGGCTCTCCATCAGCCGCGCGCCGCCGGCGTCGGAGACGTTCGGCAGGATCAGCAGCCCGGGCCCCGCGTGGAGCGCGCGGAAGGTGGCGGATTGGGCGGTGTGGTCGGTCATGCGGCCTCCGAGAATGGTGCGCGGCATGGATAGGGACAGTCCGTGCGACCGTCTGGCGGAAAACGGACCTCGCCACCTCAATCCGGCGTGATCAGAGGCACCTTCGGAAAATAGCTCGTGTAACGCCTGGGGTCCCGCGTGAGCAGCTCGAGCCCCGCCACCGCGGCGTGGGCCCCGATGTAGAAGTCGGGCAGGGGCGAGGTCCGCAACCCGCCGCGCCGGCGATACTCGACGAAGGCGCGGCCGGCCACGAAGCCCGCCTCGTAGGGCAGGGGGAGCCTGCGGAACGTGTCGGCGCCGATCCTGTCGTCGAGATCGGCGATGGTCGTGAAACCCGACGCGAGCTCGGCATAGATGATCGGGTTGATCGCGATCTCGTCGCGGTCGGCTGCATCGATCAGGGCCGCCTCGGACCAGGCCAGCCAATTCGCATCCCGGGTCAGCACGTCGATGATCACATTGGAGTCGACCAGGATCATCGGGGGAGGATCATGGGGGCTGGATCACCGGGCGACGAGCATGACGCGCGGCGGCTCAGCCCTGGTCCGCGGGCGGGCCACGCATCAGGGCGATGATCTCGTCGGTGGTCATCCTGAAATCACCGGCGCCGCGAAGATGGTCGACGAGCCTTTGACCACGGGTCTTGCGACCCGCCGTCCGGGGCGCCTTGACCAGACGAACCTCGCCATCGTCGACCTCGAACTCGACGTCCGTGCCCGGCATCAGGCCGGCGCGTTCCCGCACCGCTTGAGGAATAGTCACCTGCCCCTTGGCCGTGATCCGCAAGAGAGACACCTTTCTTACCAGCGCTCGTAAGAATGCCATGCGGGTCTGGCGTGTTCAACAGGCAAGGCGCGCATCCGCGCGGGGGCGATCATCGTTTTCGCGAGGGCGGCGGGGTGGTACGGTCGCCGCCAGCTTCGAGAGCGAGGTCTGCGATGAACAGCGTCAAGCGGATCGCCGTGGTCCAGGGCGCCGCCACGGCGGTGGTGCAGGACCTGCTTCGCCGCTTCGTCGTGCGGCTGGAGCGGGACGTGCGGCTGGCCGGCGTCATCGAAGACCCGGCGCCCCCCGAGGAGGGGCCGTGCAGCGGCGGCGACCTTCGCAGCCTCGGCGACGGCCGCCGCTTTCCGCTGATGCAGGACCTCGGCCCTGGCGCCGTCGCCTGCCGCCTGGATGCGGACGGCGTCGTCTCCGCGGCCGAGGCCGTTCAGCAGGGGATCGCGGCGGGCTGCGACCTCGTGATCCTCAACAAGTTCGGCAAGATCGAAGCCGAGCGCGGCGGCCTGGCGCCGGCCTTCGCCAGCGCCATCGAGGCCGGGCTTCCGATCCTGACGTCCGTGTCGCCGAAGTTCGCCGAAGCGTGGGACCGGTTCGCCGCCCCGCTCTACGTCGTCCTTCCGCCCGACGCCGACGCCCTCGAGGCCTGGTGGCGCGGCGTGGGCGCGGGCGCCGGGGCGGCGACACCAAGGGAGGGGGAGGCGCGATCATGCTGACGGTTCATCACCTGGGGATCTCGCAGTCCGAGCGGATCGTGTGGCTCTGCGAGGAGCTGGGGCTCGACTACGCCTTCAAGCGCTACGAGCGGCGAGCGGACAATCGCCTCGCACCCGACGACTACAAGGCCCTGCACCCGATGGGAGTCGCGCCGGTGATCACCGATGGCGATCTCGTGCTGGCCGAGAGCGGAGCGATCTGCGACTACCTCTGCGAACGCTACGGCGGCGGACGGCTCGTTCCCGGGCGCGACGATCCCGACCGCGCCGCCCACCTCTTCTGGTTCCACTGGTCCAACGCGACCTTCATGACGACGCTGATGATGCAGCTTGTGCTGGCCGGGGGCGGCGAGGCCAATCCCGCCGCGGGCTTTGTCGTGGACCGCGCCCGGCGCGGTTGGGCGATGGTCGACGAGCGGCTCGGCGAGGCGCCGTTCTTCGGCGGCCGGGACCTCACGACGGCCGACATCATGATGGTCTACTGCCTGACCACCAGCCGGGCGTTCCGCGGCACGCCGATCGACGGCTATCCGAACCTGAAAGCCTACCTCGCCCGGATTGGCGCCCGACCCGCCTACCAGCGGGCGATGGCCAAGGCCGAGCCCGGCATGGCGCCGATGCTCGCCTGACGGCCGCGCGCCGCCGGACCATGGGCTGATCGAATGAACGGCGCGCCGCGGCGGCCTTGACCGCCTCGATCTTGGCGCGCGTGGCGTCCACGGTCTCGGACCGTCCTCGAGATTGATCCCCACGGCCGCGGCGTCGATCAGCCTGGCGACGGACTCGGCCACCGCGCTCGGATCCCGGCCATAGCCGCCCTCGGCGTCAGCCGAGGACCTTCAGGATCACGCCGGCCCAGAACAGGGCGAGGCTGGCCGCCAGCAACAGGTTGTCCCACCGGGGACGGCGGAACGACAGGGGTGGGATCGGGCCCGCCCTGGAGGTTGGTCCCCTCGCGATGTTCGAGATCCTGGTCATCAAGGAATGACTCCGCGCGAAACGCCCGACGGGTTCCTGGGAGCGCAAATCGGGCTTGCTCTCTCTCAGTATGAAGCGATTCGTGTGCGGACGTTCGCGCCTCACGCGATCGTGTAGGTAGCACACGATATGTCCGCTTTTCGTAGCAGACGATTTGTCCGGTTTCGGCCGGAGGGATCGCATGCATGCGGAGGTGAGGATGGCTCGGATCGTGGAGGCGATTGGGCTTTACCGGACGGGCAAGGTGACGTGCGATGCCGCGGCGGAGTGGCTGGGGATGAGCGAGCGTCATTTTCGCAGATTGCGAGACCGGTACGAGGCTCAGGGCGCGGAGGGGATCATCGATCGGCGGCGGGGCCGGGCGTCCGGCCGACGGGCGCCGGTGGACCAGGTGGAGTGGGTGATCGAGCAGTACATGACCCGCTATTTCGACTTCACCGTGAAGCATTTTCACGAGGAGATCGCCAAGCGGGGGTTCGTCTACAGCTACGCCTGGACCCGGATGGTGCTCTTCCGCTCGGGGCTTGTGCGGCCCAAGCGCCGGCTGGGGCCGCGTCGCAAGAAGCGCATCCGGCGGCCTCTGCCGGGCATGATGGTGTTCCAGGACGGCTCGACCCATGAATGGCTGGCGGGCCGGCCGCCGCTCGACCTGATCGCCACGATGGATGACGCCACCAGCGAGGTCTACTCGATGTT
>JAQGIW010000158.1 GCA_028290905.1 Caulobacteraceae bacterium | reverse complement strand
TCCCGCGGCGGATGGCGTAGGCGCCGCTGATCTGGGTGCGGCTCACCACAACCCGTCGGAAGGCGTCGTAGAATGCCGGGTCGGGAGCCTCCGGCGCGGTCCAGAACGTGTCGAGGCCCCCTTGATGGGTAAGGCCGGGCAGGTCGTAGATCGCCTTTCCCAGGACCAGGGTAGGCAATCCGCGCTCGACGGCCGAAAGTCCGGCGGTCGAATTGACGGTCACCGCGCCGACCCCTTTGGGAAGCATGCCGTAGAGATCGCCGATGTCGGTGAAGAACACGCGGCCGGAGACGCGGTGTCTCGCGGCGGCGGCGGCCACCGCGCGCCCGTGCGGCTCGATGCCGTGGTCCAGGGGATGGGACTTGAAGAGCAGCCGCGCCGACGGCGGCGCGTGGCGCGCGAAGCTCCTCACCACGCGCTCGATGAAATCCGCGGTGGAGGGGAAGGGAGAGTGCACGCGCAGCTGGCTGTCGCCCGGCCGTTGCAGGATGCCGAAGTACAGCGGGCCGGACCCCTCCAGCGAGGCCGCCAGCCCACGACGGTGGCGGGCGCCGAACAGCCGCTGGTCGAGGTACCGCCGGACATGGCCGAACGCCTGTCGCGGCAGGGAATACTGATACGGCAGATGGAAGCGCGGGAAGAGCGGTGTAAGAAGCCACAGGGCCAGGTGATAGAGCGCCAGGTTCCAGGCCGCCGGCGGCGTCAGGGGCGGCAGCCACTCGTCCGAGGGCTCCGGCAGGCACGGCGCGCCGTCGCGAAAGGCGTCCGGATCGCGAGGCAGGCTGGAGTTGCCGTTGACGCCCCCGCGCTCCAGCGTGATCCAGAACGGCCTGAAATAGCCCTGCTCGAGAACGTGCACCTGGAGCGTGGTCTGAGACGCCACCCGCGCGGCCTCGGCGCAATAGGGGTGGGCGTCGCCATAGATGACGATGTCAGTGACTTGATCGCGCTGGACGACCTTGGCCAGCCAGTCGCCGAATCCGGCGAGGGCGCCAAGATAGGTCCGCGAATGACCGCGGCCCCAATCGTAGACATCGCCGCCGTTGAGGATGACGCGGCTGCACCGGGACCCGGCGGCGCGCAGGCTCCCGGCCAGGGTCCGCGTGAAAGGGCCGAACGGTCCGCAGATCAGAAGAAAATGGCGATCCGCGGGCCCCAAGGTCTGGATCGCACCGGCGCCGTCCAGCTCGGCGCTGCCGTCAAAGGCGATGTTGTCTCTTGGCAAGACAGAGAACCCCCGTCGATCGTTTTTCGCCGCGGCGGCGCCGTCGTGCCGATCAAACTGTACCACGACGCGAGTCGCCAGGGGTCTCAAGGCGGCTGCCGCGATGTTCGGCTTTTTGTTCCAGTTTGGTCAGAAAGACGCCACTCAACCCCGGGCAGCACGGTGTAGCCTCAGTATTCGGAGCCGTCAACTCGCGACAGATCGTCGCGTCCGAGTGTGACAAAACGCACTTTCGCCGCGCAAAAGGCCAACAAATGTAAACTAGCGGAGCAATGGGGATCAGGGTATGGTGCTTGTTACTCTAACATTGTAGCCGATTTGGGTAACGCTGTTGATCAAATCAAAGAATTTTTTCATTTCCGTAATATCGGAACGAGGTACATAAAGAAGATCATCGGAGCGGATTTCGAAGTTGTTGGCGACGAACAGGCTGTCCGGATTCAGGAAATCCAGCCGGTAGACCACCGGAACGCCCTTGGCGGCCGGAGGCCGGGTGACGCCGAGGGCCGTGGCCACCTCGGGACGCTCGAATCGGAACACCAGGACCGAGCGGCCGGCGGCGGAGTAGGTGTCAAGTCCGCCCGCCCGGCTCATCGCGTTGGCGAGGGTGAGGGTGTCGTCCTCGATCGCGGTCTGCGAATCACGACCGAAGGCGCCGAAGGTGCTGTACTTGCGCGGCCGGTCGACGACCCGGATCTGGTCGCCCGGAGCGAGGCGGATGTTCTGGTCCGGCTCGGCCATCAGCGCCGCCAGCGAGACCTCGGCGTAGCGCCCGCCGCGATATACCACCACCGCAAGGTCCGCCGGCTGTTTGGTGGGGCCGCCGGCGGACGCCAGGACGTCGATCAGGCGGTCGTTGTGCGGCGACAGCGCGATGTGGCCGGCGTTTCTCACCTGGCCGATGATGGCGACGGAGTTGGCGCGGCTCTCCAGCACGGTCACGGTGACCTGGGGATCGACCGCCCGCCTGCGCAGCGCCTGGCGGATCACGGCGGCTGCCTCCGCGGGGCGCAGGCCGGCGACGTGCACCGGTCCGGCGAAGGGAATCACCAGGTCGCCGTCGGTGTCGACGATGAGCCGGGGCAGGGTCTGCTGGCTGTCGCCGGTGGTGAGCTGCACGATTTCGGGGGTGTGGCTGAACAGGCCGCCGCCCCCCGCTTCGAACACGGATACCCCCAGGGCGTCGCCCTCGGCGATCAGGTCGTTGGGCGCGCCGCTCGACTGGTGGGACAGGCCCGTGAGGGCGACCGGCGGGTGGGCGGCGATCTGCTGGGTGACGGCGTAGTCGAGGTCCACGAGGGCGTAGAGCGCCGCGCCGTGGGCGGCCTGACGAGGCACGGACCTCGTGGAGGGTCCATCATGGGGGAGCGTGGAACAGCCCCCAAGCGCGAGCAGGAGAACGACGGCGGACGCGACGCGCATGCAAAACCCTGATTTTTGGTGACCGAACTGCCGCTAATGATGCCAAATCCGGAGCGAGGGCAAGTTCAGCGGCTCTTGGTCGCGGTATGTTGGGGATTGCGCTGCGGCGAACGCGAGTGGAGAAAGGGGGAGTGTAAGCCACCGGTCACAGGTTGATGATGAAACATGTAGGGCCGCCCGGCTTCCACGCCGACGCTCAGGCGGTCGCCCCGATACATACGATCGGAGCCTCGCTGTGGTTCAAGCGAATTCCCTGGCTGTTCATGGCAGTGGTGGTCGTGCCGACGCTGGTGGCCGCGATCTACTATATCCTGATCGCCGCACCCCTCTATGTCTCCGAGGCGCGCTTCGTGGTGCGCTCGAAGACTCAGGCCCCGCCGGCGGCCCTCGGCGGGCTGCTGTCCAGCGTCGGCGTGTCGCTGGGAGGGGGGCAGACCGACGCCTTCGAGGTCCACGAGTACATGGTCTCGCGCGACGCGGTGACGGACCTCAGCCGGCGCCACGGCCTGCGCGCCCTGTTGGACCGGCCCGAGGCGGACTTCCTGATGCGCTTCCCGCGGCCGTTCGAGGGTCGAAGCTTCGAGACCTTGTTCAAGAACTACAAGCGTTTCGTGTCGGTGGGCTATGATTCCCAGACCGGCATCAGCACCCTTCGCGTTCGCGGGTTCCGGTCGGCGGACGCCCGGACCGTGGCCAACGCCCTCCTCGACGGCGGCGAGGCGCTGGTCAACCGGCTCAACGATCGGGCGATGGCGGACGCCGTCGCCCAGGCGCAGCGGGAGATGCTCGAGTCCGAGACGCGCGGTATCGAAGCCCAGGCGATGCTGACCAACTTCCGCAACCGCGAACGCATGATCGATCCCGACCGCGCGTCCGTCGCCGGCCTGGATCTGTTGGGCAAGCTGGAGACCCAGCTGGCCTCGATGCGCGCCGAACGCGCCGGTCTGGCGGCCTCCGCGCCGGAGAGCCCGCAACTGCCCGTGCTCGACAGGCGAATCGCGGCCTTCGGAGCCCAGCTGGAGTCCGAACGGTCCCGCACCGCGGGCGAAGCTGATTCGCTGGCGCCGAAGGTGGGGGAATATGAACAGCTTACCCTCGAGCGGGACCTCGCCGTCAAGGTCATCGGGGCCGCTGTGGCGAACCTCGAATCGGCGCGGATGGAGGCCCGGCGCAAGCAGCTCTACCTGGAGCGCGTCGTCGCCCCGAACCTTCCGGACAAGGCCGAGGAGCCCAAACGGCTACGGACGGTGTTCACGGTGCTGGTCGCCTCCCTGGTGGCCTACGGCACCCTTTCCCTGATCATCGCCGGCCTCCGCGAGCACCGCCAGCAATGACGCGCCACCCAGGAGAAACGTCGTGCTGACGGTGCGGGGCTTGACCAAGCAGTACCCGCTGGAGGGCCACACCCGGACCCTGTTCCGCGATCTTTCCTTCGACCTGCCTCGGGATGGGCGTCTGGCGCTGCTGGGACGCAACGGTCAGGGGAAGTCCACCCTGATCAAGATCATCGGCGGGGTGGTGGCGCCCACCGCAGGGCAGGTGCAATGGAGCATGAGCTGCTCCTGGCCCCTCGGATTCGCCGGGGCGTTTCAGGGCGGAATGAGCGGACTGGACAATATCCGCTTCCTGGCCCGGATCTATCGCCGCCCCGCCAAGGGGCTGATCGAGCAGGTCGACGAGTTCGCGCAGCTGGGCAAGATGCTGGCGATGCCCGTGAAGTATTATTCCTCGGGCATGCGCGCCCGCCTGGCTTTCGGTCTCTCCCTCGCTATCGAATTTGACTGTTACCTGATCGATGAAGTCATTTCGGTGGGTGACGCATTGTTCAGGCGCAAGTGCGAAGACGAGTTGTTTTCCAAGCGGGCGGATCGTGCGTTTGTCATCGCTTCGCACGATCTCGACTTGCTGAGACTTGTCTGCAACCGGGCCATCGTCATCGAAGACGGGCAGGCCAGGCTCTACGACGATATCGAAGAAGCGCTCGGCGTCTACCGGTCCATCTGGGAAAACCAGGAGCTCCCCGAGGCGCCGGAAAGCGCTGGGGCCGGGCCGGTGGGCGCCGAACCGGTCGACCCGCCGCTGCCGGGGGCCCTGGCGCCTCCTTCCACCCCGGTCTCGCACGACGAGGCGGTGGCCGCCGCTCAGGCGCCCGGTTGGTGGTCCCCCGAAATGTTCCTCAGTCCCGAGACGCCGGACCGTCATTGCCCCGACGTGATCGCCGTGACCGGCCGGCCCCGGGACCTGGTCTTTGGGCCCTACGTCAGCCTGTCGCCGGGAGTCTGGCGCGCCACCGTCTTCCTCGAGGTCTGCCCCAACGCCTCCCGTTGCCGGCTCGATCTCGAGTTCGGCGTCTTTCCGAGCTACACCAAAATTCCGGTGACCTTCCTCGGCGCCGGCCACCACAAGCTGGAGATCGAATATACGGTCGCCGAGGCGGGGAACGCCGAGGTCCGCATCGTGCTCATCAGGCCGGGTTTCCAGGGTGAGCTTCGGTTCGCCGGCGTGACGGTCGAACGGATCAGCGACGCACCAGCCTTCGCGGAGATCGTGACCCTCCCCAGGTTCAACACCAACTAAGCGGCGGCGGGGACGATCTCGACGAAGTCGATCTGGGCGGTGTAGCCGCGCTCCGTGAACAGCCGCACTTCCAGGTCGCTGGCGTCGTCGTGAAGGGTGAAGGCCAGTTCGGCGGGCTCCTCATCCCGCACGCGGCGTTCGGCGAGACGCTTCCGTCCGGCGTTGCAGCATACGTCGAGTTTCGCCGTTCCGTGTCGCTGCACGCCCGCCTTGAAGCCGATGCGCGCGACGTACTTGCCGGGAGAGAGTTCGATATAGGGTCCGTAGACGGCCGTCCCGGCCTTGAGACCATCCAGCACGAGCACGCCCTCGGCCAGGTGGCCGATCTGGGTCTTGATCTCGGGGGCGCCGGCCGCGAACCGGAAGCCCGCGTGATTCCGCCGCCGGGCCTCCCAGATCCGCTGCCGATTCTGCCCCGCCACACCGAGCCGGCGTCCGGACCATCCGGTCCTGGCCAGGGCGCGGGTGAAATAGTCGTCTCGAAATCCAAGCTCCATCCAGCCGTTCTTGCGAACCCCCCAGAGCGCCCAACCGTCGAGCCGAATGCCCCACGGCACGGGGAAGCCCGACTCGATGGGTTCCGCGCCAAAATACACGCGGCCCTCCGGTGTGACGACCTCGTGGAGGGACTTCAGCAAACGCAGGTGATCGTCGCAGTGATGGAAACAGTCGTAGAACAACACCGCATCGAACTGCCGATCCATCCCTTCGATCGCGAAGAAATCGGAGTTGATGACCTCGATCTCCACGCCCTCTTTTTGCGCGCGCCGCTCGATGAGTTCGCAGAAGCACGGTTCGATGTCGATGACTGTGACCGTGTGACCGAGCTGCGCCAGCAGGAGTGACGTCCAGCCCCACCCGGCGCCGAACTCCAGGACGCGCGACCCCGGCGGCAACGCCATGCTCTGAAGCACGAAGCCGATCGCCATGAAGTATTCGCCGGCGACGAAGCTGCTGTTCGTGTACAGCGGAAACGGGCGACGCAGAGCCGAATCGACGTCGAACTTTGTGACCTCGTGCGACGGCGCGTACGGATGACCGGTGATCTGTTCGTAAAGCCGGAGCTGGGCTTCGCGGTACGCAGGGTCGAAGGGATCGCGGGGAAGGTTGCGGGGCATCTCCATGCGGAACCCGCCCAGCAGCGCCCGCATGGCGTCTTCCGACGTCTCGCCGGCCCGATCGCACTCGGCGATCTTGGCGTCGAGTTCGGCGATGGTGTGTATCGTCTCCATGGGTTGATCCGTGTTCCGCGCCGTCAGGATTCGCCTACCAGGCCCAGGGCGACCCAGGGCTGGGTTTCCGAGTTGGTCTCGGCCGAGAGGACGGAGGTCAGGATCTCGACGCCGTCGTCGTGCTGGCGGAGCGACTTGTCGATACGCGCCCGCATGAAGACCTCGAGAAGCTCGATGCGAAGGCGATTCTTTTCCCAGACCCTCTGGATCCCGGCGTGCGGGCTCGCCCGAAGCGCGCCGAACAGCTGCAGGCACAGGCCCGACTTGAAGTTCCAGAAGGTCTCGAGGCGGTGGCGTCGGCCCCAGCCGTCCTGAAAATCCACGCAGACGACATCGATCTTCTGGTCCCCGAGAAAGAAGAACTTCTGGGTGTCGAGACAGAACGCGGCGAGCCCCCTGTCGATGGCCTCCAGCCATTCGTCGGTCTCGAGCACGGTGGAGGCCCGCACCAGCGCCAGCATGCACGGCGCGTGGCAATCCACATAGGGCAGGGCGTCGTTCGAAGACCCCATGACGAAGCCCGATTGCGGCTTGCCGTCCACGCCGGTGTTGGGCCGTTCGAAGCGGGCGATCAGGGTGCAGAGTTCGCGCAGCGCCTCGGCCCTCGCGCCGTCGTTGTTCATCTTCAGCAGCTCAACGTGCGCCAAGGCGACGAAGGCCAGGGATCGCGAGAAGACGGCGGAGGTGTCGTCGCGGGCCGGCTTGACGAAATACCGGTCGTAGGAGGCGATCAGGGTGTCGAGCTTGCTTGTCAGCTGCTCGCGCAGCGCGTCGGCCTCGTCGCCGACGATCGGCGGGTCGGGGTCGGCTAGCGTGCGCAGGCACCGCGCCATGGCGTTGATCTCGGCTCCATAGTCGTAGGACACGGAGAAATCCGTGGGCGGAGCGCCGGCGTCGCTGAGCTGGCACTGGCGGGCGATGCTGTCGGCGTACAGGTTCGTGTCCGCATAGAACCCGCCCGCGGTGATGATCTTCCTTTCCGCCGCGCTGATACGCCCCGTCTGGGGTCCGGCGAACTCATGTTCGGAGGCGACCCAGTGCAGGCGCGACATGATGTTGCACTGGCCCTTGAGGCCGGTGACGCGCGCCGGCTCGACCGGCAGGCTGTGGATCGCGACGGCGAAGCCGGACATGTGCGAGGTCTGGGAGATCGACCAGTAGGGCGAGCCCTTCAATGGCGCGTTGATCCCGCCGCCGCGCGTCGCCGCCTGACGAACCGGGCCCCCTTCAGTAGCGGCCGACACCATCTCGTAGCGGATATTGTTGTCGTTGTGGCTCAGGCGGTCGCATCCGAACGTCAACACCACGTCCGACAACTCGACGTCCGGACTGATGTCGAAGTCCGCCCGGAAGCTGACGAACATCGAATCCGAAACTATGGTACAGGTGTAGGTGAGATCTCCGACGTAGATCTTCTGCTTCGAGAACACTCCCTTCTTGTATTCTATCCGCGACGTCCAGATCAAACGGACGCCGTTTTCGAGAGGTTCGATGGCCGTGCGATAGATGCCGTCTTCGGCGTCCACCGTGTGCGTGACCAGTCCATGGCGGAAGCGGATGTAGTTGCCGCCGAAGGTGGCGTTCTTGGCCGTCCTGCCGTCGTGGAAGCGCATTCCGAGGGCGACCTCCCCGTGCTCGAGATCGCAGGAGATGTTCATCAGGCTGTGGAGGAAGCGTCCCCGGCCGCCTTCGTTTTCCTCGATGCTGAACCGGGGCGCCGCGATGCGCCGGAAGATCAGCGGACCGTCGCACATCGCGCAGACGAAGCGGACGACATCGGTCACCGCCTCGGGGTGGGCTCGCCAGACCGCGGGCAGGCTCAACAGTTCGAGGACCTTGGCGTTGTCGTCGGCCCAATACCAGTCGTCGCCCTCGATGGGCACGGCGGTCTCGGCGACGGCGCGATTGGAATGAGGAAAGGAGGGGAGGGTTTTGAGAAGGCGGGAGACGATGAAGTCGGCAAAGGGCAGGGCGTCGATCGTCACGAGCTTTCCCATGTTGCAGCGGGCTTTGCTGTCCTTTCCACAACGCGCCGGTCCAGACAACGGGTGTTTTCGGCATGGGCGGGCGCGCGTCGCTTGCGCCCGGATGGGGCGGCGCTATTGACGGACGGATGTTCAAACGTTTGCGCGAAGGCTGGAGCGGCCTGGCTTGGGCGATCACCGGCACGAGGGCGGTCGTTCTGGACAACCAGCGGAGCCTGAAGGTGCTGGCGACGGAGGTCGAGAGACTACGACGGGAGACGAGGCTGCTCGTGGGGCAACTCAGCCTGCCGCCGGCCCAGACTTGGCAGGACAAGTCATCGTGGATCGATGGCGCTCCGGCGGCGGGCGCCTTTCCCAATTCGACCGTCTGCCGCCAGGAGTCCTTCGAGAAGGCTCATTTCGCCTACTGGAGCCGACGCCTGGGATTGCCGCCGAGCTATCACCGCAAGGCCTGGGAATATGTGTTCATCTGCCAGGCCCTGTGGGAACGCGGCGTCGTTCGACCCGGGGCGAGGGGGCTGGGCTTCGGCGTCGGCCACGAGCCCCTGTCGGCGTTCTTCGCCTCGGAAGGCTGCGACATCCTCGCCACGGACGTCGCCTCCGAGGACGCGACGCGCCTGGGCTGGAGCGACCGCGACCAGCACGCCGCCAGCCTCGCCACCATACGCTACGACCATCTGTGCCCGCCGGAGACCTTCGACCGGCGCGTGTCGTTTCGCGTCTGCGACATGAACGCGATTCCCGCCGACCTGGGCGAGTTCGACTTCTGCTGGTCCGCCTGCGCCTTCGAGCACCTGGGATCGATCGAAAACGGTTTGCAGTTCGTGGAGCGCGCCATGGCCTGCGTGAAGCCTGGGGGATGGGCGGTCCACACGACGGAGTTCAACCTCAGCTCCGACGACGCGACCCTCGACAACGTCGGCACGGTCCTGTTCCGGCGGCGGGACATGGAAGCCCTCGCCGAGCGTCTTGAGGCGCGCGGTCACAGCGTGACGCCGTTCGATTTCGACCCGGGGCTGGCCCCGCTCGACAGATACATAGACGTACCGCCCTACCGGGCCGAGCCCCACCTGAAACTCGCCATCGAGGGATTCGCCACGACTTCCATCGGGCTCATCGTCCAACGCGCCCACGAGCCAAGTTAAGCTGGTCCGCTTTCCAACGTCTGCGCTGTCGAGAGCACGTGAAGATGTCCGCTTTTCGTAGCTCATCAAATGTCCGCTGCTTGTAGTAGCTGTGCCTGTGGGGTTGTGGGCGAGGCGTAGCGTCGTCCACA
>JAQGIW010000005.1 GCA_028290905.1 Caulobacteraceae bacterium | reverse complement strand
CGCAGGCGCCGCGCCAACTCGCCGGGCGTGGCCGGCTCGCCGTCGATGCGCAACAGCCGCCGGGCCGAGTCGCGGGTTTCCACCCCGGTGCCGGCCATCATCTCCCCCTCCCCGTCGGCGAGGCGCGCCGACACCGCCCAGGGCGCCCCGTCGGCCTCGGCCGGCGCACGGCGGCCGACCTCCGACAGCGCCGCGCCGCGCAGGCCACGGCCCGGAGAGAGCAGGCTGATCGCTTCCAGCAGGTTGGTTTTGCCGGCTCCGTTGGGGCCGAAAAGGAAGACGCTGCGGCCCTCCGGCGCCAGGTCGGCCCGGTGGTAGCAACGAAAATCGGTCAGGCGAAGCTGGATGAGCGCCGAGCGCACCGTCGGATGCAGGTCGATGGAGGGGTCCTAAAGCACGATGACGTGAGGCGCGATCGCCTCATGTCCGGATCGCGCCTTAGAACCAAAAGGTAGGGACTGATCCGGATTTCGGAACGACATCATCGGGTTCTAGGCCCGCAGGGGCATCAGGACATATTGCACGCCCGCGTCGGTGGGATCGATCACCAGGACCGGGTCGAGCATGGTCGCTGAGGCCGCGCGGTCGGCGAAGCGGAACTCGGTGAACTCACCTCCGATCTGGGCGGTCACGTCCAACAGGTAGCGGGCGTTGAAGCCGATGTCGAAGGGCTCGCCGTCGTACTCGACCTCCAGCTCCTCCACCGCCTGTCCGGTTTCCATGTTGCGCACCGTGAGCACGATGCGCCCGGGCTCGGCCGACATCTTCACCGACCGGCTCTTCTCTGAGGAGATGGTGGAGACGCGGTCGACGGCGGCGGCGAAGAGGGCGTTGTCCACCCGCATGATCCGGTCGTTGTCGCGCGGGATGACCCGCGTGTAGTCGGGGAACGAGCCGTCGATCACCTTGGAGGTGAGGCTGGCCTGCCCGAATTCGAACCGCGCCTTCTGGGGGCTGAGCAGGACGTCGATGGTCTCGCCCGAGTCCTCCAGCAGTCGCCTCGCCTCCTGGATGGTCTTGCGCGGGACGATCACCCCCGGCGCCCCGGCCGCCCCCTCAGGCGCGGGCATATCCGCCAGCGCCAGGCGGTGGCCGTCCGTGGCCACGGCCCGCAGGATCTCCCGGCCATCCTCCACCAGGGTGTGGAGATAGATGCCGGTGAGATAGTACCGGGTCTCTTCGGTGGAGATGGCGAAGCGCGTGCGGTCGATCAGGCGCATCAGGCCGGCGGTGTCCACCGACACCGGGCCGGCGAGGCCCTCGGACGACATCACCGGAAAGTCGCCGGCAGGCAGCACCGGCAGATTCACCCGATAGCGGCCGGCGCGCACC
This sequence comes from Caulobacteraceae bacterium, assembly GCA_028290905.1. Lineage (GTDB taxonomy): Bacteria > Pseudomonadota > Alphaproteobacteria > Caulobacterales > Caulobacteraceae > Acaudatibacter. The sequence continues at coordinate 20,166 of JAQGIW010000005.1, read as the reverse complement.
TGCAGGCGCGGATCCTCGCCGTTGAAGCTCAGGGATATCTCAGCGCCCTCGGGCAGCTTGCGGACGATCTCGTACAGGGTGTGGGCCGGGGCGGTGATCTGGCCGGCGGTCTCCACATGGGCCGAGGTCTCGTCGATGATCTCCATGTCGAGATCGGTCGCCGACAGGGCCAGTCCCGACGGACGGGCCGTGAGCAGGACGTTCGAGAGGATCGGGATGGTGTTGCGCCGTTCCACGACGCTCTGCACGTGCCCGAGCCCTTTCAACAGCGCGGCCCGCTCGATCGTCAGCTTCATGTCACCATCCGAAACGTCGGCCCGGGCGAATCCCTGGGCGCGGCCGGTTGCAAGGGACTTGGCAGACTAGCGGAAATGTCGGCCTGAGGAAGGGGCCTTCAAGCCGAGGCCTGCCTCATGGCGCAGTTTGCGTCAGCCCTCGGCGCCGTTCGCCGCTCCATCGCCTTGGGGAGCGGGCGATTCCGTTTCCGGGCGGGTTCCGGTGGAGTCGCGGGCGGCGACCACCACCATGGCCGGACGGACGATACGCCCGAACAGCTCATAGCCGGTCTGCAGCACCTGCGCGACGCTCCCCGGGGTCGCCTCCGAGGAGGTCTGCTCCATCACCGCCTGGTGCTGGTGCGGATCGAACTTGTCACCCACGGCCGGCTCGATGCGCTTCAGTCCGTTGCGCTCGAAGGCCGTCTGGAGATCCTTCTGGGTCATCTCCAGGCCGACGGCGAGGTTGCGGACCAGCGGGTCCTCGGCGTCACGCGGCGCGTGCTCGAGGGCGCGGGAGAGGTTGTCGGCCACCCCCAGCAGATCCTTGGCGAACTTGGAGATCGCGAAGGCGCGCGCGTCGTTCACCTCACGCTCGGCGCGGCGGCGCATGTTCTCCACCTCCGCGGCGTAGCGCAGGGCCTGTTCCTTCAGGGAAGCGGCCTCGGCGCGCAGGGCCTCCAGCTTGGCTTCGTCCAGGGCGGCGGCGGCGTCGTCCTCGGCGCGTTCTTCGGCGGTGTCGATATCGGTCATCGTCCTTCTTCTTCTTCTGGGACGCCGTGGGTCACCCGCCGGCGTTCATGATGCGGCCCAGCGCGCGCGCGGTGTAGTCCACCAACGGGATCACCCGGGCATAGTTCAGACGGGCCGGCCCAATCACCCCGATCGCGCCCAAGACCCTCTTCGATCCCGACATATAGGGGGCCGCGATCAGGGCGGAACCCGACAGCGAAAACAGACGCGTCTCCGCGCCGATGAAGATTCGCACGCCCTCGGCGTCGCGGACGTCGTCCAGCAGCCCGATGAGCTGCTCCTTCTGTTCAAGGTCGTCGAACAGCATGCGCACACGCTCGAGATCGGCGGCGGCTCCCGGATCGCCCAGCAGGTTGGCGCGGCCGCGCACGATCAGGGCGCGCGCCGCGCCCTCGCCGCCGCTCCAGGCGGCCAGGCCCTCCTCGATCAGGCGGGCGGCGGCGGTGTCGAGCTCGCGGCGGGCCCGGGCCACCTCGCCCGAAACCTCCGCCTTCGCCTCGCCCAGGGTCTTGCCGCGCAGGCGGTTGTTGAGGAAGTTCGACGCCTCCTGTAGGGCGGCCGGGGTCACCCCCGCGGGGCGGCGCATCAGCCGGTTCTCCACCGTGCCGTCATCGAAGACCATGATCGCCAGGGCCTGGTCGACGCCCAGCGCGACGAATTCGACGTGCTTGACCCCGGCGTCCCGCGCCGGTGTCACCACCACCCCGGCGCCGCCGGCGAGCCCGGAAAGGATGGCGCTCGCCTCGTCCATCGCCGAATCGAAGCTTCGGCCGTGGGCGGAGAGCCGCGCCTCGATGGCCTGGCGGTCGTCCTCGCCGACATCTCCCACCTCTAGCAGCCCGTCCACGAACAACCGAAGACCGGCGTGGGTCGGCAGTCGCCCGGCGCTGATGTGCGGCGCGCCCAGCAGTCCCATCTCGGTGAGGTCCTGCATCGTGTTGCGGATCGAGGCCGGCGAGAGATGGACGCCGCCCCGCGAAAGAGTGCGCGAGCCGACCGGCTCGCCGGTCTCCAGATAGCTTTCGACGATGCGCCGGAAGATGTCCCGGGCGCGGGCGTCCAGTTCGGCGAGGGAGGCGCCGGTAAGGGAGGTTGGGCCGATCAGCGGGTTGGTCATGGACGGGTCTCTGGGATTCAAGGATAAGCGCGCCCTCTTGCGGCGCAAGGCGCGCCCGCAACCTTACGGAGAACCCATGCGTCCCTCGGAACGCCTTGCCGACGCCCTGCGCCCCGTGACCCTTGAGATCGGCGTCAACCGCTACGCGGAGGGTTCGTGCCTTGTGAGCTTCGGCCACACCAAGGTCCTGGTCACCGCCAGCCTGGAGGAAGGCGTGCCGCCGTTCCTGCGCGGGCGTGGCCAGGGCTGGGTGACGGCCGAGTACGGCATGCTCCCCCGGGCGACCCACACCCGCGGCCGTCGGGAGGCCGCCCAGGGCAAGCAGTCGGGCCGCACCCAGGAGATTCAGCGGCTGATCGGCCGCTCGATGCGCGCCGTCGTCGATCTGAAGGCCCTTGGCGAACGCCAGATCACCCTCGACTGCGACGTCGTCCAGGCCGACGGCGGCACGCGCACCGCGGCGATCACCGGCGCCTGGGTGGCCCTGAGGCTGGCGACGCGTCACCTGCTGGAGGAGGGGGTGATCGCGAGCGACCCTGTCCTGGATCACGTGGCGGCGATCTCGTGCGGCGTCTTCGGAGGCCTGCCCGTGCTCGACCTCGATTACGAGGAAGACAGCAACGCCGAGGCCGACGCCAACTTCGTCCTCACCGGCTCGGGCGACATCGTGGAGATCCAGGCCACCGGCGAGAAGCGCGGCTTCACGCGGGACGAGTTCGAACAGCTCTTCACCCTGGCCCGCGATGGGATCGCGACGCTGGTCGAGATGCAGGCCGCTGCGGTCGCCCGGTAAGTCATCCCGCCGCCTCTCCTCCCCCACTGCGGGAGGGAGACCCCGAAGGGGTGGAGGGGGCCGCCGCTGCGGAGATCTGGCCCGGTCAGCCCCCTTCCCCGGCTTCGCCGGTACTTCCCCCAGCGGGGGGAAGAGAAGGCCAGCTTCCCTCTACTCCTCCAGCCCGTCCTCCTCCGGCTCGCCGGGGGGGCCGGGTTCGAAAGCCATCAGGTCGCCGGGCTGGCAGTCCAGCTCCCGGCACAGCGAGGCGAGGGTGGAGAAGCGGATCGCGCGCGCCTTGCCGGTCTTGAGGATCGACAAATTGGCGATCGTCACGCCGACGCGGTCGGCCAGTTCGGTGAGGGACATGCGTCGATCCAGCAGCAGGCGGTCGAGGCGGACGCGGATGGGCATGGACTAGATCGTCAGCTCCGCCTCGCCCCGCAGGCGGGCGCCCTCGCGGAACACCTCGGCCAGGACCACGATCACCAGAACGGCGAACCAGGCGGTCAGGTTCACGTGCGCGGAGATGCCGGGGCGGGCGATCCCCAGCTCATGGGCCATCATCCGCGCCACCGCCGCGAAGGCGAAGCGGCCCAGCTCCAGGAAGGCCAGGGCGGCGCCGATAATCCTCAGGCGCCTGACGTTGTCCGGATGGAAGGGGTCGCCGGCGATCAGGGTCTGAAAGATCTTCCGCAGCCGTCCGACGATGACCAGCGCCCCGGCCATGTACAGGTCGGTCGCAATCAGGGTCGCGGCGAGGATCGGGCCGAGCAAGGGGCCCTTGAGGTGGAGGTCGCCCAGATTGACCGCCCCGCCGAGCAGGTCGGGATTGAAGCTGAGCAGGAGGGCCGCAAGGACCGCCACGGCCAGGGCTCCGATCGAGATCATCAGAGCCCATCGCACCACGTCCAGGATCACTTTGAGAAAGCTCGAGACCGAGCCGGGCCCCAGGGCGCGCATCCTTCCTCCTAGCGTCGCACGGTCGCCGGTGTCGCGCGCGGCCGCCAAGCTCAACATTATGGTTTCGGTGTCGTTGTCAAAGGCGAACCGGCCCGCCCCGGGTTGCCGGGGCGGGCCGGTTGCCGGTCCCGCGCGCAATTGTTTGCATCGCCGCTCTATTGAGCGATCAGGCTGATGGCGACAGCGCCGAGGCCGACGAGGACCGCGGAGTTGAAAACGCGAATGGCGACGGTGTCGAAGAACCGGATGGCGGATTTGGTGGTCATGGTAGTGCTCCTTTTGTGCAGTGCGGGATGGCACTGCGCCGTCCCTGTGTGATATTCCTATGTCGATATCGTTTCTCGATCAAATTACATATCGTTTATCAACATTAAGATTTTGCAATGCAGCATGGTTGGCCACCGACGGGGGAGGGGGTAGGACTCCGGCATGAGCCTTTCCCTCGACCCCGGCGCGCGGCTGGTCGCCGCCACCCACAATCCCGGCAAGGCCCGCGAACTGGCCGCCCTGCTGCAGGGCCGCTTCGATGTGGTCTCCGCCGCCGAGCTCGGGCTCCCCGAGCCGGAGGAGCCCGAGACGACGTTCATGGGCAACGCCATGGTGAAGGCCCGGGCGGCGGCCGACGCCTCCGGCCTCATCGCCCTGGCCGACGACTCCGGCCTCTGCGTCGCCGCCCTGGATGGCGCGCCCGGGATCCATTCGGCGCGCTGGGCGGGGCCGGACCGCAACTTCGCCCGCGCCATCGCCCTGGTGGAAGAGCGTCTCGCCGACACCGAGGACACCGACGTCTCCGCCTGGTTCGTCTGCGCCCTGGCGGTGGCCTGGCCCGGGGGACCTCTCGTCGCGGTCGAGGGACGCGTCGACGGCGCCCTGACCTTCCCGCCCCGCGGGGGCCGCGGCTTCGGCTACGACCCGATCTTCATCCCCGCGGGCGGCGTGATGACGTTCGGCGAGATGGACCCGGAGGCCAAGGACGCCATGAGCCACCGGGCGCGGGCGTTCGCCGCGCTGGAGGCGGCGCTGTTTTGACGGCCCCAAACCCTCTTGAGACTCTGGGCGTCTATATCCACTGGCCTTATTGCGCCCGCATCTGTCCCTACTGCGACTTCAACGTTGTGCGCGATCGCGGGCGGCCGGAACAGAAGGCGGCCCTGACGGCGGCGATCCTCGCCGACCTGAAGGCCCACGCCGCCCTCACCGGACCGCGCCGACTGGTGTCGATCTTCTTCGGCGGCGGCACGCCCTCCCTGATGGACCCCACCGACGTTGGGCGGCTGATCGAGGCGGCGCGGGCCTTGTGGACGCCCGCGGACGATCTCGAGATCACCCTCGAGGCCAACCCCACCGACGCGGAGGCGGACCGGTTCGCGGCCCTCTCGGCGGCGGGCGTGAACCGCCTCTCCCTGGGCGTGCAGTCGCTGGACGACGCCGCGCTCGGGCTGCTCGGCCGTAACCACGACGCCCGAGCCGCGCGCCGGGCCATCGAGGTCGCGCGCGCGGCCTTCGCCCGCCTCTCCGTCGACCTCATCTACGCCCTGCCGGGCCAGGACCTCGCCGCCTGGGCGGACGAGCTGTCGCTCGTCGCGGGCCTGGGGGCCGAGCACATCTCCCCCTACCAGCTGACCATAGAACCGGGCGCGGCGTTCCACCGGCGGGTCCAGCGCGGGAACCTGGTCCCGCTGGACGCCGACCGCGCCGCCGACTTCTACGAGACCACCCAGAGCGTGCTCGGCGGCGCCGGCTTCGAGGCCTATGAGGTCTCGAACCACGCCCGGGGCCGAGCCGCCCGTTCCCGTCACAACCTGATCTACTGGCGCGGCGAAGATTATGTCGGGGTAGGCCCCGGCGCTCATGGCCGGCTCACCCTTGAAGGCCAGCGTTTCGCTGCGGCCGCTCCCGACGCCATAATCGCCTATGTCGAGCAGGTGAGGCGCGCCGGGACGGGGTCGCCGCGCGAACCTCTGGCGCCTCGTGAAGTCGCGCTCGAGCGCCTGCTGATGGGCCTGCGCACCGTGGAGGGCGTGCCGATCGCCGACCTCGCCCCCCTCGCCATCCCCGCCTCGCGCCTCGAGTCGCTCGACCCCCTGGTGCGCCGTCAGGACGGACGCCTCGTCGCCACCCCCGCCGGGCGCCCGGTCCTCGACCGTGTGATCGCCGAACTGGTCGCCGGCGGCTGAAGGCTAGCGGTTTGCGGCGGCGAGGCCGCGGTGCAGGCGCAAGGCGGCGCCCAGGCAGGCTAGCCCGATCGTCATCAGGGCCCACGCCGCCGGCTCGGGAATACCGGCGTTGTCGCTCCCCAGGCCGATGCCCATGCCGTCGTTGCTGGTGCTGATCACCACCGAGGTGATCGCCGGAGCGAACACCGAGAAATAGGGGATGGTTCCCTCCGGCCCCCCGAAGTTGGCCGAGGTATAGACGCTCGAGCCGACCTGGGTGGATCCGTCGTAGGCGATCAGGGTCGCCGTATAGGGACCAAAGGCTTTCGGCTGCGCGGCGAAGCCGGTGAAGCTGGAGAGGGCGCTGTCGAAGCTGATCGTCACGGCGCCGGACGCGACGCCGTCGTACAGCACGAAAACGCCTCCTTTGAACTCACCGTTCCAGTCGAAGTTGGGGACGCCCTCGCCGAGAAGCTGAAACCCGCTTCCGGGTCCCGTCACATGGTAGGCGACCCCGTCGTCGGTCACCGACGAAAACCCGTTGGCCAAGTTGTCGCCGTAGAAGAAGTAGTCCCCGAAGGAGATCGAGTCCGCCGCCGCCGGCGTCGCGAACGCGGCAAGGCCGAGAGCGGCGCAGGTGACGGTCGACACAAGACGCAACATGGCGAAGCTCCTGGACAGCGTCCGAAGGGTCCTCAGGGTAGGGCTGCGCCGCCCCGGGCTCAAGCTGGAACTACGCCGCCCCGGGGTCGTCTTTGCGGCGATTTGATCTACTTTGGACCCATGCCGACGTCGCGGACCACCGCCCCCACACCCCATGCGCTGAAGCCAACGGGCAAGGGGCCCAACCTTCTCGTCCCCGGGCTCTATCTGGTGGCGACGCCGATCGGCAATCTGCGGGACATTACCCTGCGCGCCCTGGACGTCCTGGCCGGCGCGGACGTGATCCTGTGCGAGGACACCCGCGTTGGCGGCAAGCTGCTGGCGGCCCATGGGATCAAGGGGCGGCTGGAGCGCTACGACGAGCACGCGGCCGAGCGGGTGCGTCCCAAGGCCCTGGCGGCGCTCGCCGGCGGGGGAATCCTCGCCCTGATCTCCGACGCCGGCACGCCCCTGATCTCCGATCCCGGCTACCGGCTGGTGAAGGAGGCGGTGGCGCAGGGCTCGGCCGTGTTCCCGGTCCCCGGCCCCTCGGCGGCCCTGGCGGCCCTGACGGTCGCGGGCCTGCCCACCGATCGCTTCCTGTTCGCCGGCTTCCCGCCGTCGCGCTCCGCCGGCCGCCGCGCTCTGTTCGCCGAGCTCGCCCCGATCCGCGCCACCCTGGTCTTCTACGAGGGTGGGCCGCGCCTTGCGGCCAGCCTGGCGGACATGGCGGCGGTGTTCGGCGCCCGCGAGGCGGCGGTGGCGCGGGAGCTGACCAAGCTGCATGAGACGGTGATCCGCGGGCCACTGGCCGACCTCGCCGCCGACCCCCGCCTCATCGCCCCCAAGGGCGAGATCGTGGTTGTGGTGGGGCCCTGCGCCGAGCCCGTCGCCAGCGCCGACGAGGCCGACGCGGCGCTGGCCGAGGCCGCGGCGCGGGTCGGCCCGGCGCGCGCGGCCTCGGAAGTCGCCAAGGCGCTCGGCCTCTCGCGCCGCGAGCTTTATGCCCGGGCCCTGGCTCTGAAGAGGGACTAGGCCTCGCGCCGGTGCGCACCCCGCGCCATATAGGCGCGTGCGCGGCGGGATACTCGGACCGCGCGTCGTCGCGGGGGAACATCATGTCGTTGAAGGTCGCCGTCCAGATGGACCCCATTCTGGGGATTAAGATCGACACGGACACCACCTTCCTGATGTTGATCGAGGCGCAGGCGCGGGGGCATTCCCTGTGGGTCTACGAGCCCGACTTCCTCTCCCTCGAGGACGGCCGGGTCTACGCCCGCGGTCGTCCCCTCGCTCTGCGCGAGATAAAGGGCGACCACGCCGACCTCGGCGCGTTGGAGGTGCGCCCGCTGGCCGAGATGGACGTGGTGCTGATGCGCCAGGACCCGCCCTTCGACATGGCCTACATCACCGCCACCCACTTCCTGGAGACCATCCACCCGGCGACCCTGGTGGTGAACAACCCGGCCGAGGTGCGCAACGCCCCCGAGAAGCTGTTCGTCACCAGCTTTCCGGGCCTCCAGCCGCCCACCCTGATCACCCGCGATCCCCTGGCCATCGAGGACTTCCGCGGCCGCCACGGCGACATGGTTCTCAAGCCCCTCTACGGCGGGGGCGGCTCGGGGGTGGTGCGGCTGAAGCCGGACGATCCCAACCTCGGCGCTCTGCTTGAGCTGCACGCCATGATCGGCCGCGAACCGGTGATCGCCCAGAAGTTCGTGCCCGCCGTCTCCCGAGGCGACAAGCGCGTCCTGCTGGTGGACGGCGAGCCGGTGGGGGCGATCAACCGCGTCCCCGCCGATGGCCAGGTGCGCTCCAACCTCGCCCGCGGCGGGCGCGCCGAGGCCGTGGAGCTGACCGGGCGCGACCGCGAAATCTGCCGGATCATCGGTCCGGAGTTGAAGCGACGGGGCCTGCTGTTCGTTGGGATCGACGTCATCGGCGACTATCTGACCGAGATCAACGTCACCTCGCCCACCGGCGGACAGCAGCTGAAACGCTTCGGCGGCCCCGACGTCGCCGCCGTCCTGTGGGACCGGATCGAGGCAATCCGCGCCAATTAGTTCGAATTTTAACGAACCTAGAATTTTATCGTTCGTTCTCTGCGACGATTGATTGATCCATCGTCAATTCGCTTATAGTTCTCATTTCGTTCACCTTGGGTCCCGGCGTCTCTGGGGCCGCCTGTGGATAACCTGGCCCTGAAGCGGGGCGCGTGACCCTGGGCCATTTCGCCCATTGCCTGAGTCCCGCTCTAGATGCAAAATGCAAAGCATGGGGCCCGATTTGGATTTCCGAAGGACATCATCAGGGCTACGGAAGGGGCGGGCGGATGGCGGCGCGGATCGTGTCTGTGGCGTTCGAGGGCGTAGAGGCCCGGCGGGTCGACGTCGAGGTCCAGAAGGTCGGCGGGGCCACGGCGTTCGTCGTCGTGGGCCTGGCCGACAAGGCCGTGGGCGAGGCGCGGGAACGGGTGCGCGCCGCCTTCGCCGGGCTGGGCCTGGCCTTGCCGAGCGGCCGGGTGGTGGCCAATCTCGCCCCGGCCGACCTCCCCAAGGAAGGCAACCACTACGACCTCCCCATCGCCCTGGCGATGATGGGCGCGATGGGCATCGTGCCCCAGGACGCCCTCGACGGCTGGGCGGCGATCGGCGAGCTCAACCTCAACGGCGAGATCACGCCGGTGGCCGGCGCCTTGCCGGCGGCCATGGCCGCCGGGGCCCTGGGGCTCGGCCTGATCTGCCCGGAGGCCTGCGGACCGGAGGCGGCCTGGGCCGGCGAGACCGCCATCCTCGCGCCCCGTTCGCTGATCGCCCTCGTCAACCACTTCCGCGGCGTGCAGATCCTGGGAGCCCCGCGGCCCGGTCCCATGGTCGACGCCGGGCGTGGGCCGGACCTCAGGGACGTCAAGGGCCAGGAGAACGCCAAGCGCGCCCTGGAGATCGCCGCCGCCGGCGGCCACAACCTGCTCTATGTCGGCCCGCCCGGATCGGGGAAGTCGATGCTGGCCCAGCGCCTGGCCGGCCTGCTGCCGCCACTCACCGCCGCCGAGCTGCTGGAGACCTCGCTGGTGCATTCCCTCGCCGGCCTGATCGCCAAGGGCGCCCTGACCCGCGCCCGCCCGTTCCGCAGCCCGCATCACTCGGCGAGCATGGCGGCCCTCACCGGCGGCGGCCTGAGGGTCAGGCCGGGCGAGGTCTCCCTCGCGCACAACGGCGTCCTCTTCCTGGATGAACTCCCCGAGTTCAGCGCCCAGGCCCTGGATTCCCTTCGCCAGCCCTTGGAGACCGGAGAGGTGAGGGTGGCCCGCGCCAACGCCCACGTGCGCTATCCAGCCCGGGTGCAGCTGGTGGCGGCGATGAATCCCTGCCGCTGCGGGGTCGGCGGCCTCGGCAGGGGCGCCTGCGGCAAGGCCCCGCGCTGCCTGCAGGCCTACCAGGGCCGCGTTTCCGGCCCTCTGCTCGACCGCATCGATCTCACCGTCGAGGTGCCGCCCGTCACCGCCGCCGACCTCGCCCTACCGCCACCGGCCGAGGGAACCGCCGAAGTCGCCGCCCGCGTCGCCGCCGCCCGCGACATCCAGATTCGCCGCGCCGAGGCGGCGGGCGAGGGATCCAATGGCCTCGGCGCCGACCGCAACTACGCCAGCCCCCTCAACGCCAGGGCGGAAGGCGCCTGGCTGGACCACATCGTCGCCCTCGACGCCCCGGCCAAGGCCCTGATGGCCAAGGCCGCCGAAGCCCGCACCCTCACCGCCCGCGGCTGGACCCGCACCCTTCGCCTAGCCCGCACCATCGCCGACCTGGAAGGCGGCGGCCCGGTGCGGCGGGTGCATGTGGCCGAGGCGTTGATCTATCGTCGGGTGGCCCCGGCAGGCGAGGTCGGCGCCTTCGGCCAGCCTATCGCATGAACAGTGATCGTGCCGGAGCACGCCAGAGTGTTGGCGGGTCTCCTCGATCAGGTCGAGCCGCGCCGCGAAGAGATCGAGAGGGCCTGGACTTCGGCCAGGGCGGCGGCCGTTCGCTTCGACAATTGGTCGACGTGGGTCGATCTGGATGACGGCCGCACGCTTGGCGTGCCGCTGACGTGGTTCCCTCGACTGCGGCGCGCTACGCCTTCCCAGCGCGCCGGGGTCACCATCAGTCCCAGTGGCCTTCATTGGGAGGAACTCGACGAGGACATCTCGATCGCCTGCCTGCTCGCCCGGCGCGGAGACATGACCGTCGCGAACGCCACGGTGGCGTAACCCGCACCGACCTTGTTCAGCCGCAATCCGCTCAGCCCGGCGCCATGCCCTTCTCCTCCAGCTCCTTGAGAGCGCTCGGGGTCTTGGTAAGGTGCGTCAGGCCCATGCCGCGCAGTACGTTCGGGGCTTTGGAGAACTGGATGTTGTCGTAGCCGACGATCTCGATGCGATTGCCCCAGGGATCGCGGAAGTCGAGGAAGTCTCCGGGCAGGGTCTCGACCCCGGCCTCGGCCAGGGCCCGGCGCACGGCCTCCTTGTCGTCGACCACCAGGCCGAAGTGTCGGCCATCGTCCGAGGGTTGCCTGCGCCCCTTCTGCAGCGCCAGGAACTGATCGCCCAGGTCGATGAACGCCATCTCCCAGCTCCTGCCGCGCAGCTCGAATGCGAACAACTTGCCGTAGAACGCCAGCGCCTCCTCGATGTCGCCCACCTCCAGCGCGACGTGGTTGAAGCCCACGGCGCGCGCCTTCCTCGTTTCCGGCATGATCTCCTCCCAGGCGAGACACGCCTTAGATAGGCGGCGGGGCCGTACGTTTCAGGCTTCGTTTCAGAATGCGGCAAGTCTGGAACGCTGCCGCCACAAACGGGGGCGATAACCGGACCATGGACACGCCCGAAGAGCCGAAGTCGGCCCACGTCCTCGTCGTCGACGACGACCTGGGCTTCCGCGAGCAGGTCACGGCCTATCTGTCGGATCGCGGCCTGATCGCCGAAGGCGCCGACGGCGGCGCCGAGATGGACCGCATGCTCCTGCGCGACAGCTTCGACATCGTCGTCCTCGACCTGATGATGCCCGGCGAGGACGGCCTCTCGATCTGCAAGCGCCTGGCCAAGCAGCGCGGCCCGTCCGTCGTCATGCTGAGCGCCATGGGCGAGGAGGCCGATCGGATCGTCGGCCTGGAACTGGGCGCTGACGACTATCTGGCCAAGCCGTGCAATCCCCGCGAGCTCCTCGCCCGCCTGCGGGCGGTGATGCGGCGCCGGCGCGAAGGGGCGGCGGAGACGTCCTCCCACACCAGCTACGCCTTCGCCGGCGCGCAACTCGACGTATCGCGCCGCCGACTGAGGGGACCGAACGGTGTCGCGATCTGCCTGACCGGCGGCGAACTCTCGCTCCTCATGGCGTTCGTGACCAGCCCCAACCGCATCCTGTCCCGCGAGGCGCTGCTCGAACACGCCCATGGCTCCGACGCCGACATCTTCGATCGCGCGGTCGACGTGCAGATCAGCCGGCTGCGGCGCAAGCTCAACGCCTGTGTCGACCGCGAACTGATCACCACCTATCGGGGGGCGGGCTATTTGTTCAACGCCGCGCCCACCCGCTTCTGACCCGCGCAGCCGTTCTTCCTGCCGCCAAGCCGTCCTCGTCCGGGGTCGGGCCGCCGATCGCTGTGCAGGTGATCGCCCTGCTGACCGCGGGCGTGCTGGTCGCGCAGCTGGTGACGGGGGTGCTGGTCACGGTCCTGCCGCCGCCCAGGCCGCCGATCTATCATCTGAACGAGGTCGCCGAAGCGCTTCGCGGCGGGCCGCTGGCCGTCAGCTACGGCCGCCGCCTCGAGCGCAGCTTGGCGACGTCGCCCCCCGCCGACCGGCCCGCCCGATGTGTCGGAGACCGTATCCGCCTCGACCTCGCCAATCTCGTCGGCCTGCCGCCGGCGAAGGTCCGATTTGAGGAAGTCGGTCTGGCCGGGTCCAGCCGGTGGGTGGCCGAGGCCCTGTCTCCATGGCGGCCGCCCATGCGGCCGGGCCTTTCTCGGCCCCACCTGCCGCGCCCGGGGCCGTGGCGGGCCTTTTCGGCTATGCCAATGCTTCCGTGCCCGGTGCGCGGCTTCGCGGGCACGGCCGCCGATCCCGATCGTCTCGTTCTGGGCGGCTTCACGGCAGCCATCCAGCGTCCCCAGGGTGGCTGGATCCTGGTCAAGCCGTCGCCGGAAGGATTCCCGAACGACTGGGAGCGCCGGGTGCTTCTCTGGTTCGGGCTGAGCCTCATGCTCGTCCTGCCGCCGGGATACCTCTTCGCGCGGCGGATAACCGCTCCGTTGCGGCGTTTTGCCGTCGCCGCGGATCGCTTCGGCAAGGATCCAAACGCGCCGTCGCTCGTGCCTGGCGGCCCCGCCGAGATCGGTGTCGCCGCCAGGGCCTTCAACCAGATGCAGACCCGACTGAAGCGCTATGTCCAGGACCGAACCGCAATGGTCGGGGCCATCTCCCACGACCTGCGCACGCCGCTGGCCCGCGTCCGCTTTCGGATGGAAAAGGCGACGCCTGAGCTGCGGGCCGCGGTGGCGGCCGATCTGACCCAGATGGAACAGATGATCACCGCGGTCCTGGATTTCATTCGCGGCGCCGGCAGCCCCGGCCCGCGCGAACCGTTGGACCTGCTGTCGGTGGTCGAGTGCGCGGTCGACGACGCCGCCGCCACGGGGGCGGAGGCCTCGATCGTCACCGAGGCCCACCCCATCGTCGACGGCGACGCCTCGGCCCTTCAGCGCCTGTTCGCCAATCTCATCGACAACGCGGTCCGCTATGGCAAGACCGCGCGGGTCAGCCTCCGCCGGTCCGAAGGCGGGGCGCTCGTGGAGATCGCCGACGACGGCCCTGGCCTTCCGCCCGAAGAGCTGGGCCGCGTGTTCGAACCCTTTTATCGCGCCGAGCGCGCCCGCACATTGAACGGCGGCGGCATCGGTCTCGGCCTCGCCATCGCCAGGTCCATCGCCCGCGAGCACGGGGGCGACGTCCGCTTGGTCAATGCGCCAAAGGGCCTCGTCGCCCTCGTCGAACTGCCGGAACAGTTGCCCTCTAGGTAGGCGGCCCGCCGCGCCGGGCTTCGCCTCATGCGCCCCCGATCGCGTATTGCAATGCGACACGGTCGTCATGCGTCCAGTAACAATACCGCTTCTTGACGCGCTCATGAGACATAACCGGGTATCTTGAAACTATATTCTTAGTATTACCCGTGTTCAGCCGGCAATCGGACGTGGGCAGCTGTACCTATGCGGGGCGCGCAATTCCGTGCGCCAGGAGTATTTCACATGATCAAGATGCAACCCGTGTTCGTCGCTGCCCTGATCTTGGGCTTCAGCCAGTCGCAAGCGTTCGCCCAGAGTGATGACGCAATCCAGACCTACGGGTCCCTGGGCTACGCCGAGGATTTCCGCAAGGGCGCCGACCTCGGCGCCGCCGACGTCAAGTTCGGCGCCAAGTTCAACCCCTACCTGGGCGCCGAGGGCGAGCTCGACGTGGGGACCAACAGCGACGTGGCGACCCACTTGAGCAGTCCGGTCAGCGAGCGGATAAACTACGCCGTCGCCGCCTATGGCGTCGCCTACCTGCCCGTGACCCAGCGCTTCAACCTGCTCGCCCGCGTCGGGGTCGGTGAAACGCGGTTCAACCTGAACAACAACGGCGTGGCGGGCCGCAGCGACCTGGCCAGCCTCAACTACGGCGTGGGCGCGATGTACGACCTGAACGCCAAGAATGCGATCCGGGTCGACTACACGCGCAAGAGCTACGACCATAACGGCGGCGACGACAACACGGTCGCGGCGAGCCTCGTGCACCGCTTCTGATCTGCAAGGGCGACGTCATGGACGGGCGCCTGCCCGTGGCGTCGCCCTTGCACCCTCTTGGCGAATATCGATCCTTCTCGGATCCTCGCCGTCGGTCCTGATTGGAGCTACCAATGATGACAGCTGAAGAGGCTCTGGAATTCGTACGGACCCAGGGCGTGGTGCTGCTGGCTGGCAAGGGGCCGGCGCCGCGAATGGTCGAGGTGATTGCCGGCGAGTCGATCAAGGGAAGCTGGTGGGGTCATCCGAAGAGCCACGACATCTTTCGGGTCGTCGAAACCATAACGGCCTCGCCCGAGGTCCTGGTCTGTTGCGTTGTCGGTGGAAAGGTCAGCCTGGTGCACCGGCGTCTCTGGCCGGCCCTGATCCGAGCGTCTCTACGTTTCCCCGCCGCCGATCTCGTCAAGACCAGCCAGGAGCACACCGCCGCCGGGCGCCACGTCCGCCGGGGCACGCCGTTCCCGGACTGGGCCGACGCGGAAAGCCTGCACCAGGCCGAGACCCTCACCGAGGAAGCCGCCCTCGAGGCTCTCGGAGCCTGGACCCAGGACCTTCGCCGGTCCCTCACGGCCTGATGCCGCGTGGTGAAGCAGCGCCTCTGTCCGCCGGTTGACATTGGCATGATATGTGCCAGAAGCCGTCGCCGCAACCCAAGGATTGCTCTCCGATGGGTTGCCAGCGGATCGCGGCCGGTTGGTCGCGATCCGCTCTTCCCGGCGCCTCCCGGCGATCTGCCCGGCGCCTGCCGGTGGTTTTCACGGGCCTCGCGGCGCCGTACGGCTCGGCCGCGCCTAAAACGATAACCGCCGGAGGATCGCACCAGTGAGCACACCCGACCCGTACGCCAGCTACACCCGGCTGAGGTTCGACCGTCCCCATCCCAAGGTGCTGCGCATCCGTCTCGACAACGGCCGGATGAACACCGCCGACCACGCCATGCACGCCGAGCTGGCCCGGATCTGGATCGACGTCGACGCCGATCCGACCGTCAACGCCGTCATCGTCACCGGCAATGAGCGGGTGTTCTCGGCCGGCGGCGACTTCGCCATGGTCGAGGACCTTATGGACGATCCCGCCGCCCGCGCCCGCGGCTGGAAGGAGGCGCGGGCCATCGTCTACAACCTGATCAACTGCAACAAGCCGGTGGTCAGCGCCATGCGCGGCGTCGCGGTCGGCGCAGGCTTGGTGGTGGGGGTGCTCGCCGACATCTCCATCGCCACCAGGGACTGCCGGATCATCGACGGCCACACGCGCCTGGGCGTCGCGGCCGGCGACCACGCGGCGATCATCTGGCCCCTTTTGATCGGCATGGCCCGGGCCAAGTACTATCTGCTGCTGTGCGACCAACTGCTCGGCCAGGAAGCGGCAGACATCGGCCTCATCAGCCTGGCGGTGGACGACGCCGAGCTCGACGACAAGGCGGTGGAGCTGGCCACTCGCTTGGCGACCGGCGCCCAAGGCGCGATCCGCTGGACCAAGCACGCCCTCAACAACTGGCTACGGCAGATGGGACCGACCTTCGACGCCTCCCTGGCCCTGGAGTTCCTCGGATTCGCCGGCGACGAGCCGCGGGAAGGGGTCGCGTCGCACCGGGAGAAGCGCGCACCAAAATGGCCGACCGAGAACCCCGTCTAGCGCGCGCCGGCTTGACCGCGCGCCGTTTCCAGCCAACCGTCGGCGCCGATCTCGGGAGGACATCGCCATGACCGAACCGCTGGTGTCGGGCTGCACGGAGGGCGCCGTCGCGCGCCTTACCCTCAACGATCCCTCCCACGCCAACGCCCTTTCGGCGGCAATGATGACCGCCCTGGCCGACGCGGTCGCGGAAGCGGTGGCCGACCCCGCGGTGCGGGTCATTGTGCTTGGTGCGGCGGGCAAGGTCTTCTGCGCCGGCCACGACCTCGGGGAGCTGCGCGCCAGCGATGAGGCCGCCGAGCACGAGGCCCTGTTCGCCCAGTGCAGCGCCTTGATGCAGGCCATCGTCAACTCGCCCAAGCCCGTCATCGCCCGGGTGCAGGGCGCCGCGGTGGCGGCGGGCTGCCAGCTGGTGGCCAGCTGCGACCTCGCTTTCGCCGTCGACACCGCCCGCTTCGCCGTCTCGGGGATCAACCTCGGGCTGTTCTGCTCGACCCCCGGCGTCGCCGTCGCCCGGGCCGTGGGCCGCAAGGACGCCCTGGACCTGCTGCTCACCGGCCGCTTCGCCTCGGCCGCCGAAGCCGCCGCCATGGGCCTGATCAACCGCGCGGTCCCGGCCGATGAGCTGGACGGCGCCGTGGACGCCGCCGCCGCCACGATCGCGGCCAAGCCGCCGGAAGCCATCGCGCTCGGCAAGGCGGTGTTCAACCGCCAGATCGAGCGGCCCCTGGCCGACGCCTACGCCGTGGCCTCCCGCGCCATGGCCGAGAACCTCGGCTACGACAGCGCCAAGGCGGGGATCGACGGATTCCTCAAGCGGTGAGCCCCGTAGCAGGTGATTTGGCGGGAGGGGCGATGCGGCAGGTGCTGGCGGGCGTCCGCGTGCTCGACTTCGGCCGCTACATCGCGGGGCCCTACTGCGCCGCCCTGCTGGGCGACTTCGGCGCCGAGGTCATCCGCATCGAGAAGCGCACCGGCGGCGAGGACCGCTTCCAGGCCCCGGTTTCGGAGACCGGCGACGGCGCCCTGTTCCAGCAGGTGGGCCGCAACAAGCGCGGCATGACCCTCGACCCGATGACCGAGGCGGGGCAGGAGGTGGTCCGCCGGCTAGTGGCCACCGCCGACGTGGTGGTCGCCAACCTGCCGCCCCAGACCCTCGCCGCCATGAAGCTCGACTACGAGAGCCTGAAGGCCGTCAAACCGGACATCATCCTCACCATGGTCACCGCCTACGGCCGCGGCGGCCCCTACAGCGAGCGCGTTGGTTTCGACGGCATCGGCCAGGTGATGTCGGGCGCCACCTACATGACCTCGGAGGCGGACGGCGAAAAGCCCTTCCGCTTCCAGGCCGCGTGGGTCGATTTCGGCACCGCCCTGCATTGCGCCTTCGGCACGGTGCTCGCCCTGATGGCCCGCCAGCAGACGGGCCGTGGCCAGGTGGTCGAGGGCGCCCTGCTCGGCACAGCCCTCACGGTCAGCAACGCCATGCTGATCGAGCAGGCCCTGCTGGGGATCAATCGGACCCCAACCGGCAACCGCGGCCAGACCTCCGGACCGGTGGACATCTTCCGCACGCGCGACGGCTGGATCCTCGTCCAGGTGGTCGGCGACCCTCTCTTCCGCCGCTGGGCGAGGCTGATGGGCGAGGATCATTGGCTCACCGACCCGCG
Source organism: Caulobacteraceae bacterium (assembly GCA_028290905.1). Lineage (GTDB taxonomy): Bacteria > Pseudomonadota > Alphaproteobacteria > Caulobacterales > Caulobacteraceae > Acaudatibacter. Next base: position 2,368 of record JAQGIW010000005.1, on the reverse strand, counting down.
CTTCAAGGACGACATCTCGCGCGGCGAGAACGGGCCGCTGCTCTCCGAGCGCATGAGCCGCTGGTGCGCCGAGCGCACCTCGGCCGACGCCCTGGCCATCCTCGGCGAGGCGATGATCCCGGCCGGCCCGGTGCTGAAGCCCCAGCAGGTGCTCGACGATCCCCACGTCCAGGCCATGGGCTTCTTCCAGCCCACCGACTACCCCGGCCTCCCGGCCCCCGCCCCGATCGCCCGCGTCGCCCTCGCCCTCTCCGACACCCCTGCCGACCTCCGCCACCGCGCCCCGGTCCTGGGCGAACACACCGACAGCATCCTCGCCGAACTCGGCTACGACGAAGCCGCCATCGCCGACCTCCGCGCCCGCTCGGTGATCTAGCCCGGATCGCGGGCTTCCAGCCCGCGTCTTTACTTCTGGAAATCGCCATGCCCGACCGCCCCGACTTCATCGCCCACTGGACCGACCTCGAGAGCCCGGAGGAGGAGTCGCATTATCCCGGCGACACGGAGCTGATGTCCGTCGGCGCGCCCCTGGCGCGGGCACTCGGCCTGACGCGCATCGGCATTCACCACGAGCGCCTGCCGCCGCGTCGACGGACCTCCTACCCCCACGCCGAGAGCGCGGAGGAAGAGTTCGTCTTCGTCATCGAAGGCCGCCCGGACGTCTGGATAGACGGCCATCTGCATGCCCTCAAACCCGGCGACGCGGTCGCCTTCCCGGCCGGGACAGGCATCTGTCATACGTTCCTGAACAACACCGAGGACGAGGTGCGCCTGCTCGTGGTGGGCGAGGCCAACAAGCCGGAGAACCGCATCCGCTATCCGCTTAACCCCGACCACGAAGCGACCCGCGAGGACCGTTGGCGCGACGCCCCCGCCGGGCCCCTGGGGCCCCACGACGGCCGGGCGCGAAGGCCCGAGCTGAAGCCTGAAAGCTGACGATCGGCAGTCAGTGAACGGCCTCGGCCGCGGCGGCTCCGGCGATGCGGCCGAACACGGCGCCGGCGGTGAGGCCCGAGCCGCCGGGGTAGTTTTCGTAGAAGAGGCCGCCGACCATCTCGCCGGCGGCGTATAGGCCGGGGATCGGCGCGAGGTCCTGGTCCAGAACCTGGGCGCGCCTGTCGATCCGCAGGCCGCCGAAGGTGAAGGTGATCCCGCAGGTCACCGCGTAGGCCTCGAACGGCGGCTCATCGAGGCGGTTGGCCCAGTTCGACTTCGGCGGCGAGACGCCGACGGCGGCGCGGCCGTCCTTCACGTTGGGATCGAAGGGGATATCGGTCCGCACGGCGGCGTTGAAGTCCTGCAGGGTCTGGAGGGCCCTGGCGGGATCGACGCCGTCCAGCTTCTCCACCAGCGCCTCCAGGCTGTCGGCCGTCACCTTGGTCACCTGGCGGATGCGATATTCGTCGCGCAGCAGGTGTTTCACCTTGGCGTCGAACACCTGCCAGGCGAACTGCCCCGGCTGGGCGAGGATGACCCGCCCGTACTTGGCGTAGGTGTAGTTGCGGAAATCCGCCCCCTCGTCGACGAAGCGCTCGCCGCCCGCGTTCAGCATCACCCCGAAGGGGTAAGAGTGCTTCTGGAAGCCGTCACCGACGGCCAGGTCGCCGAACTCGGGGGCGTTGCGCTCCCAGCCCACCGCGTGGCAGCCCGACCACTGCCCCGCCGCCATGGCCCCGATGTCGAGCGCCATGCGCAGCCCATCGCCGGTGTTGAAGCGGGTCCCCCGCACTTTGGCGGTGTCCCAGCCTGGTCCGAGATAGCGCGTGCGCCACTCGACATTGGCCTCGAAGCCGCCGGCGGCCAGCACCACGGCGTCCGCGGTGAGCTCGCCGGTCCTGCCGTTCTGCCGGACCCGCACGCCCTTGACGCCGTCGTCGTCGGCGATCAGGGCGAGCGCCCGCGCCTCATAGCGGATTTCGATGCCCATCCGCGCCGCGACCGCGGTCCAGCTCGCCACCAGCCCCGGGCCGCCGCCGGTGGCCTCCACTGTCAGCCCACCCCAGAAGGTGAAGCGGCCGTCCACCAGGAAGGCCTGCCGGCCCCAGATCGGATTGAAGCGGATTCCCTTCCGCGCCATCCACTCGAGGGTGTCGCGGCTCTGCCGCACCAGCAGTTCGCAGAGGTCCGGATGGGTCCGGTAGTCGGTCACCCGGCCCATGTCCTCGAAGAACCGCTCTTCCGGATAGGCGCCGAAGTCGGTGCGCGCCACCTCCTCGTCGGTCAGGTCCGGCATCAGGCGGCGCAGGTCTTCGACGCCGCGATAGGCGAAGCGCATGGCGCCGGCGGTGAAGCGGGTGTTGCCCCCCGCCTCGCTTTCCGGCGCCCGCTCCAGCATGGTCACCCGGGCGCCCCGCTCGGCGGCGGCGAC
>JAQGIW010000300.1 GCA_028290905.1 Caulobacteraceae bacterium | reverse complement strand
CGAGCACTTTGCGCATCAGGTCGGTGGTCATGGTCATGTTTCCCTTAGGGTGTTGGTGAACGCCAAGACGGTGGGAGCACTGAAATCCAGCACCCCCCGGGGCGCACGGCGAGGATTATGACCCGTTCGCGCTCGAACGCAAGAACAGAGTTCACGAGAGCGTGATCACTTTTGCGGCTCCTGAACCCCATCCTGGCGACCGCGTTGCGCCGTCCCGCGCGCGCCGATAACAGGTCGCCGATGTCCGCGGCGACCGAGTCTTCTGGCCCCGAGTTGGGGCCGCGCTTGCCGCGCCGCTCGTTCGCGATCATCTTCGGCGTCTCCATAGCCACCGCCCTCGGCAACACCGGCATGCAGTCGGTGCTGCCTGCGATAGGCCGGCAGATCGGCTTTCCCGACTATCTGGTGGCGGCGATCTTTTCGCTCTCGGCGCTGTTGTGGGCGTTCTCCTCGCCGTTCTGGGCCGCCCGCTCGGATCGCTCCGGCCGCAAGCCGATGATGATCGTCGGCCTGGTGGGGTTCATGGTGTCGATGGTCTGCTGCGGCGGCGTGGTGGCCGCCGGCGTGCGCCACCTGGCCGCCCCGATGGTGATCTTCGTGCTGTTCCTGCTCTCGCGGGCGCTGTTCGGCCTGTTCGGCTCGGCGTCCAATCCCGCCACCCAGGCCTATGTGGCCGAGCGCACCGACCGCGAGGAGCGCACCGGCGCCATGGCCGGGCTCGCCGGCGCCTTCGGCCTGGGCACCATCATCGGCCCCGCCATCGCACCCGCGTTCGTCCTGCCGGGGATGGGCCTCGCCGGCCCGATGTTCGCTTTCGCCGTCATCGCCGCGGCGATGACGATCGTGGTGCTGCGCTGCCTGCCGGAGGGCCCCATCGCGCCGCCTCCCACCTCGCGCGAGCCGCCCACCGAGCCGGGGACTCCGCGCCCCTCCCTGCTGCGCGACCCTCGCTTGAGGCCCTTCCTGGTCTACGGCTTCCTCGTTGCGGCCGCCCAGACGGCCCAGGGCCAGACGCTGGGCTTCCTGATCATCGACAAGCTGCGCCTGCCACCGATGCAGGCCCAGGGTTACACGGCGGTGGCCATGATGGCGGGGGCGATCGCCGGGCTGCTCGCCCAGTGGGGCCTGATCCGCATGTTCCGCATGGCCCCGCGCGATCTGCTGCGCTGGGGCGCCGGGCTCGCCGCCCTGGCCAATCTCATCGTCGCCTTCGCGCCCAGCTACTCGGGCGTGGTGCTGGGCTATGCCCTCTCCAGCCTGGGCTACGGCTTCTGCCGGCCGGGGTTCACCGCCGGCGCCTCGCTGGCCGTGAGCCATGCCGAGCAGGCGCGGGCGGCCGGCGCCATCGCGGCGGTCAACGGGCTCAACACCGTGGTCGCGCCGCTGTTCGTGATGCTCTACGGGGCCTGGGGCCCGGCTCCGTTCCTGGTCAACACGGCCATTCTCGCCGGGCTGATGGCCTATGCGGTCGCCAATGGCGTGCTGGCCCGGGCCGGCGCCGCGCCCACAACCGAGGACGAGACGGCGCAATCCAGCCTCGAGCGCAATCAGGAAGGTGTCAGCGTCTGAGCGGGCGGAGCTCTGGCGGCCGCCCCCGCGGCCCCGGCTCTGAGCCGCCGCACCATGTCGGCCGAGAGGTATCCGTCGGCCGGTAGTCCCCGCGCCTTCTGCCAGGCGCGCAGGGCCTGGCGGGTCGACAGGCCGATGACCCCATCGGCGTTCCCCGGATTATAGCCGAGGCTGGCGAGGGCGGTCTGGGCGGCCAGGCGGTCGTTCAGCGACAGGGTCGTCTCCGGCGGCCATGGCGTGCGCACGGGCGGCGCGCCCGCGAACGCATCGGCCAGGAGGCCCACGGCCAGGGCGTAGGCCAGGGAGTTGTTGTACTTGCGTATGACGAAGTGGTTGGGCAGAGCCAAGAAGGCCGGCCCCTGGGCGCCCGCCGGGAGTAGGAGGATGCAGGGGGCGGCGGCCTCGATCGCACTCCACGCCAGGCCGTCGGCCCGGGCCGCGCCCCGGCCCGCCCAGGTGTAGGGGACGTCGGCCGGGCCCTCCGCCAGGCCATAGTCAAAGCCAGAGGGCAGGATCACCTCGCGCGCCCAGCCCTCGTCCCGGCGCCAACCGTCGTGGCCGAGCAGGTTAGCGGCCGAGGCCAGGGCGTCGGGGGCCGAGTTCCAGATGTCGCGCCTGCCGTCTCCGTTCCCGTCGGCGGCGTAGGCGAGATAGGTGGAGGGCAGCATCTGGGTCTGCCCCATCGCGCCGGCCCAGGAGCCGCGCAACATCCCGCGTGGCGCGTCGCCCTGGCCAAGGATCTTCAGGCACGCCATCAGCTCCCCTTCGGCCCATGGTCGGCGCCGTCCAAGGGCGGCCAGGGTGGCGAGGGAGCGGACGACGTCCATGTCGCCGGTCTGGGCGCCGAACCGGCTTTCCATCGCCCAGATGGCGATCAAGATCTCCCGGGGCACACCCCACACCTGCTCGATGGTCTGCAGCTCCGGGATCGCCTGCATATTCTCGCGGCCGATGGCGATGCGCTGGCCGCTGACCGTGCTGCGGATGTAGTCCCCCACAGGTCTGGCGAACTCGGGCTGGCGGGAGTCCAGAGCCAGCACCCGCGGATCGGGCGAGAGGCCCGAAAGGGCCGAGTCCAGCACCGCCCGGGACACACCCGCCACGAGCGCCTGCGCATAGAAGCCGTTCAGCCAGTCAATGAAATAACCCTCGCCGGTCGCGCCGAGCAGGTCGGCCGGGGCGGGCCCGGGCGGCGGTGCGCCTGCCGCCGTCTCGACGCCTGCGGGTGTCTGGGCGATCGCGGAGCCGGCGACGCTCGCGGCGGCGAGGACGAGAAAGACTCGGCGGTCCATGGCGGCAAGGTAGGGGGGGCGGCGACCGGGTCAAGTCGCGGGCCGAAGCCTAGCCGATGAGCGTGGGTGGGGCCATACGGTCGGCCTTCGCCAGATTGACTTCGCTGCGCCGCCTCCCTATACGACCGCGCTTCGCAATCGCCGCCCCTGGACGAGACCCATGAAAGTCAGAAGCTCGCTGAAGACGCTGAAGACGCGCCATCGCGACTGCAAGCTCGTGCGTCGCAAGGGCCGCCTTTACGTGATCAACAAGACCAACCCGCGCTATAAGGCCCGCCAGGGCTGAGCCCGGTTCAGCCGCCGGCGCGGTTCAGGTCCCCCTAGCCAATCTCAGGAACTCCTGACGGGTGCGGGCGTCGTCGCGAATGACGCCGGTCAGCCGGCTGGTGGTAAGGCTCGCCCCCGGCGTGTTGACGCCACGCAGGGTCATGCAGCTGTGCTCGGCCTCGATGACCACGCCAACGCCTTTGGGCGACAGCACCTCGTCGATGGCATGGGCGATCTCGGCGGTGAGCTTCTCCTGGATCTGCAGGCGCCGGGCGAAGCCGTGCACCACCCGGGCCAGCTTCGAGATGCCCACGACGCGGTTGGTGGGCAGGTAGCCCACATGGGCGCGGCCGATGACCGGCAGCATGTGATGTTCGCAGAAGCTGACCACCGGGATGTCGCGCAGCACCACCAGCTCGTCGTAGCCGCCCACCTCCTCGAAGGTCCGCTCGAGATAGCCCCTGGGATCGGTGGTGTAGCCGGCGAACAGTTCGCGGTAGGACTTGGCGACCCTGGAGGGCGTTTCGGCCAAGCCTTCGCGGTCGGGGTCGTCGCCCGCCCATTGGATCAGGATACGGACGGCCTCCTCGGCCTCGGCCTGGGTGACGGTGTGGCGGGTCATGGGAGTCTCCGGTCCCCGTTTGGATCAGTCTTCTGTGGACAACGCCCCAAGGGCGTTGGCTGGGGCGATGACTTGGGGCGCAGCGATCCTTAAGGTCCGCCGCTTCACCTTTCAATATCGAGGACTTCCCACATGGCCGACGGCGCCGCGGCACTGGACACGATCGACACGACCGCCCAGGGCAAGCTCAAAAGCCTGATCGAGCGCATCGAGCGCCTGGAGGAGGACAAGGCGGCCGTGTCGACCGACCTCAAGGAGGTCTACGCCGAGGCCAAGGGCGAAGGCTTCGACACCAAGATCGTCCGCAAGGTCGTGCGCCTGCGCAAGCAAGACAAGGCCAAGCGGCAGGAAGAAGAGGCCTTGATCGACCTCTACATCTCGGCCATCGGAGGATTGTGAAGCGAAGCTCGCCCGACCCTCGTCTCCAGGCCCGTCGCGCGGCGTTGAACGCGCTGAGAAAGGCCCGTCGGACGGCCGAGCGCGCGGGAGTCGATCTCAGCGACTGGGAGGGCGAGTTCCTGGGCTCGGTGGCCGCGCGGGTCGAGACCTACGGCCGGGCGTTCGGAGATCCCGACAAGGGTCAGCCCGGAGCGGCGCTTTCGGCTCTGCAGACCGTCAAGTTGAAGGAGATCGCCGCCAAGGCCAAGGGCGAACCGCGGCCGGGCTTGCGCCGGAGCCGCCGGCGACCGGCGCCGGCGGCAGCGAACGACGAGGGTTGACCCGCGCGGCGTCGACGCGGCTTTGATAGGGTCGCTGGAGAGATCTCCCCGATGAACGCCCCGACCCGTGATCTCAGCGCCGCCGCCGCTCCTCCATGCTGGAGCCTGGACGACCTCTACTCGGGGCCGGACGATCCGCGGATCGCCGCCGACCTGGACGCGGCCCGCCGGGCGAACGCCCAACTGGTGGGGCTGAAGGGCCAGTTCGTGGCGGCGCGCTCCGATCCCGCGCGGCTGGGCGCCCTGATCGCGAGCGGCGTCGGGCTCTATGAGGAGGCGACTAACGCCCTGTGGAGCGTCGGGGCCTATGCGGGTCTCGCCGCCTCGGTCAGCCGGGACGACCCGAAGTGGGCCCTGTTCGAGGCCGATGTGCGGGCCAAGTCGGCGGCCATCGGCGCCGAGGCGGTGTTCTTCACTCTGGAGCTGAACGCCCTGGAGGACGCCGAGCTCGAGGCCGCCATGGCCGCCGACCCCGCCGCCGCCCGCTGGCGACCCTGGCTGCGCCGGGTGCGCCTGTCGCGTCCGCACGAGCTGAGCCCCGAGATGGAGCGGCTGCTGGTGGACCGCGCCCCGGCGATCGCCAACTGGGTGCGGCTCTATGACGACACCCTGGCGCGGCTGCGGGCCCGCGTGGGCGCCGAGCGCCTCACCTTGTCGGAAACGCTGAACCGCCTGTCGGACCCGGTCACCGACCGGCGCCGCGTCGCCGCCAAGGGCCTGGCCAAGGCCCTGGCCGAACGCGAGGACGTGCTGGCCCTGTGCTACAACACCCTCGCCGCCGAGAAGCAGGTCGAGGACCGCTGGCGGCGCTACGACGGCCCGATCGCCGCGCGCAACATCGCCAATGAGGTGGACGGCGCCGCGGTGGAGGCCCTCGAGGCGGCCGTCGTCGAGGCCTATCCGAAGATCAGCCACCGCTATTACCGGCTGAAGGCCAAGGTGATGGGCAAGACGCGCCTGGACCACTGGGACCGCAACGCGCCCCTCACCGCGGCGACCCCGCGCGCCTACGGCTGGGACGAGGCCCGCGGAATGGTGCTCGATTCCTTCGCCGACCTCGACCCGGCCTTGGCGGACCGCGCCAAACTATTCTTTGACAGGCCGTGGATCGACGCGCTGCCCCGGCCCGGCAAGCAGTCGGGGGCCTATTCCCATTCGGTGACCGCGCCGCGTCACCCCTACGTCTTCATGAACTTCATGGGCGAGCGGCGCGACGTGCTGACCCTGGCCCACGAACTCGGCCACGCCGTCCACCAGACCTTGGCCGCGCCCCAGGGGACGCTGCTGGCGGACACGCCCCTGACCCTGGCGGAGACCGCCTCGATCTTCGCCGAGGGACTGCTCTTCGACCGCCTGCTCGCGGAGGCGACGCCGGAGGATCGTCGCGGCCTGCTGGCCGGCAAGATCGAGGACGCCCTGAACACGGTGGTGCGCCAGATCGCCTTCCACCGTTTCGAAAGCCGTTTCCACGCCGCCCGCAAGGAGGGCGAGGTGTCGCCGGAAGCGATTGGCGAGTTGTGGATGGCGGCCATGGGCGAGAGCCTGGGACCGGCCGTGCGGCTCAACCCCGGCTACGAGCACTACTGGGGCTATGTCAGCCACTTCGTGCACGCGCCTTTCTATGTCTACGCCTACGCTTTCGGAAACCTGCTGGTGGAGGCTCTGATGGAGGCCCGCCGCGGCGATCCGGCTGCCTTCACGGCGCTTTACGAACGCCTGCTGGCGGGGGGCGGCACGCGCACCTATGTGGAAGCCCTGGCGCCGTTCGGCCTGGATCCCCGCCTGCCCAGCTTCTGGCGAGGGGGCTGCCTGCGGCTGGAGCGACTGGTGGACGCCTTCGAGGCGCTGGTCTGAGGTCTGATGGTCGATGATCCCGAGCGCGATCGCCTGAGCGGCCGCGTGGCGCGCTTCGCCCGGGTAGGCGCGGGGCTTTCCGGCGCGGCGGCGACGTTCGGGGCCAACGCCCTATTTGCGAACGGCGACACCACGGCGCGCAACGCGAAGGCGCTGAAGGAGACGCTCGGCAAGCTCAAGGGCCCTCTGATGAAGGTGGCCCAGCTGCTGGCCACAGTGCCGGACCTGCTGCCGCCGGAGTTCGCCGCCGAACTGGCCGAGCTGCAGACCAACGCCCCGGCCATGGGGCCGGCCTTCGTGCGCCGCCGGATGGCCGCCGAGCTCGGCCCCGACTGGCAATCGCGGTTCGCCGAGTTCGACCAGGCGCCCGCCGCCGCCGCCTCCCTGGGCCAGGTGCACCGGGCGACCGCCCACGACGGCCGGACCCTGGCCGTGAAGCTGCAATATCCCGAGATGCAGAGCGCGGTGGAGAGCGACCTAGGCCAGCTGCGCGTCATGCTCGGCCTCGGGCGCCAGATGTTCAGCGCCATCGACACCCGCGAGATGGCCGAGGAGATCGGCGAGCGCATCCGCGAGGAGCTGGACTACGACCGCGAGGCCCGGGCCATGCGTCTTTACGGCGCCTACTTCGCGGATCGCGACGACATCTGGATTCCCACCCCTGAACCTGACCTCTCCACCGCCCGGCTGCTGACCATGGAATGGCTCGACGGCGAGGGACTACGGACGTTCAAGGACGCGGACCAGAAGACCCGCAACCAGGTGGCGCGAATCCTCTTCGAGGGCTGGTGGTCTCCGCTCACCCACCTCGGCATCATCCACGGCGATCCACATCTGGGCAACTACAGCTTCGCCGAGGCCGGCGGCCGGCTCAACCTGCTCGATTTCGGCTGCGTGCGCATCTTCCCGCCGAAGTTCGTAGGCGGGGTGGTCAAGCTCTACCGGTCCATCGTGGCGGGCGACAAGGCCGGCGAAATCGCCGCCTACGAGGCCTGGGGATTCAAGGGCCTCTCCCAGGACCTGGCGGACGTGCTCGGAATCTGGGCCCGCTTCATCTATGGTCCCCTCCTCGACGACCGGGTCCGCACGGTCGCCGACGGGGTAGCCCCGGGCGCTTACGGCCGGCGCGAGGCCTTCCAGGTGAAGAAGGCTCTCGAGGAGAAGGGGCCGGTCACCATCCCCCGCGAGTTCGTGTTCATGGACCGCGCGGCCATCGGCCTGGGCTCGGCCTTCCTGCACCTCGGCGCCGAGCATAACTGGCGCCGTCTCTTCGAGGCCTCGCTGGAAGGGTTCTCGGAGGCGGCCCTGGGCGCACGCCAGGCGGCGGCGCTGGCGGCGGTGGGGCTCGCCGCCTAAGGTGGGTGAAAACTCGGGAGGCGGCGATGAACAGGTACTGGACCCTGGCCGACAGGCCGCTCGGCCCATGGCCGGACGCCGACACCTTCGTACTTCGCGAGGGTCCGATCCCGACTCCCGGCCCCGGCCAGGCGCTCAGCCGGACGATCTATATTTCGCTCGACCCCTATCAGTGGGGGTACAAGCGCCGCGGCATCGAGGCCCCGGGCGCCCCCTGTCATGCGCGCACCGTTTCCGAGGTGATCGAGAGCCGGATGGAGGGCTTCGCGCCGGGGGATCTGGTGTTCAACACCAACGGCTGGGCCGAATACGCCCTGATGGGGGAGGGCGTCGCCCGCCCGTCCTACATGATCCCGCGCAAGCTCGACCCGGCCCAGGGCCGCATCTCCCTGGCCGTGGGCGTGCTGGGAATGCTGGGCCTGACCGCCTACGCCGGTATGGTGCTGATGAGCGATCCCAAGCCTGGAGAGATGGCGGTGATCTCCGCCGCGTCCGGCGGAGTCGGTCAGATCGCCGGCCAGCTCGCCCGCCTGCGCGGCGCAAAGGTGGTTGGGATCGCCGGGCGGGAAGAGAAATGCCGGTTCGTAACCGATGAGTTGCGGTTCGACGCCTGCGTCTCCCACCTGAGCCCAACCTTCGCCGAAGACCTCCGCGAAGCCTGCCCCGACGGGGTCGATGTTTACTTCGAGAATGTTGGCGGACCGGTATTCGATGCGGTTTTGCCGCTGTTCAATAAAGGAGCCCGGATGACCATCTGCGGCCTGATCGCCCACTATGGGGACGAGGCGGGGGCCGACGCCCGCGCGGCCCTGATGGCGCGAGGCCGGACCGTGTTTCAGGACCGCGGCGTGGCGGTGCGCGACCTCTTCGTGGGCGACTTCGTGGCCGACCATCATGACGCCTTCCTGAAAGAGATGGCGCCGTGGGTGGCCTCCGGCGCGGTGCGATACCGCGAGGATATCCGGGAAGGTCTCGAAGTCGTGCCCGCGGCCTTCATGGAAATGCTGCAGGGCAGCAATTTCGGCAAGACGGTGGTGCGGGTTGCGCAGGATCCAACGCTGTAGCACCGAGGCAAAGGCCGGCCGAATATTGACGGCGCTGGGTGGGAGGCGCATATTTTATTTCCTGCCTGCTGATTCCGGTCAACAGGCGCGCCGCCCGGCTCTCGTGAGGTTCAGCTTTCGCGGAGTCCTTTCTAGCGCCGAAGGCGGTGGTTAGAGGCCGAGTGCTTCGTGGAAAGGGTGAGGAAATGAAAGAAACAGTGATTCCGGGGGAAGCCCAAGACGTCAAGGTCAAGCATCACAAACCGCGCCATCTGGCCGAGAAGATGGAATCCTGGGTCGTCAGGGGAATCGGGGTGTGCGCGGCGGTGCTCCTGGCCTTCCTGCTGTACAGCTTCATGCAGACGGGGACAGGTACGCCCAGCTGGATGCAGTGATCCGCCGGCGCGGCTCATTGGTTCGTGATAACCTTCGAGCCTGAGATTTCAGATCAGGCTCGATAGCTTGAACTGGCCGTCCGGCTCCGGTTCGTCCGCCCGGGCGGCAATCTTTTCGAGGCTGTGGACCTTGATAGAGGGCGCGGCTTGATCGCCGCTTGCGATTTTTCAAACGCTTGTTAGTCATGCTGCGGCGCCGTCTGGTGGCGTGAAGCGTGAGATGGATCATGGCCGACGATATTCGGAACGCAACCGCTGCGCCGGCAATCGTCGACGAGGATCAGCCACAACACCTCGATCCTGACCTGGCGCCGGAGATCGCTTCGCCGCTGGCGCCCTTCCAGGGCGAGGCGCCGCCCGCGCCGGCCTGGTTTCACGAGGCGGTGGCCAAGGCTCCAGAACGCACGCTCGTTCCCGTCCTGGGCGCGAACATCGAGCTGTTGACCTGGGGCGATCGCGGCAAGCCGGGGCTCATCCTGGTGCACGGCAACAGCGCCCACGCCGACTGGTGGAGTTTCATCGCTCCCTTCCTCGCCGACGACTACCGCGTCGCGGCCCTGTCGCTATCGGGCATGGGCGGGTCGGACTGGCGCGAGCGCTATACGTTCGAGACGTTCGCCACCGAGATCTTCGAATGCGCCCGGGCGGCGGGGCTCTACGAGGCCCCGGTGAAGCCCATCTACATCGGCCACTCCTTCGGCGGCGCCCAGGTCTTCTACTCGGCGGCCCATCATCGCGAGCGCATGCGCGCCTGCATCCTGGTCGACACCGGGTTCGGCGGTCCGCCGACGCCGGAAGAGATCGAGCAATGGGAGAAGGAGGAACGGGCCGCCGGCCGTACGCCTCCGCGATTCCGCGGACCGATGGGGCGGGGAGGGGGAACCAACCGCGTCTATCCCACACTCGAGCAGGCCCTCACCCGCTTCCGATTCATGCCGCCGCAGGTTCCGGGAAACCTCTTCATCGCCGACTACATTGCCCGCCGCTCCCTCAGGCCCGCACCGATGGCTGACGGATCGGGCGAGGGGTGGACGTGGCGCTTCGACCCCGGGCTGTGGGCCAAGCTCGATCGCGGCGGAATGATCGCCTTCGACCCGTCCGCCGTCGTCACTCCGCTCGTCCATGTCTATGGCGACCGCTCGGAGATCATCCGCAGGCACGGCCCGGGCTCGCGGCGACCGGCGCAGATCCCTGACACCATCCCGAAGATCGTCATTCCCGACAGCGAGCACCACATCATGGTTGACCAGCCCCTGGCGCTGGTCGCCGCCCTGCGCAGCCTGCTGGCGGTGTGGCCAGCTTGAGCGGCCCCCGCTGCTGGTGTAGCACCCGCGCACACTTCGCGTTTGACCACTCGATTTTCAGCAGGGACCCGCCGGACCATGGATGACGCCGCCGACACCTATCACCATGGCGACCAGAACATCAGAGAGCAGGTGCACACCTACCGCGTCTTCGACGAGCTCACGAAATACGCCGCGCTGCACGTGGGGGTCCTGGTGTTGATGCTGAGCCTGTGGTTCTGTCTGGGGGCTGGCTTCCTGGGCGGGCTGATCCCGGGCTTGGTGGTGCTGGGCCTGGGCATTTGGTTCCTCAGGCGCGGCAAGCCCGCCGAGGACCACTAGAGCCTTGAAGATCTTGGTCCGAAATCTGAAACGGGTTCTGGAATTTGATTCGAAGGCGCGATTAAGTCATAAGGCGATTCCGCCTGTTGGCTTCGCGCTCTAGGGGTTTTTCGCGATGGCCGTTGTCGCCGTGACCAGGGAGCGCCGGGCTGGCGAGACGCGGGTGGCGACCACGCCCGACGCGGTCAAGAAGCTTCTGGCCCTGGGCGTTTCGGTGACCGTCGAGACGGGGGCCGGCGTCAGCGCCTCGACGCCCGACGCGGAATTCGCCGCCGCCGGAGCTACGATAGCCCCCGATCTTGCCGCGGCCCTCGGCGACGCCGACATCCTGCTGAAGGTGCGCGCGCCCTCCCATGAAGAAATCGCCCTCCTGAAGCGCGGCGCGATCGTCGTGGGCCTGCTCAATCCGCATATGGAGCGCGAAGTGCTGGAGGCCCTCGCCGGGGCCTGCGTCGACGCTTACGCCATGGAGTTCGTGCCTCGCACCAGCCGCGCCCAGGCCATGGACGCCCTCTCCAGCCAGGCCAACCTCGCCGGCTATCGGGCCGTCATCGAGGCGGCGGAGCACTACGGCCGCGCCATGCCGATGATGATGACCGCGGCCGGGGCCATCGCTCCAGCCAAGGTGTTCGTCATGGGAGCCGGTGTCGCCGGCCTGCAGGCGATCGCCACCGCCCGGCGGCTGGGCGCCGTGGTCACCGCCACCGACGTGCGGCCCGCCGTCAAGGAACAGGTGGAGTCGCTGGGCGCGAAGTTCGTCGCCGTCGAGGACGAAGAGTTCAAGGCGGCGGAGACGGCGTCCGGCTACGCCAAGCCGATGAGCGCCGCCTACCAGGCCAAGCAGGCCGCGCTGGTCGCCGACCATATCAAGAAGCAGGACATCGTCATCACCACCGCCCTGATCCCCGGCCGCGCCGCCCCGCGACTGGTCAGCGAGGAGCAGGTGCTGTCGATGAAACCGGGATCGGTGCTGGTCGACCTGGCCGTGGAGTACGGCGGCAACATCGCCGGGTCGCGGCCCGACAAGATCGTGCCCGTCGGCGGCGCGCGGATCATCGGCATCAGCAATCTCGCCGGGCGGATCCCGGCAGACGCCTCGTCGCTCTATGCGCGCAACCTGGCCGCCTTCGCCGTCCTCCTGATCAAGGACGGGGCTGTCGCCCCCGACCAGGAGGACGACATCCTGAAGTCCTCGCTGGTCACCCACGGCGGCGACATAATCCATCCCGCGCTGCAAGCGGTCTGAAGGAGGCGATCTTGGACGCCGTCGTCGATCCGACCATCTTTCGCCTGGCGATCTTCGTGCTCGCTGTGTTCGTGGGCTACTACGTCGTCTGGAGCGTCACGCCGGCGCTGCACACGCCGCTGATGGCGGTGACCAACGCCATCTCCTCCGTGATCATCGTCGGCGCCCTGCTGGCTGCCGCGGCGCACGGGACCGGCGATGCGGGGACGAAACTCGGCGGCGTGTGGGTCTCCAAGGGGGCCGGCGCGGTGGCTGCGGCCCTGGCCTCTGTGAACATCTTCGGCGGCTTCCTGGTCACCCAGCGCATGCTGGCGATGTACCGCAAGAAAGACCGGACGCCGGGGGGCAAGGCTTAGATGTACGCCAACCTGGCCTCGCTCGCCTACCTCGTCTGCGGGGTCCTGTTCATCCTGGCGCTCCGCGGCCTCTCCAGCCCCGAGACCAGCCGCCGGGGCAACCAGATGGGCATGATCGGCATGGCCATAGCCGTCGCCGTGACCCTGGCCACCCTGGCCGCGCAGGGCGCCCTCGACGGTGTCACCCTGGCGCTGATCGCCGCCGGCATCGCCGTGGGAGGCGGGGTTGGGGCGATGGTGGCGCGCCGGGTCGAGATGACCGCCATGCCCCAGCTGGTGGCCTTCTTTCACTCCCTCGTCGGTCTGGCGGCCTGCCTCGTGGCCGTCGCGGCGATCTATACCCCGGCCGCCTACGGCATAGACGAGGGCGATGGGGTCAAGCTGGAGAGCCTGATCGAACTGTCGCTGGGGCTGGCCATCGGGGCCGTCACCTTCACCGGCTCGCTGATCGCCTTCGCCAAGCTCAACGGCAACATGTCGGGCGCGCCGATCCTGCTGCCCGCCCGCCATGTGCTGAACCTTGCCCTGGCCGGCGTGGTCATCGCTCTCATGGTGATCCTGGTGCTGAGCGGCGGCCATGCCCTGTGGGCGTTCTGGTTGATCTTCATCCTCGCGCTGGCGGCCGGAATCACCCTGATCATTCCCATCGGCGGCGCCGACATGCCTGTGGTGGTGTCGATGCTCAACAGCTACTCCGGCTGGGCGGCGGCGGCGCTGGGCTTCACCCTGGCCAACATCACCCTGATCATCACCGGTGCCCTGGTCGGGTCGTCAGGGGCCATCCTGAGCTACATCATGTGCAAGGGGATGAACCGCTCCTTCATCTCGGTGATCCTCGGCGGCTTCGGCGGCGAGACCGGCGAGGCGGCGGCCGGCGGCGCGGTCGAGACGCGGATGGTCAAGCAGGGCTCGGCCGACGACGCCGCCTTCATCCTGAAGAACGCCTCCAAGGTGATCATCGTCCCCGGCTACGGCATGGCGGTGGCCCAGGCCCAGCACGCCCTGCGCGAGATGGCCGACAAGCTCAAGGAGCATGGGGTGGAGGTGAAGTACGCCATCCACCCGGTGGCCGGGCGCATGCCGGGCCACATGAACGTGCTGCTGGCCGAAGCCAACGTGCCCTACGACGAGGTGTTCGAGCTCGACGACATCAACGCCGAGTTCGCCACCGCCGACGTCGCCTTCGTGATCGGGGCCAACGACGTCACCAACCCCTCGGCCAAGACCGATCCCAAGAGCCCGATCTACGGCATGCCGATCCTGGACGTGGAAAAGGCCCAGACGGTGCTGTTCGTGAAGCGGGGCATGGGCTCGGGCTACGCCGGTGTGGAGAACGAACTGTTCTTCAAGCCCAACACCATGATGCTGTTCTCCGACGCCAAGAAGATGGTCGAGGGCATCGTCAAGGCGCTGTAGGCGTAGCCGCCCTCTGGATCAGGAGCAGGGCGACGCCGGCGAAGATCAGCGACAGCCCGACGATGAAGCCGATCAGCACCGCCGAACCGACGGCGCTCATGAAGAAGATCAGCGCCGCCAAAAGTACGTCGATCAGGCCGGAGGCGAGCAACCAGGCCCATGGCCGGATCCCGCGCTTGCGGTGGTCAAGGGCCAGGCCGATCAGGGCGATCCCGTCGAGCAGGAGATAGGCGCCGATCACCGCCGTCAGGGCCACGGCCCCGACCAGCGGATAGACCAGCAGGATGATCCCGATCAGCAGGGCGATGATCGCCGAGGCAAGGCTCCAGCCGAGATGGGCGTGGGCGCGGCCGGCGAAGGCGGAGATCAGGCCGATCATCCCGGTCAGGATCAGGATCCAGGCGAACACCAGCGTCGCCGCCAGCCCCGCCATGAGGGGCATGATCAGGGCGGCGATCCCCAGCAGGATCAGCAGCACGCCCTCGATCGTCAGCCAGGGCGATTTTCCGGGAACAGCGGCCATGGGCTTTCCTCTCGGTGGCGCTTGACCCTCCTGGGCCCCGCGCGCGACTGTCGCATCATCGCACAAGGCGGCGATCAGGTCAGATCAAACGCGACAGGTTGAACGTCTAGGGGGAACAGGCTGCATGTCCGATATTGTGGTGGGCGGCTTCGCCCAGCCCCGGTTCTCGGCGGTCCGGGACGCCTTCGCGGCGAATCTCGCCAGCGGCGCCGACGTCGGCGCCTGTTTCGCCGCCACGGTGGAGGGGGAGACGGTGGTGGACCTGTGGGGCGGCTACGCCGACGAGGCGAAGACGCGACCGTGGGAGAAGGACACCCTGGTCAATGTCTATTCCACCACCAAGACCATGACGGCGCTCACCGCCCTGATGCTGGCCGACCGAGGGGAGCTCGATTTCGAGGCGCCGGTCGCCCGGTACTGGCCGGAATTCGCCGCCAACGGCAAGGCGGGCGTCAAGGTGAGCCATCTGATGAGCCACTCGGCCGGCCTCTCCGGCTGGAAGGAGCCGATCCGGCCCGAGGACCTCTATGACTGGGAGAAGGTCACGTCATTGCTGGCCGCCCAGGCGCCCTACTGGGAGCCGGGTACGGCGTCCGGCTACCACGCCCTGACCCAGGGCTATCTGGTCGGCGAGGTCGTGCGGCGGATCACCGGCAAGACCCTGGGAACGGTATTCCGCGAAGAAATCGCGCAGCCGCTGGGCGCCGACTTCCATATCGGCCTGCCGGCCAGCGAAGACCCCCGGGTCGCCGACCTGATCCCGCCGCCGCCCGGGACCGCCGTCGGCGACGGTGAACAGAGCGAACTCAACGCCAACATGTCCCGCAACCCGGGCATCGACGTCATGGCCACGCGCACCCGCGCCTGGCGCGCCGCCGAGATCCCGGCGGCGGGGGGCCACGGCAACGCCCGGTCGATCGCCGAGATCCACGCCCTGCTCGCCAACGGCGGCGTCGCCAAGGGCAAGCGCATCCTCTCGGAGGCCGGCTGCCGCAAGGCCCTGGAAGTACAGATCGAGGGCCAGGACCTGATCTTCGGCGCTCCGGCGCGGTTCGGCATGGGCTTTGGCCTGCCCGGTGAACAGATGCCGCTGCCCCATCCCAATTCGATCTTCTGGGGCGGCTATGGCGGCTCGCTGGTGATCATCGACATGGATGCCCGGACGAGCTTCGGCTACGCCATGAACAGGATGGCGCCGACCACCACCGGCGACATGCGGGCCATGGGGCTGGCCATGGGGATGTGGACGGCCCTGACGGCATGACGACCGCGTCCGCTCGCGCCAACCCGCTTTCGCTCCACCACCTGACGGCCTTGGATGTCTCGCCGCCGGAACTGGTCACCCTCGCCGCGGCCCTCGGCTGCGACCACGTCTGCCTCTTCACCCAGGTCCAGGCGGAGACGCGAGCCCTGTTTCCGGCCGTGGAGGACGCGTCGATGGCCGAGGCGGTCGCGGAGCGCTGCGCCGCCACCGGCGTCAGCGTGCACAACCTGGAATATTTTCCGGTCGCCGCGGAGACCGACCCGGCGGTCTATCGGCCAGCGCTGGAGCGCGGCGCGCGACTGGGGGCGGGGCGAGCCACGGCCCATATCCACGACGCCGAGCGCGGCCGCTCGCTGGCGACCTTCGCCACTCTCTGCGCCCTGGCGGCGGAGTACGACCTCAGGATCGGCCTTGAGTTCACCGCCTTCTCCAAGGTGTCTACGCTGGAGGCCGCCCTGGCGTTCGTCCGCGACGCCGGAGCCGACAACGGCGACGTGGTGCTCGACGCCCTGCATTTCTTCCGCAGCGGCGGGGAGGCCTCGGCGCTGGCGACCATGGACCTGTCGCGGGTCGGCTACGTGCAGATTTGCGACGGCCCCGCCCGCATCACGGAGCAGCAGCGGATGCACGAGGCGGTGGCCGAGCGGGAAGTGCCGGGTGAGGGGGCGTTCGACCTGACCGCCTTCGTCGCCGCCCTGCCGCCAGGTCCGGTGGTCGACGTGGAAGTCCCCCAGTCCGCCCGCATGGCCGCGGGCGTCTCCCCGCTCGGTCGCGCCCGGCTCGCGGTGGACGGGGCGCGGCGCTTCCTTTGAACCGGCGGTCATTCGAGAAATTCTAACGGTCGTTAGTTTGATTATTGACTTGGGACACCATCGAGCTCTTTGATGGGTCAAGTCCCGAGCCGACGGGTTGGAGGACGTCATGACCGCAGACACCTCGTCCGGGATGCTGATCGACGTGCACGCGCACGTGGTTCCCAAATCCCTGCCATCCGACCCCACCGGCGGCAGGATCGGCGCCTGGCCATCGGTCCATTGCGAGGCCTGCGGGCGCAAGGCCCAGGTGAAGGTGGGCCAGAAGCCGTTCCGCGACATCGACGAACGCTCGTGGGACGCGAACCGGCGAGCCGACGACATGGACCAGGACGGCGTGGCGGCCCAGGCCCTCTCGCCGATGCCGGAGCTGCTCTCCTACTGGCTGGACGCCCCCGCCGCGCTCGAGCTGAATCGCGGCCTCAACCACGCCATCGCCGAGATGGTGGCCCGCCGGCCGGACCGCTTCTTCGGCCTGGGCGCCGTGCCGATGCAGGACCCCGACCTCGCGGCGCGGGAGATGTCGCAGCTGCGCTCCCGCTTCGGCCTGGTCGGCGTGGAGGTGGGCAGCAACATCAACGGCGCGTACCTCGGCGATCCACGTTTCGATCCCGTGTTCGCCGCCGCCCAGGAGGACGACCTGGCCATCTTCGTCCACGCGCTGCACCCCCTGCAGGCGAAGGACATCGCCCGATTTCCGATGCTGGCCCCCTTCGCCGCCTTCCCCACCGACACCGCCCTGTGCGCGGCCAGCCTGATCATGGACGGGGTGCTGGAGCGCTTCCCGCGCCTGAAGCTGGCCTTCAGCCACGGCGGCGGCGCGCTGGGACCCATCCTGCACCGCATGGAGTTCGGCTGGGCGGCCAGCGACCACTTCAGCGGCCGGCTCCCCCAGTCGCCCAAGGCCTATGCGCGGCGGTTCTTCTACGACAGCCTTGTGTATGACCACGCCTATCTGGCCCACTTGGCCGGTTACATCGCGCCGGACCAGGTCTTCCTCGGCACCGACTATCCCTACCTGATCATGCAGCCCCAGCCGCGGGAGTTCATCCGCTCGGCCGCCGAGCTGCCGGGGGTCGGACCTTCGATCTGGAGCGACGCGGCGCGACGGTTCCTGGGCGTCGCGGTGAGCGTCGAGGCGGCCCATGGCTGACGGCGGCGCGCTCCCCAAGGCCCAGATCACTCGGCGGCTGATCCTGGAGGCGGCGGCGTCCCTGTTCCGCCAGAAGGGCTACGCCGAGGTCTCCCTGCGCGAGATCGCCCAACTGGCCGGCGTGAAGACCGGCAGCCTCTACTACCACTTCGAGAGCAAGGAGAGCCTGGTCGAGGAGATCCTCACCCTCGGCACCCAAGGCGCGTTCGAGGCCTCCCGCGACGCGGTGGCGGCTTTGGGCGCGGCGGCGGATCCGGTGGACAAGCTCGAGGCGGCCTTCACCGCCCATGCCCGCTTCCTGTTGGAGAAGGAGGACTTCGCCAGCGCCAACCTCAAGATCCTCCCGCAGGTGCCGCCGGCGATCCGCGAACGCCATGTGCGTCAGGACCGGGAGTACGCGACCTTCGTCGCCGCGATCATCGATGAAATCGCCGATGCCGGTCGCCTCGGTCCCGACGTCGACCGCACCTTGCTGCGCATGCTGTGCTTCGGCGCGCTCAACTGGTCGATCTCCTGGTTCGACCCCAAGGGCCGCAGCCCGTCCGAGATTGCCGCCCAGCTGATGATCCTGATCCGGCGCGGCGCGTTGGCCAGCCCCTCCTGATCGCCAGATCATTCCAGTTCAAAGGAGCCATCGATGACTTGCCCCGACCGTCTCCCCGACCCTCTCGCCCGCGCCATCGCTGACCCGAAATCCTACGCGGACATGGACAGCCTTCACCAAACCTTCGCGGTCATCCGGCGCGACCACTCCTTCGCGCGGGCCGAACTGCCGGACTACGCGCCGTTCTGGGCGGCCTGCAAGTTCGATGACATCCAGTCGATCGCGCGCCAGAACGACGTCTTCCTGAGTGGCCTGGGCGCCCTCACACCTCGGGCGAGCGCCGTGGACCTGCCTGATCAGGGTTTTCGCAGCATTGTCGCCATGAACCCTCCCGATCACGGCAAGTACCGCGTGCTGACCCAGGGTTGGCTCGCCCCCAAGAACATCCGCAAGCTGGAGGCCAACATGCGCGCCCTGGCGCGGCGCTACGTCGAGCGCATGGCCGACGCGGGCGGTGAACTCGACTTCGTGCGCGAGATCGCGGTTCACTACCCCCTGCTGGTGGTCATGGCGATCCTGGGCGTTCCCGACGAGGACGAGCCGATGATGCTGCGCCTCACCCAGGAATACTTCGGCAACGCCGACGAGGATCTCACGCGCCGGGGCGCCCGCACGCCCGAGGAGATCCGTCTGGGCCTCAGGGAGACCATCGCCGAGGTCAGCGCCTATTTCCGCCAGATCACCGAGGATCGCCGGCGGGAGCCGGCCGACGATCTGGCCAGTGTCATCGCCAACGCCCGCATCGACGGCGAGCTGATGCCCGAACTCGATTCCCTGGGCTACTACATCACCATCGCCTTCGCCGGGCACGACACCACCTCATCCTCGGTGGCGGGCGGACTGTGGGCCCTGGCCGAAAGGCCGGATCAGCTGGCCAAGGTCAAGGCGGACCCGTCGCTCATTCCTGGTCTGGTCGAGGAGTCGATCCGCTGGACCACGCCCGTGCAGCAGTTCACCCGGGTGGCCGCGCGAGACGCCGACGTGCGGGGCCAGACCGTGCGGAAGGGCGAACAGGTGGCGCTGTGCTTTCCCTCGGGCAACCGCGACGAGGAAATCTACGAGGACCCCTTCGAATTCCGGGTCGACCGCTCGCCCTTAAGGCACGTCGCATTCGGCTACGGCGCGCACCAGTGCCTCGGCATGCATCTGGCCCGGATGGAAATGACCATCTTCTGGGAGGAACTGCTGCCCCGGCTGCAGCGCGTCGAACTGGCCGGACCGCCGCGGCGGACGGTCACCAATTTCGTCGGCGGGCCAAAGACCTTGCCTGTCCGGATCGAGATGACTTGAGCCGCAGCTATGGCTTGGGCGGCGCGGCGTCCGGCTTGGCGTCCATGCCGCGCGCCTGGGCGGCCTTCATGGAAGCTTGGCACTCGGGGGCGAGCTTGTCGAAGTTCTTTATCAGGCAGGCGCGAATGGCCGCGCGATCGCCAGCCTTCGCCTCGTCGCGACAGAGCGACAGGGCTGAAGACCTGCACGCCACCCGCGGTGAGAGCGGCGCAGTTTGCGCGCCGACGGCCCCCGCGGCGAGGATAAGCATGATGGCGGGACCGGCCGGAAAAACGCGCAAACGCATGCTGAAGTCTCACATGAAATAAAGGCTTACAGGTCTTTATCGTCGGCGAGCGCCTTAGCCGCAACCCGATCCTTTTCGTCGGGCGTGGCCGTCACTAGATTTCGGGGATGTAGGCGCCCTGGCGCGCCATATAGGCCAGGGGATTTCATGCCTGCCCAAGCCACAGCCCCCCCCCGTCCACGCGGTCGCATGGCCGACATCGGCTGCGGCCGCTGCCTGCATACGATCCTGGCCGGACCGACCGGCGGCCCCCAACCGCTGGTGGTGCTCGAGGCGGGCGCGTTCGGCTTCTCGGCCGACTGGGCGGCGGTGCAGGAGAAGCTGTCGCGGCGGGGCCTGCGATCCCTGGCGTATGATCGCGCCGGATTGGGATTCTCGCGTCCCGGACCCGAACCGCGCGACGGCCAGGCGATCGTCCACGATCTCGAGCGGCTGCTTGCCCACCTGGGCGAACCCGGGCCCTTCGTGCTCTGCGGCCATTCCATGGCCGGCCTTCACGTCCGCCTGTTCGCCGCGGGCAACGCAGGCCGGGTCGTCGGCGTGGTGCTGGTCGACGCCACCACACCCGAGGCGATGGACTCCAAGATGATCAGCGGCTTCGTCCAGCACTTCGGCCGCGCCTCCCGCCTGGCCGCCTGGGGGGCTGAGGCCGGATTGCTGGCGCCCCTGTCGGGCACCGGCCTGGGAGACGCCATCGGTCTTGAAGGGGCGCCGGGAATGGAGAAGCGCTGGGCCTTCGCCCATCCGGGCCACAATCACTGGGCGGCGCGCGAGGTGCAGTGCTGGACCGACAGTGCGCGCCAGGCCCGCGAGGCGGGCCATTTCGATCCCCGTTTGCCGGTGGCGGTCATCCTGACGGGAACGGCGGCGGATCGGACCGGCTTTCGCGCCCTGCAGACTGCGCCGGCCAGGGCCTCGGACCACGGCCTTGTCGACTATGTGGCGGGCGCGTCACACGCCACCATGCTCAACGGGGTGTTCGCCGACGCCATCATCCGCGGCGTCGAACACGCCATGGGGGTGACAGTCGAAGACGCGGGAGGCGCTGGCTCCCGCGTAGAATCCTAGGCTCGAACGACCTTCTTCGGCGCGGGGATCAGGCCTTCGCGCTGCATGCGCTTGCGCGCCAGCTTGCGCGCGCGGCGCACCGCTTCCGCCTTCTGGCGGGCGCGCTTCTCGGAGGGCTTCTCATAGTGCACGTGCCGCTTCATTTCGCGGAACGAGCCTTCGCGCTGCATCTTCTTCTTCAGCGCCTTGAGCGCCTGGTCGACGTTGTTGTCGCGGACGAATATTTGAACCACCGGTCCTCCTGTGGGTTCCCGCGAGGCCACGGGACGACGCTTCCGGAAGGGCCCCTCCGGAACAAGGCGCGCCAAATAGCAGGCGGTCGGCCTTTTGTCCATGCAAGGCGCGGGTGTAGATGGGCCATGAGCGAGCAACCCGACTGGGCCGAGGAAACCGAAGGGCGCCTGCTGACGGCGGCGCTCGACCACGCCGAGACCCTGGGCTGGACCCGCCGGCTGGTGGCCGCCGCCGCGCGGGACGTCGGGCTGACCCTGGCAGAGGCAGAACTCCTGCTCCCGGAAGGCCCGCGCGACCTCGCCGCCCTGCTGGCGCGCCGCGCCGACGCGGCGGCGCTGGCCGCCCTGGCGACGGCCGATCCGGCGGCTCTGAAGATCAGGGAGCGGATCCGGAGAGGCGTTCTCGCCCGGATCGAGGCGGCCATGGACCACGAAGGCGCAACCCGGCGGTGGATGGGCTTCCTCGCCCTGCCGCCCAACGCGCCGCTGGGACTGCGGCTGCTGTGGGCGAGCGCCGACTCCCTCTGGCGATGGGCGGGCGACACGGCCACCGACGAGAACCACTACAGCAAGCGCGCCCTGCTGGCCGAGATCCTGCTCTCGACCCTGGCCATCCGCCTCACGACCGACGCGGCGGCGGCGGCGGCTCACCTGGATCGGCGCATCGATGGCGTGATGACCTTCGAGCGCTGGAAGGGCCGGTTCAGGCCGACCGACGCGGCGGCGCAGGTCGCCCGGGCGTTGGGGCGCCTGCGGTATGGCGCGGGTCTAAAAACCTGACCTGACCGGCGCAGCGGCCGGGTCAGACCGACCGGTGCAAGGGCGACAGGCGGTTGACGTGCCCCATCTTGCGGCCCGCCTCAGCCTCCCGCTTGCCGTACAGCCACAGGCGCGTCTCCGGCTCGCGGGCCAGGCGCGCCCATCCCCCGGCCTCGCCGCCCAGCAGGTTGGTCATTTCCACGTGGCAGGTGGCCGCCGTCGGCCCCAGGGGCCAACCTGCGATGGCGCGGATGTGCTGCTCGAACTGGTCGACCTCGCAGCCGTCCAGCGTCCAGTGGCCGGTGTTGTGCACGCGCGGGGCGAATTCGTTGACCAGCAGGCGGCCGTCGTCGCGCTCGAACATCTCCACCCCCAGCACCCCCACATAGTCGAGGGCGACCAGCAGGGTGGCGGCGATCTTCTCGGCTTCGGCGAACAGCCGGGGCGTCCCGGTGGCCGGCGCGCTGGTGCGGCGCAGGATACCGTTCTCGTGGTGGCTCTCGGTCAGGGGATAGAGGGCGATCTCGCCGTCTCGGCCGCGGGCGGCGATCAAGGCCACCTCCCGGCGGAAGTCGGCGGGGGTCTCGGCGATGGCGGGGCGGTGTCCGAGGGCGGCGAGGGCCGCCGGCGCCTCGGTGGCGCGATGCGCCCAGGCCTGTCCCTTGCCGTCGTAGCCGCCTTGCCGGGTCTTGAGCAGCAGGGGAGGACCGAAGCGCTGGAAGGCGCCGCGAAGATCGGCCTCGGTATCCACCGCCGCGAAGCCGACCGTCGCGATGCCGGCGGCGTTCAGGAAGGATTTCTCCTCCAACCGGTCCTGGGCGACGGCCAGGGCCCGCGTGCCAGGGGCGACCGTCGCGCCCAGCCGTTCGAGCTCAGCCAGCGCGGCGGCGGGGACGTTCTCGAACTCGAAGGTGATCACCTGGGCGAGGCTGGCCAGGGCTTGCAAGGCGGCGGGATCCTCATAGGCGGCGACGATCGTATGGGCCGCCACACGCGCCGCGGGAGACTCGGCCTCGGGGGTAAGGATGGCGGTGTCGAACCCGAGGCGCGCGGCCGCCATGGCCAGCATGCGGCCGAGCTGGCCGCCGCCGAGGACGCCGATCGTCGCGCCGGGGGGCAGGGGAAAGGTCGTCATCGGCCGGAGTCGTCCAAGGGGGAGGCGTCGCGACCAGGGTGGTCCTCTACGGCTTCGGGCACCGATGCGGTCTGGCGCCGGCGATAGTCATCGATCCGCCGCGCCAGGGACTCATCGGAGAGCGCCAGGATCTGGGCGGCGAGCAGGCCCGCGTTGCGCGCCCCGGCTTCGCCGATCGCCAGGGTCGCCACCGGCACCCCTGCCGGCATCTGGACGATCGACAGCAGGGAATCGAGCCCGTTCAACGCCCTGGACGGCGTCGGCACGCCCAGTACGGGGAGGGGAGTCATTGACGCGGTCATGCCGGGCAGGTGCGCCGCGCCGCCGGCCCCGGCAATGACCACCTTATAGCCCTGGGCCTTCGCTCCCGCGGCGAAGGCATAGAGACGATCTGGCGTGCGGTGGGCGGAAATCACCTTGGCCTGGTAGGCGACGCCCAGGGCGTCCAGGCACTCGGCCGCGCACTTCATCGTCGGCCAGTCCGAGCGGCTGCCCATGATGATCGCCACGCGCGGCTGTTCACTCATCTGTCCCTGGTCTTTCCCTGGCGCGGCGATGGGGCGCGCAAACTACAGGCGCGCGGCCGGGCGTCGCAACGATTATCCCCGCGGTGGACGCGCTGGCCAAGGTTTCGCGATCATCGAAGCCGCCCGGCCTCCTGCGTCCGGCTGCGCCTTGCGGAAGTGGGTCCCGCCGGTCCGCTCTCGATGCCGACCACCTCGCCGCTATCGACGCTTGCTCGAGGCGCCTCTTCGGCGCGGACCGCGGCTCCGGCCATCACCCTCGCGGCCGCGAGAACCAGCAATCCTCTTCTCATGCCCGGCTTCCCAGGACTACGCCGTGCGCGATGATCCCGATCGCCCCGGAGGGTCAAGGGCCGCCCCTTCCGTGGCGGGGCTCCATGTGCTTTGTGCCGCCGGCAGCCTTCCTTTGCGGGCCCTCGGCGGGCTAAAGGGAAAACAAGCAGCCGTGATTGTTACGGTGGAGGAGACCAGGCCATGCGCCAGATACATCACTTCGTGAACGGAGAGGCGCTCGCCGGGACGTCCGGGCGTTTCGGCGACGTGTTCAACCCGAACACCGGCGAGGTCCAGGCGCGGGTCGATCTGGCCTCCGCCGCCGAACTCGACGCCGCCGCCCAGGCCGCCGCTCGCGCCCAGGTCGGCTGGGCGGCCGTCAATCCCCAACGGCGGGCGCGGGTGATGTTCGAATTCAAGCGTCTGGTGGAGGCGCGGATGGACGAACTGGCGGGCCTGCTGTCCTCCGAACACGGCAAGGTGATCGCCGACTCCAAGGGCGACATCCAGCGCGGCCTGGAGGTGATCGAGTTCGCCTGCGGCATCCCCCACGTCCTCAAGGGTGAGTACACCGAAGGCGCGGGGCCGGGCATCGACGTCTATTCCATGCGCCAGCCTCTGGGTGTCTGCGCCGGCATCACGCCGTTCAACTTCCCGGCCATGATCCCGATGTGGATGTTCGGCATCGCCGTGGCGGTGGGCAACACCTTCATCCTCAAGCCCTCGGAGAAAGACCCGAGCGTCCCGGTGCGGCTGGCCGAGCTGTTCATGGAGGCCGGCGCCCCGGCCGGGGTTCTGAACGTGGTCCACGGCGACAAGGCCGCGGTCGACGCCATTCTCACCCATCCCCTGGTCCGGGCGGTGAGCTTCGTCGGCTCCTCCGATATCGCCTCCTACGTCTATTCCACCGGCGCCGCGCACGGAAAGCGGGTCCAGGCCATGGGCGGGGCCAAGAACCACGGCGTGATACTGCCCGACGCCGACCTCGATCACGCGGTGAAGGACCTGATCGGCGCGGCCTATGGCTCGGCCGGCGAGCGCTGCATGGCGCTTCCCGTGGTCGTGCCGGTGGGCGCGCGCACCGCCGACGCCCTGAAGGACAAGGTCCTGGCCGAGATCGACAGCCTGAAGGTGGGCATCTCCACCGATCCGGCCGCGCAGTACGGCCCGGTCGTCTCCGCGGCCCATAAGAAGCGGGTTGAGGACTACATCCAGCTGGGCGCCGACGAGGGCGCCGAACTGGTGGTCGACGGCCGGGGTTTCGCCCTGCAGGGCTATGAGAAGGGCTTCTTCATCGGCCCGACCCTGTTCGACCACGTCACCCGGGATATGAAGACCTACCAGGAGGAGATCTTCGGCCCTGTCCTGCAGATCGTCCGCGCCGACAGCTTCGAGGAGGCCCTGGCTCTGCCGTCCGAGCACCCCTACGGCAACGGTGTCGCCATCTACACGCGCAACGGCCGCGCCGCCCGGGAATTCGCCTCGCGGGTGAACGTCGGCATGGTGGGGATCAACGTGCCGATCCCCGTGCCCGTCGCCTATCACACCTTCGGCGGCTGGAAGCGCAGCGCCTTCGGCGACACCAACCAGCACGGCGTCGAGGGGGTGAAGTTCTACACCAAGGTGAAGACGATCACCGCCCGCTGGCCGGAGGGCGCCGTCGAGGATAGCGCCTTCGTCATCCCGACGATGAAGTGATGGCGGGGGCTAGAATCTCTTCCCCCCCTGGGGGAAGTCCCCCCGAAGGGGGGGAAGGGCGCGCGCTTGGCGAGGTCTCGACGGCTGCGGCCCCCTCCACGCCTTCGGGGTCCCCCTCCCCCAGGGGGGGAGGAGAAAACTCCTAACCATGGACTTCACCCTCACCGAGGACCAGCAGGCCATCCAGGACATGGCCCGCGCCTTCGCCGACGCGGAGATGGCGCCCCATTCCGCGCGCTGGGACGAGGAGAAGCACTTCCCGGTGGACGTGCTGCGCGCCGCCGCGGCGCTCGGGCTGGCCGGGATCTATGTCAAGGAGGACGTGGGCGGCTCGGCCCTGTCCCGGCTGGACGCGACCCTGATCTTCGAGGCCCTTTCGCAGGGCGACGTCTCCACCGCCGCCTTCCTGTCGATCCACAACATGGCCTCGTGGATGATCGACCGGTTCGCCGCGGACGATCTTCGGCGCAAGTACCTGCCCCGCCTGACCACCATGGAGCTGATCGCCTCCTATTGCCTGACCGAACCCGGCGCCGGCTCCGACGCCGCCTCCCTGCGCACGACCGCCCGGCGGGACGGCGAGACCTATGTCCTCAACGGCGCCAAGGCCTTCATCTCCGGGGCCGGGGTGTCGGATGTCTACGTGGTGATGGCCCGTTCCGGCGGCGAAGGGGCGGCGGGCGTCTCCACTTTCGTGGTCGAGAAGGGCGCGCCCGGCCTCTCGTTCGGAGCCCAGGAGCGCAAGATGGGCTGGGCCAGCCAGCCCACAGCGATGGTCCACTTCGACAATGTGGTCATCCCCGCCTCGAACCAGGTCGGCGACGAGGGGCAAGGCTTCCGCATCGCCATGATGGGCCTGGACGGGGGCCGGCTGAACATCGCCGCCTGTTCCCTGGGCGGCGCGGCCTTGGCCCTGGCCACCGCCAAGGCCTATGTCGAGAGCCGCAAACAGTTCGGCCGGGCCCTGCGCGATTTCCAGGGCCTGCAGTTCAAGCTTGCGGACATGGAGACGCAGCTCGAGGCGGCCCGCCTGATGGTCCGCCGCGCCGCCGCCGCCCTGGACGCCGGCGATCCGGCCGCGACGCGCCTGTGCGCCATGGCCAAGCGCTTCGCCACCGACGCCGGCTTCGAGGTCGCCAACCAGGCGCTACAACTGCACGGCGGCTACGGCTATCTGAAGGACTACCCGCTGGAGCGCATCGTCCGTGACCTTCGCGTGCACCAGATCCTGGAGGGGACGAACGAGATCATGCGGGTGATTATCGCGCGGGAGATGTTCAAGCCATGAGCGAGGCGGCAGTCGCGGCGGAGTCCGCGCCGGAGGTCCTGGTGGCGGTAGAGGGCTCGGTGGGGCGCCTGACGCTGAATCGCCCCAAGGCGCTCGGCGCCCTCACCGCCACCATGGTCACCCTGATGACCCGGGCCCTGCTGGACTGGCGCGAGGATCCGGCGGTCACCACCATCCTCATCGACCATGCCGGGGAGCGCGGATTCTGCGCCGGCGGCGACATCCGCTTCCTGGCCGACAGCGCGGCCCAGGGGGGGGAGGCAGCGCGGCGGTTCTTCCATACCGAGTACCAGCTCAACCACCTGCTGTTCGAATACCCGAAGCCCGTGGTGGCGGTGATGGACGGCATCACCATGGGCGGCGGGGTCGGCATTTCGCTCCCCGCGCGCTACCGGGTGGCCACCGAGCGCACCGCCTTCGCCATGCCGGAGACCGGCATCGGCCTCTTCCCCGACGTGGGCGGCGGCTGGCACCTGTCGCGGCTGCACGGCGCGGTGGGGATCTGGCTGGCGCTGACAGGCGCGCGGCTCAAGGCGGCCGGCTGCGAGATCCTCGGCATCGCCACCGACGTCATTCCTTCCGCCAGCGCGCCCGAGTTCAAGGCGAGGCTGATCGCCGATCCCGAGGCGGTGGAGACCATCCTCACCGAGTTGGACACCGACCCGGGCCGCTCGGCGATGATCGAGCATCACGACGAGATCGACCGCCTGTTCGGCGGACCCACGGTGGAGGCGATCTTCCAGGCCCTGGCCGACGATGGCTCGCCCTGGGCCGCCGAACAGCTGGCGATCCTCAAGACCAAGTCGCCGCTCAGCATGAAGACTTCCCTGCGCCAGATCCGCGCCGGCCGGGACATGGCGAGCTTCGCCGACAACATGGCCATGGAGATGCGCATCGCGGCCCGCATCGTGATGTCCCACGACTTCGCCGAGGGCGTCCGCGCCGTGATCGTCGAGAAGCACAACAAGCCGGTCTGGGAGCCCGCGACCCTGGAGGGCGTCACCGACGCCATGCTGGACGCCGTCTTCGCCCCCCTGCCGCCCGACCAGGAATGGAAACCCCTATGAGCTACGCAACGATCCTGGTGGACCAGAAGGGGCCGGTGACCGTGGTCACCCTCAATCGGCCGCAGGCGCTGAACGCCCTCAACAGCGAGGTCCTTGCCGACCTGCTCGACGCCTTCGCCAGATACGACGCCGATCCCGGCCAGCGGTGCGCGGTGATCACCGGCAGCGATCGCGCCTTCGCAGCCGGCGCCGATATCAAGGAGATGTCGGAGCAGTCGTTCGCCGACATGTACGGCTCGAACTTCTTCGCCGGCTACGCCCGGCTCTCCGCCACCCGCAAGCCGTGGATCGCGGCGGTGGCCGGCTACGCCCTGGGCGGCGGCTGCGAGCTGGCGATGATGGCCGACTTCATCATCGCCGCGGACAACGCCAAATTCGGCCAGCCGGAGATCAAGCTGGCCGTCACCCCCGGCATGGGCGGCTCCCAGCGGCTGACCCGAGCGGTGGGCAAGGCCAAGGCCATGGAGATGTGCCTCACGGGCCGCAACATGGACGCGAAGGAAGCCGAGGCCTCCGGCCTCGTCGCCCGCGTCGTCCCCCTGGCCGACCTCATGCCCGAGGCGCTGAAGACCGCCGAGACCATCGCCGGCATGGCCCCCCTGGCGGTCATGGCGGCCAAGGAAATGGTCGACGCCGCCTTCGAGACGATGCTCGAACAGGGGATCAACTTCGAGCGCCGCCTCTTCCACGGCCTGTTCGGGACCGCCGACCAGAAGGAAGGCATGGCCGCCTTCATCGAAAAACGGCCGGGGGTGTTCACCGGGCAGTGACGTCCGTGGGCCGCTCCGCTCAACCCCCCGAAGCTTGCCTCGCCTTCCATTTCGCCAGCAGCGCGGCTTCGCGCTCCGGCGGGAGCCCCGCCTTCAGCTTCGCCTGCCGCTCGGCGGGCTGCTCCCGGAACCAGGCGAGGGTGTCGACGGCGGTGGTTCCCAGCGGCCGGAACGTCAGGCCGGCGGCCAGGGCCTTGCGGATGCTTCGACGGTGGAAGCCGGCGCTGTCGCCGCGCGCGGGGACCCAGACCGGAAGGTCGCTCCACGGCGAAACCTTCTCCGCCTCCAGGAAATCCGTCGACACCCAGGTGACTTTGGCGTCGGGCTTGATCGGTCGCTCGATCCCCTCGATCATCGCCGCCATGGTCAGCGGCGCGGCGGGGCCGGTGGCGTTGAACACGCCCGTGGTGCGCGACTCGGCCGTACGGATGGTCCATTCGGCGAGGTCGCGAGCGTCGATGAACTGAACCGGGTCCGAGCCGTCGCCCGGCCCCAGCACCTCACCGCCCCGGGCCAGGCGCACCAGCCAATAGGTGAAGCGGTCGGTCTCATCCCCCGGCCCGGCGATCAACCCGGGCCGGATGATCGTGGTCATCTCCGGGAACTGCTTCTCCGCCTCCCGCTCGCTGACCGCCTTCAGGGGTCCGTAGAGTTCACCCACGTGGCCGCGTAGCGTGTCGGCGGTCTCCGCCATCGGGTCCTTGCCGGTGTACGGGACGAGCAAGGCCGTCTCGTCCGCCGGCGTGTCGTTGGCGGCGTAGACCGAGATTGTCGAGATGAAGATGTAATGCCCCACCTTGCCCCGCAGGGCCTGGCCGGCGTCGCGCACCCAGAACGGCAGGGTGGTCGGATTGTCGATGCACACGTCCCACTCGCGGCCGGCCAGGGCCTTGAGGTCGCCGGTGTTGCGGTCCCCGATCAGCTCCTCGACCTCGCCCGGCCAGGTGTGGGGCGACTTCCCGCGGTTGAACAGGGAGAGCTTGTGCCCCCGCGCCAGGGCGTAGGTCACCTCGTGCGGGCCGATGAAGCCGGTGCCCCCCAGGATCAGGATGCGCAACGGCTTCACCGACTTTGGCGCCGGGACCGCTCCGATGGCCGTCCCGGCGCCGAGGCCGAGCCCCGAGGCGGCGAGCAGCGACCGTGCGACGAAGTCCCGGCGGTTGATGGGCATCCTACGGTCTCCGGCTCAGCCTCCATGAGGCGGGGCTCAACCCGCGAGCGGCCGGTCGATCAACACGCCCAGGAGCAGGGCCGGGCCGCCGTGCGCCTCCCAGGCGTGGTTCGTGCCGCGCTGGATCACCACCTGGCCCGGCTTGATGCGCGTCTCGGTTCCGTCGAGGATCAGCGAGACCTCGCCCTGCAGCAGGCAGATCACATCGATCGAGTGGGTCTTGTGCATCGCCTGGTGGCGGGACTGGTCGACGATATGATGCTCGCCGTGGAAGTCGGCGAAGCGGGCGCGGGTGGCGGCGTCCAGCTGTTCCTTGGGAACCCCCGCCGGCGTGGGGGAGACCACGAACCAGCGCACCTGCACATTGCCGGGCCGCGGCCCCAGCACCGGGGTCGTGGCGCCCAGGTCGTCGCGCGACTTGGGATCGAGCGCCCCGCTGGCCGCATCCTCCCAGATCTCGAAGAGCCCTCCGATCTCCGGATCGCCGATCATCGAAGAGGGTCCCCCGTCGATGATCACCACGGACTTCCCCGACGCATCGTCGCCGGTGATAACCCGGCGCATGGCCTCCCTGAAGTCCGACATAGCGCTCCCCTCGGTCGTGAAAGGGCTAGCATCCGCCCCGATCGGGTCCCAGTCCAGGGTCCATCACGGCAGGAACACGTAGTCTGCCGAGTAGGGCGCGACGCGCAGTTCGTCCGCGATCGGGCAGGGGCCCGTGAGGCCCCCGCCGTGGGTGTTGAGACGCAGGACCAGCGTGGCGTCCTGCAGAGCGCCCGCCCCGCGGTGTTCGACCACGTTCAGCTTCAGCAACGGGATGTCCGCGGCTGTCTCGCCCGGCGCGCTTGCCGCAACCTTTCCCCTGACGGCTCCACCGTCGTCCAGCTCCCACGTCGGGCCGGCGTAGTGACGTCCGATGGTCTTGCCGTCCTTGATCAGGGCGGCCATCGGCTCCCGGAAGGTCCAGGCGAGGCCGCCGGCGGCCGGCTTGCACTCGTAGAGCTGGGCGCCTTCGGCATGGACCACCAGGACGGGCGTCCGGCCGCCGACGGCGAAGGCGGCCGGCGCCGCGGGGGGCGCCGGCGCGCCGGCCGCGGGTTCACCGATCACGACCGCGGCCAACAAGGCTGAGGCCGACCCAAGGGAACGCTTGCTGAATGACGACATCGACGAACTCCGCGGCGCCCCACGCCGGCAGGATGGCGGCTGCGGCGACAGCCGAGCAAGGCAAATACCCTGTCCTTGGCCGGCCGCCGGTTAGCTCCTGATCTGCCCCTTGCGGTAGTCCACGTCGTCCCAGGTGATCTCCGAGAGTTCCTTGCGGCGCGGGCCGAGGTAGCCGAACAGGAAGGCGGCGACTTTGCGCATCTGGATCTCTTCCGAGCCTTCGGTGATCCGATAGCGGCGGTGGTGGCGGTAGATGTGCTCGAAGGCCTTGTGGCGGGAATAGCCGATGCCGCCGTGCACCTGCATGGCCCGGTCCGCAGCCTCGCAGACCATGCGGTTCGCCCAATAGTTGCACATCGAGACCTTGTCGGAGAGCTGCCGCTCGACTTCCTTGTGCTCCATCTGGTCCATCTGCCAGGCCGTCTTGCGGATCAGCAGGCGCAGCATCTCGCACTGGGTGGCCAGTTCCACCAGCGGCCACTGGATGGCCTGGTTCCTGGCCAGTTCCTCGCCGAAGGGCTTGCGGGCTCTCGCGTATTTGACGCTCTCCTCGACGCAATAGACCGCCGCGCCCAGGGACGAGGCCGCCTGGCGGATGCGGTTCTGATGCACGAAGCTCTGGCCGAGGCTGAGCCCCCGGCCTTCCACGCCCCAGATGGCGTCGTCGGGCACCCAGACGTTGGTGAACGAGACCCGCGGGTGGTCCGTGGGCATGTTGAACGTCCACAGATATTCCTCGATCTTGAAGCCGGGCGAGGTCACCGGCACCAGGAAGACGGTGATCCCCAGGGCGTCGCCGTCCTTGCCGCTGGTGCGGGCGAAGCACATCACGTGGGAGGCCACGTGCATGCCCGTGGTCCACATCTTCTCGCCGTTGATCAGCCAGCCCTCGACCCCGTCGCGGGTCTCCTTGACCGCCCGCGTCTCCATCCAGGTGGCGTCGGAGCCGTGGTAGGGCTCGGTGAGGCCGAAGCCGGTGCGGATCTTGCCGGCCAGCAGGTCGGCCCCGTACTTCTCGTGCTGGGCGTTGGTGGCGAACTCCTTGAACATCAGGATGAAGGGGTTGTTGCCGACGATCGAGTGCTCGGTCTGCAGGTCGTTGTGCAGGCCCAGGCCCTTGGCCGCCAGGTGCTCGCGGATCACCGCCATGGCCAGGTTGGTGCCGCCCTTGCCGCCCATCTCCTTGGGCCAGGCATAGCGCAGATGCCCCGCGTCGTCGGCCAGCTTCCGCGCCTTGGCCAGGAGTTCCTCCCACTCGTGGCGCGGCAGGCCGTTCCGGTCCCAGTCGGTGCGGGCGTGTTCGCGCCGATGGTCGAAGAAGCGGACGTTGTCGTCCGCGTTCTCCAGCGGCTTGATCTTGGCTTCGATGAAGCGGTCGAGCTCGGCGAGGTAGTCGACGAGATCCTGCGGCAGGGTGAAGTCCATTTGCGTTTCCTCTTCAGGTTTCTTGTGCGGGCGGTCGCTCGGCCAGGGCGGCGCGGTAGCCCCAGTAGGCGGGCTGGTCGACGGCGAGCTTCGTCAGGGTCGTCTCCCACAGGTGCTCGCGAACGGCGGGAGCCTGCGGATCGATGGCCCCGCTCTCCAGGCGTCGGCAGAACTCGGTGTTCAGCGCCAGAAGGTCGCCGTCCATGCCGAGCAGGGCTTTCAGCCGGTCCCGCTCGGCGGCTTCCGCGGCCGGGGCGAGTTCCAGGTGGCGGCGCATCATCTCCAGGGCGTTGGCGCAGACGCGAACGTTGAAGTTGATGTGGCCCGTGGTCTCCGGCGCCACCACGTCGCGCAAGTACCGCGCGACGGCGGCCAGGATCTCGGGGGGTCTGGGTTCGTCCTGCATGGTCAGGCCGCCTTCGATCCGGGGGCCAACAGCCGCATCAGATCGACTTCGGTCTCTGATGTCCGCCGCGCGATCACCGCGCGCTCGACGTTGGGATCGGTGGTGCGGAAGCTGTTCGCCATGCCGCAGCACATCACCCCCCAGCGCATCGAGCCATAGACCTCCCACCAGAGGGCGTGCTGGCGGTTGACCGGCGCGCCGCCAGCCGCCTCGTAGCCCGCCCACAGCTCCTCGCGCTCGCCGAACCCGCCCACCGGCTTGTCGACGACGCCGAACCGCCAGGAGCTGGTGCACAGCCAGCCGAGATCCTCCATCGGATCGGCCACGTGGGCGATCTCCCAGTCCAGCACCGCGCGGATGCCCTCAGGGCCGATCATCAGATTGCCGTTGCGGAAGTCGCCGTGCACCAGGCGGGCATGCTCGGGGGGCGGCGGGCAATGGTCCTCCAGCCAGCGGAAGGCCATCTCGAAGACGGGACGGGGCCAGGCGCTGGCGCGGTAGGCTTCCTTGTACTGGGCCACCAGCTCCGCCGGAGTGAGCCGGCGCAGGGTGGGGAAGTCGTCGGGGTTCATGGTGTGGATCCGCGCCAGGACCTCGCCGCACTGACGCGCCAGGAAGGTGCGGGTGTGGGCGAAGGCCTCGCCGCGCGCGATGCGGCCGCCCAGGGTCTCGCCCTCGACGAAGCCCATGATGAAGCCGCGGCCGAGGCCGTCCTCGGGCGTCAGCACCCAGGGAACAGAAGGAACCGGCACGCCGATCGCGCCGGCGGCCTCGATCAGGGCCGCCTCGGTCTCCAGACCGACCGCGGTCTCGGACACTCGGTCGCCGCCCGGCGCCCGGCGGAGGATCAGCGGCGTCTCGGCGCCGTCCTTGACGAGATGGAACCGCCAGATCTCCTGGGTCGCCCCCGCCGACATCCGGGCAAGGCCGCTGATCCCCTCGCCGCCCAATCGGCGGCGAGCCAGGGCCTCCAGGGGGCCGGCCAGTTCACTCAACGTCTGCCCTCCCCATGCTCACGTGCTTCCTCCCGGGCGACGCCACCCTTGTCACGGCGGACCCTAGCGCAGGCGTCATGGCGATTAAACTATCACCCGGCGGAAGGTCGAAGCGCCGCGTCCAGCCGCGCCCACATCGGCGCACAGTCGACCATCCGTCCGGTGGCGGCCGCCTCGTCGATGGCCATGACGGTGAGGCCCGCTTCCAGGGAATCTCGCGGCGTCACAGGGAAGGCCCGCTCGCCCTCCAGCGCCGCCAGGAGGTCGATCGCCATCGCCTGGTCGGCCCCGTTGTGGTTGTCGGCGGTGCGGGTGCCGAAGTCGATCCGCTCGGGCTTGCGGCGGTCCAGGGCCGGGCGGACCATCAGCTTGTTGCGCACGAGGTCCGCGAGCAGCGTTCCCCGCGTGCCGGCTACGTACCAGCGGCGCTCCTGCAGCGAGACGTGGCTGTTGGAGTGGAACGACAGGGCGAGCCCGTTCTCGTAGCGGAGGATGGCCACCTGGTGGTCGTCGACGTCCATGTCGGAATGGAAGGCGTCGTTGGCGCCCATCCAGCCGGCGTCACGCAGGGCGTAGGCCGCCGAGCCGTCCTCATAGGTCGACGGAACGTCTTCCCGATCGGAATCGAAGATCCGCCGGCCGCCGAAGCTGGCGACCTGGGCGGGGCGCGCGCCGGCCAGGCGGTTGAAGATATCGAAGTCGTGGCAGACCTTGTCGAGCATGAACGAGCCGCCCCAGTCCTGGCGGCGGCGCCAGTTGCGGGCGAGATAGGCGCCATGCTCGGGCGGCAGGTGCTCGGTGGCGTCGAGCGAGACCAGCACCCCCAGCTCGCCGGCGTCGACGCGGGCGATCACCTCGCGCACGATCGGCATCGAGCGCATGACCAGGCCGACGAACAGCGGCGGCGCGCCCCCGGCGGCCGCCAACGCGCCGGCCAGGGCGTAGCTCTCCTCGACCGTCCGCACGATCGGCTTCTCCGCGAAGATGGGCCAGCCGGCGGCGAAGGCGACGTTGAGATGCGCGAAATGGAGGTGATTGGGCGAGCCGATCATCACCAGGTCGAACGGACCGTCGCCCAGCAGCTCGGCCTCGTCGCGGTACGCGCGCCCGGGCTCGATCCCGGCGTCGGCAAGGATCGGCAGGCCGACGGGGGAGGGGTCGGCGTAGCCGGCCACCTGGAGCATCCAGCCCACCTCCTTCATCGCCGCCAGCACATGGGCGATGCGCTGGCCAAGGCCGATGACGCCGATGCGGTGGTGGTTCACGCCTCTGGGGCCTGCTGATTCGTCGCGATGCCTTACATCAGGTTCCACACGCCGAATCCAGGGCGCGGGCCCGGAAGCTCAGCTCCCCATGCGGCGCAGGATGATCCGCGTGGCCCACGGGGGCGCATCGTCATGGTCGCGACCCTCATGGTGCTCGTGGTGAGGGTGCTCGTGGTGAGGGCGCCCGCGGTCGCGGTCCTCCCCTTTCACGGTCACCACCCAGCGCTCGCGCCAGGCCTGGAGGACGAGCCGTTCGATCTCGTCCTCGCGCGCCCGGTAATGTCGCTCGCGGCCGTCCTCGGTTCGCAGGTGGAACCCTTCGAAATCCCCGAAGCGGTCGTAGGTCACGCCATCGATCTTGCCCGTGGCGAGATCCCGGTCACGCTCGCGGCGCTCCTCGCGTTCCTCGCGCTCATGGCCTTCCCCGCGCCCGGGATGGTGTTCGTGGCCCGGATAGCCCCACGGGGACGGCGGTATCTGCTCCGGATCGCCGCCCAAGCCCTTCACGCGGGCCTCCACCAGCTCGATGTAGCGCTCCCACACCGGACGCCAGCGATAGGGCGCCTTCTTCTGCTGCAGCCGCCACTTCAGGATGGCGAGGGTGTCCTCCTCCTGCGGCAGCATGGCCGCGCGGTTGGTCACGGGGATCCGGATCTGGAAGGCGCCGCACACCTGGCGCCAGTTGAAATCCGAACCGTCCGCGGCGTCAGGCGCCGCCGGAGCGGCCTGTGCGCCGGCGTCCTGGGCCGACAGCGTGCGGATGCCGATATGCGGCGGGGGAGGGGGCGGGGGCGCCAGATGGCCGCGCCGGGTGGAGACCCGCCGCACCATGATATTGAACACCTGGCCGTGATGGATGCTCGCCGGCAGGTCCACGGTCATGAGGCCGGCGAGATTCACCCCCGAGACGTGGGGAATGGGGATGTAGGTGACGCCCTTGGTGGTCACGCACCGGATCGTGTGGCCGTCGGCGGCTGAGAGCATGTGGCTGGCGTATACGGAATGGGCCAGCTTCAGGACCTTGGTGGAGTCCAGTCCGGGCCAGTAGATGGTCGCCACGCTTCCCGGCGGGGTATTGCCCCAGTCGATCATCAACTCGTCCGGCAGATCCAGGAGCTGGCCCGGAAGGGGAACGGGGGCCTTGCTCGGCCTGAGGTCGAAGGCCTGGGGCGCCACGTGCGTCGCGCGTGACTTCGGGTTCTCGGAGAGGGTGATCTGCAGGTTTCGCTGGGAGAGCTGATCCCAGCTGAGCGGGCTCGGCGCAGCGCCGGTGGCGGTGGTGGTCGGGATCGGCGCCTCGCTGCAGGCGATCTCGGCGACGATGCAGTGGTGCGTGCCGCCCAGGTTGGCGTTGCCGGCCGCGTCGTAGATGTCGAGGAAGCAGCCGTAGTAGGCCCAAATCTGGTCCTGGCCGGCGGGGATCTGGACGTTGCGGATGTTGGCGTTGGGAACCGTGCCGTCGTAGTCGTGGGTCCCGTTGATGTCGGTGGCGAAGTAGGGGACCGTCTGGAGGCTCTGGCCGCTGGGGTCCGTGAGGCCGGCGGCCGAGGCCAGGGGGAACACCGGATGTCCGGCGTCCGCCCCGCTCGTCCCCGGGGTGCTCTTGTAGGTGGTCGAGGGCTGGAAATCGGTGTCGGCCGACTGGGCGACGAACAGCCGGAAGAACACCCGGCAATTGTTCGCCTGGTCGAGCGCCGTCCCGCGCAGCCGCACCCGGGCGATGGCGAAGTTGTAGTTCGGGTTTCCCGGGCTGCCGGGCGTCACCGAGCTGTCGGCGGTCTCGTAACCTATCTGGCCGGGGAGGCCATTCAGAGGGTCGGCGCCGCCGGGCTGGGTGAACGCGGTGTTTCCGTTGAGCCAGCCGATGAAGGCCTGGATCGAGCCGTAGGCGTCATTGGTGAACGCGGGCGCGCCCGGAAGGGGTTCCTGGCCGTAGGTGACCGAAAACACCCGAAGGTCCTGGCTGAGGTAGCTGAGGTCCGCCGCGTTCGTCGCGTCGACGTTGGTGAAGTAGGGATTGGCCCCGCCCAGCAGCTCGAATCCCGCGGCGCAGGTCGCGCCATTGACGTTCGTCCCGCCGATCTGGGCCGTGGCGTTCAGCAACGCGGTAACAGGCGCGGCCCCCGGGTTGGGAAAGGCGCTTTCGTCGGTGAACACCACGTCGAAGGAAAAGCGGATCCGCTGAGGCGCCTTGGTCTGGCTGGGGTCCTCGAAGATCGGGATCGCCTGAGCGGGGACCGAGCCGCCCGGGATGGCCGGCGAAGGCCGCACCGTGATGCCGGACAGGCTGGCGAAACCGCCCGTCGGGGTAGGCACCGTGACCCCATAGGCGTTGAAGGAATCGATGCTGAAGCCTTCGAGGATCAGGTAGAAGGCGTTGGAGACCACTCCGCCCTGGGTAGCCACGATGTCCTTGGCTTGGTCCCGGCTGAAGGTGTTGTTGTTGCACCAGTACGACAGCAGCCCCAGGGGAAACGGGTCGTCGAAGTTGGGCCCGGTGGCGATGGTGTTCGTCCCCGGGAAGGCGCTGCCCACCAGCCTGGCGAAGAAGGGGAAGGGATCGCCATTGTCGCCGGTGAGGTTCGCGTACACGCCGGCCATGGTCGACGCGCCGGCGTTGATGATCGCGGGAATCGAGAACTTCAGCTGGTCGAACAGGTAGTAGATGAACAGCGTCGTGCAGCCGGTCGTCGCGTCGGGTTGATTGTCGTCCGGATCGAAGTTGACGAAATCCACACGCGGGGAATTGAGCCAGTTGTTGGCGACGAAGAAGGTGCCGCCGCCGTTGGTGAGGACGGCGGGACCGAGCCCCTTGGCGACGATCATCTGGTAGCCCAGGAAGCGCGAAAGGCCTTCGCCGGTGCTGCCCTCGTCGGTGAGGCCGCCGGTGTAGCCCCAGCCGTTGGCCTTCTTCAGCATGAACATCTCGACGATTTCGGCGGTCAGCAGGTAGCGCAGGAGACCTGCCGAGGGGGCATTGCCCATCCGTGTGACCATGAACGGCCCGGCCCAGCCCGCGCCGGCCCAACCGCCCACGCCCACCACGACCGTGATCGGGGTGGCGAACGGAAGGCCGATATTGCCGAACCAGGTGTTGATCTGGTTGAAGTCTCCGTCGGCATTGTTGACCAGCGTCTGGGTCGGATTAAGCCCCGCCGCCGCCGACAGGGTGGTGTCGTAGCTGATCGCGAAATTGTTGGTGACTCCCGCGCCGGCGCCCACGGGGTTGGGCAGGCTGGCGGTGGTCGACCACTGGGCGAAAAGCGTCGTGTTGCTGGTGATGTTGAACTTGGAGCCGGGCGTGAACACCGTCCCGGTGTCGTTCGCCGCCGTGTTCCAGTAGCAAAAGCTATTGCCTCCGTTCACCAGGCCGCCGGTGTTGCCTAGCACGGTGACGGAATTGCCGGCGTTGTAGGCGTTGGTGTCCGTAGGGACCGCGCCACCGGTCGCGCCGTTGGCGTTGTAGGTCACGGAAAAGGCCATGCGGTTCCCTCCCGATCCGCGCATGCCCCACGTCTTATTATAACCAGCTACGGCGCCGGTTGCGTCACTATTGCGTGACCGGCGGCAGCAAACGTTCGGCCTGGTAGCGCGCGAACCATTTGGCGAACATCTCGTCGCTGTAGAGCGTGTCGTTGAAGCCGGCGCGGCGCACCTTGATCGAGGACATGGCCGAGGATTGCGGCGCCGTCCTAAGCGTGCGGGCGAGGACGAAATCGGCGAACTGGAACGACTGGCCGATGAAGGCGTCCATGGCCGGCGCCGTCAGGCCGTGCTCGGCGCGGATGGCGTCCCACTCGGCGGCGGCCCTGGGGAGCTCGTCGGCGAAGCCCAGCGGGATGTCGTCGCCCACCTTCATGCCGAGGGCGCGGGCGATGTCGGGCCAGAGGTCTTTCAGCGAGAACAGCTCGCCGTTGGTGAGGTTGAAGGTCTGGTTCGCCGCCGCCGGCGAGGCGCCGACCCAATCGAAGGCGCGCGCCATCAGGTCGGTGTCGGTGGCCTCCAGCAGCGCGCCGGCCCCGCCGGGATAGTGCAGGGGCTCGCCCCGCCGCTTGAGGAGCGCGCCATAGACCCCGAGGGCGGCGACGAGGTTCATCGCCCCGCCCACCGCCATCCCCACCACCAGGGCCGGGCGGATCACCGTCCGGCTCCACGGCCGGCCGCTCTGCTTCGCCTTGAGGTAGTTCTCCTGCGCCCAGTAGAAGTTGGGGACCTCGTAGCGCTCGTCGCGGTCTTCCCGCGCCCCCGGCCGCATCAGCCCGACATGCACGCCGTAGGCCTTCGGCCCTTGCAGGATGACGATGTTCTTCAGCGCCGGCGAGGCGCGGTCGACGACATCCAGGAGATTGCGCAGCTTGTCG
>JAQGIW010000287.1 GCA_028290905.1 Caulobacteraceae bacterium | reverse complement strand
TTCAACGCAATAATATTCTGCAGTTGCCGTGAGACCGGAAAATCGTTTCGCAAGGCGCGCGTGCGCGGCGCGTAGGAGATGAAAAATTGCGCGGGAATGTGACAGCCTCGACTTTTCACACAGCCTGGTTCGCGGGGATGAGCGGGGTCGTGCTTATCCCGCGATCAGCGCCTTCACAGCCGCCACGCCCTCGGCGGCCCTCGAGCCGTCCGGAGCGCCGCCCTGGGCGAAGTCGGCCTTGCCGCCGGCCCCCTGGCCACCCATCGCCGCGACGGCGGCGCGGGCGAGGTCGACGGCGCTGAAGCGGGCCTGGGCGGCGCCGCTGACAACCACGGTGCTGGCGACCTTGCCGTCGAGAACGCCGTTGAGCACCACAACGCCGTCGGGGACCTGCTTGCGGAAGGTCTCGGCGATGGGCCGCAGGTCCTTGCCGCCGACGCCTTGCAGCACCCGGCCGATGAACGGCGTCCCGGCCACGCTCTCGGGCGCCGTCTCGCCACCCCCGCCGCCGCCCATCGCCAGTTGGCGCTTCGCCTCGGCAAGATCCTTCTCCAGCTTGCGCCGCTGGGCGTCGAGCGCCTCCACCCGGGCGGGAACCTCGGCCACCGGAACCTTGAACTGGTCCGCAAGGCCCCGGGCCACCGCCGCCTGGTCGAGCAGCCAGCGGCGCGCCGGCTCGCCGG
The DNA here is from genome assembly GCA_028290905.1 of Caulobacteraceae bacterium. Classification (GTDB taxonomy): domain Bacteria; phylum Pseudomonadota; class Alphaproteobacteria; order Caulobacterales; family Caulobacteraceae; genus Acaudatibacter. Next base: position 2,128 of record JAQGIW010000287.1, on the reverse strand, counting down.
TCAGGGCCTCGATGCGCCGCACGCCGGCGGCGATTCCCTGTTCGGCGATGATCTTGAACAGGGCGATGTCGCCGGTGCGGGCGACGTGGGTGCCCCCGCACAGCTCCACCGAATAGGCGCCCTCCCCGGCCAGGTCACGGCCCAGGGTGAGGACGCGGACGCTGTCGCCGTATTTCTCGCCGAACAGGGCGATGGCGCCCGCCTCGATCGCCGCCTCGGGGGCCATCTCCCGGGTGTCCGCCGGCAGGTTCTGGCGGATCACCGCGTTCACCTCGGTCTCGATGGCGTCGATCTCGGCGGAGGTGAGGGGCGCGCCGTGGCTGAAGTCGAAGCGCATGCGATCGCCGTCGACCATCTGGCCCTTCTGGGCGACGTGAGGCCCCAGCACATGGCGCAGGGCGGCGTGGGCCAGGTGGGCGGCGGAGTGGTTGAGCCGCGTGCGCGCGCGGCGCTCGGCATCGATCGCCAGGCGCACGCGGTCGCCGGCTTTCAGTTCGCCGCGGGTGATCTTCAGGGTGTGGACATGCAGATCGCCCGCCAGCTTCTGGGTGTCGGTGACCTCGGCGGCGCCGCCCGCCCACCCCGCCCCGCCCCAATCCACTTCGCCTCTGTCGCCGGCCTGGCCGCCGCTCTCGGCGTAGAACGGCGTGACGTCGAACAGGGCCTGGACGGTCTCGCCGGCGGCCGCCTGCGAGACCTCCTCGCCGCCCTGGATCAGGGCGAGGGTCTCGGCCGTGGTCTCGCCCTCGGCGTAGCCGGTGAAGACGCTCGGGCCGAGGCGGTCCCGGAGGGCCAGCCACACCGCGCCCTGCGCCTGTTGGCCCGAGCCCGCCCAGCTCTCGCGGGCCAGGGCGCGCTGGCCCGCCATGGCGTGCTCGAAGGCGTCCACATTGACTCCGATCCCTCGGGCTCGGAGAGCGTCCTGGGTGAGATCCAGGGGGAATCCGTAGGTGTCGTAGAGCTTGAAGGCGATCTCACCCTCGAGCATGTCGCCCTGGCGGAGGTTGGCCGTCGCCTCCTCCAGCAACGCCATGCCCCGACCCAGGGTGCGCTGGAAGCGTTCCTCCTCCTGCCGCAGGGTTTCGGCGATGGTCGCCTCGGCGCGGCGCAGTTCGGGATAGGCGTCGCCCATTTCGGCCACCAGCGTGGGAACGAGCCGGTGCATCACCGGATCCTGCGCACCCAGCAGGTGGGCGTGGCGCATGGCCCGGCGCATGATCCGCCGCAGCACATAGCCGCGCCCCTCGTTGGACGGCGTGACGCCGTCGGCGATCAGAAAGGACGTCGAGCGCAGGTGGTCGGCGATGACGCGGTGGGAAGGACCGTTGGTCGCGCCGCCCGTCCCGCCGACCAGCTCGCGGCTGGCGTTTATGAGCGTGCGGAAGAGATCGATGTCGTAGTTGTCGTGCACGCCCTGCATCACCGCGGTGAGGCGCTCGATCCCCATGCCGGTGTCGATGGAGGGGCGAGGCAGGTCGCGGCGGGTTCCGTCCGCGAACTGCTCGTACTGCATGAACACCAGGTTCCAGATTTCCGTGAACCGGTCGCCATCCTGGTCGGGCGAACCCGGCGGCCCCCCCGCCACGTGCTCCCCGTGGTCGTAGAAGATCTCCGAACAGGGACCGCAGGGACCGGTCGGGCCCATGGACCAGAAGTTGTCGTCGGAGTCGATCCGCAGGATCTTCTCGTCCGGGAGGCCGGAGATGCGGCGCCAGAGGCCCGCCGCCTCCTCGTCGGTGGCGTGCACCGTCACCGTGAGACGGCTGGGATCGATAGCGAAATCGCGGGTGATCAGGTTCCAGGCCAGCTCGATGGCCTCCGCCTTGAAGTAATCGCCGAACGAGAAATTGCCCAGCATCTCGAAGAAGGTGTGGTGCCGGGCGGTGTAGCCGACGTTGTCGAGATCGTTGTGTTTGCCGCCCGCGCGAACGCACTTCTGGGACGTCGCCGCGCGCGGCGACGGCGGGGTTTCCGCCCCCGTGAAGATGTTCTTGAACGGAACCATGCCGGCGTTCACGAACAGCAACGTCGGATCGCTCCGCGGCACCAGGGGCGCCGAGGGCAGCACGGTGTGACCGTTGGCGGCGAAATAGTTCAGGAATTGGCCGCGAATTTCGTTCAGGCTAGG
>JAQGIW010000243.1 GCA_028290905.1 Caulobacteraceae bacterium | reverse complement strand
CCGGCGGCGGCGGCGGCGGCGGCGGTTTCGCCAGGGCCGAAGTCATGGGCAGCAGGGAGGCCGATAGCGCCGCCCCCGCGACCATCGTCTTGATAGCCTTCATCATGCTCACTCCTCCACGCCCGCGACCAGCGGAAAGCGGGGCCCCGCCCCATTTCGGCCATCGTATGGCAAGCGCTACCTTATGGCATATGTCTGAAAAGAGGCAAGAGGATTCATTCAAATCACCCGGATCGGCAATCCATCAGGCCAGCCCACCGCCTCAAGACCCTTTCCCCCGCGAAAGAGCCCCGAATGCGACCGTCGCGTCGCATTTTGTCCCAGGTTGAAGACGGCAAACCGCCTGCGGCGGAGGACAAACGACGAATTTGCCCGCAATTCCCGCCGGAAGGCCGGTATCAAGCGTCACTTGGTTCAAGCAAAAATGCGACTACCATGCGACAATATGCAGCAATGTGGGCGCGTCAGGGCGTCAGGGCGAAACCTCACCGGGCGCGCTAGGCTCTTCCGGGTTCATCGGCGGGCGGGCGGCGGCGAGGATGTCCGACTGTTCCTGCTGACGCGTGCGCTCGGATATGTTGAGCCGGGTGTAGAGGTCGGTCACCCCGTGTTCGGCGACGGCCTGGTCCCACAGGCGCCGCGCGTCCGTGAGCAGATTCTGGGCTTCCCCCACATAGATGACCTCCGGAGCGCCCTCGCCCTCCCTTCCCGCGCCGTCCTGCGCGGCGCCCTCGTCGGTCCTCCGCGGGCGAGCGTAGATGAAGTTGCCGCCCATGGCCGACAGGGGGTTGCCCTCGCGGAAGCGGGTGAAGCGGTAGGCGACGCCGGAAGCGCCCCTGACGTCGATGATATCTCGCATGGGGAGTCCTAAGCTTGGGCGTCCGAGGAATCCTCGGAAGGCCGGCCGCGGTGGGAGGCGATCCAGTTCGCCGCCTCATCGTACCCCACCACCGGCAAAAGCGCGAAATTTCGATAAAGGTAGGCGAATCTTTCTGCCGCCAGGGTGGCGCTGAGATCGGGGATCCTGGGCTTTGCCGTGAGCGGCTTCACCAGCAACACGCCGTGATCGATGGCCAGGAGCCGGAATTCCACATCGGGCGAGGCGAGCAGCTCGAAAGCCAGCTTCCAGCCGTCGCCGGTCCAGCCTCGCGTGCGGATCTGCGGCACATGCTCCTCAAGCCAGTCGCGGGGGAGCATGTCGTGGAACGCGATCCAACCGCCGGGATTAAGCACCCCGAGGGCGCCGTCGAGGTCGCGGCGCACCTGATGGTAGAGATGCAGCCCGTCGACGAACACCACATCGAAGCGCTCGTTGGCGTGGCCGGCGAAGAACGCGTCGCTGGTCATCCGGTGTGTGCCGCCCTGACGCGGATCGACGCCCACCTTTCGCCGGGCCATGACCGCGTCGAAGAGGGCGTTGTCCGCGCAGCCGATCTCCAGGTAGGCCCCGTCGGGCTTGTCGGCCAGCAGCAGATTGACCACAGCCTTGCGGTCGTAATTGACTGTACTCCAGTCGAAATCGAGCCTGCCGTCGTCGCGGGCCCGGCGATAACGACGGACGAGGATGAATTCACGGACAATAGTGGCAAGGCTGAGCTTTTTCCTTGGTCGCGACATCAATGGGTCCGTTCCACGCCGCCCGCCAGCTCACCCGTCGCCTCAGGCGCCGGCCTGGATCGTCCGACAGGGGATGAAGAGACGCTCCTTGGCCCCGGATGAGCGCGGTGACAAGGCCATCCAAGCGCGTTCGGACGGATCACCGGTCGCCCGCGGGCAAGTTGTTGCCCATCCGCGACGGTTTAAAAAAATGCGACATCCGGCCACTCTCGATGGCTGTTAAAAAAAAGCCTCATCCAGGCTATAGAGGGCGATCGGCGGCGGGCGGAACGGCCAGCGTGACGGGGATAGGGTCGACGTGAAGACGATCTATGATTTGGTGACGATGGTGATCTTCGCCGGACTCGTCGTGCTCTTCCTGCAGCGGTCGACCGCTGCAGAGCCCCGTGATCATATGTACCAGTACGCTCCCCCCGCGATCGGCTGCGCGGTGGCCAACTACCTGGGGAACCACGGACAGGACTGGGTAGCGGTGGGGATTATCGTCGCGGTGGTGGGTTACATCCTGTATGTTTTGAAACCCTTCAACCAGACCCTCTAGAGGCGGCGAACTTTGGCTCTCTCGAAAGGTCTGATTTTGTAATGGAAGTCGCACGCCGCGCTCGAGGGACACGATGAGTTGGATCGATAGAATTATTCCGTGGCGGCTCCGTCAGGCCGCCGATATGGCCGAGGGCGGGGGGCAGCCGCAGTACATCTGGCGCCCGGCGCCGGCCGCCAGCGCCCGGCGCGAGGGGGGAACGTCCTTCCCCCGGTTTCAGTCGACGGCGGGCGATCACCTCGACCCGCGGACGGCGGACCGTTTCGCCATGGTGCGCGCCAAATTGCGCAACGCCTACACCCCCGCCCAGCCGGTCACCGACCGGCGCATGTTCGCCGGGCGCACCAAGGTCCTGACCGCGCTGATCCGCTCGATCGAGGACCAACGGCTTCACACGGTCATCTACGGCGAGCGGGGCATCGGCAAGACCTCGCTGCTGCACGTGCTTGCGCAGGCGGCAGCCGATGCCCGCTATCTGGTGGTCTATGTGACCTGCGGGGCGCGCTCCGAGTTCGACGAGACCTTCCGGGCCATCGCCGCCAACATCCCGCTGATGTATCACAATGCCTATGGCCCCACGACCCTCGAGGGCGAACGCGGCGACACCCTGGCTCAGCTGCTCCCCCCCGAGCCGATCACCGTGCGCTACGCCGTCGACGCCCTGGCCAAGATCGAGGGCACCCGCGTCCTGGTCATCCTCGACGAATACGACCGCGCCGGATCCGAGGATTTCCGCCGCAGCATCGCCGAACTGCTCAAGAGCCTCTCCGATCAGTCTGTGCGGGTGCAGTTCCTGATCGCCGGCGTGGCGGCCAACCTGACCGAACTGGTGGCCAACGTGCCGTCCATCCAGCGTAATATCTACGCCATGCAGATGCCGAAGATGACCGCCGCGGAGATCCGCAGCATCATCAAGAACGGCGAGGGCGTGGCGGAACTCGAGTTCGACGACGCGGCCATCCACGCGATCATCGCCCGCTGTATCGGCTTTCCGTACCTGGCCTCACTGATTAGCCACCGCGCGGCTCTGGTGGCGGTGGACCAGAACCGGCTGAACATCACCGCCGACGACGTCGCTACCGCCACCAGCGAGGCGGTGAACGAATTCAAGGATCGCATCACCCGGCGCTCGCAGATGCAGATCGCCGAGCAGGTGCGCAAGGGCCGCCTGGCGGCCCTCGGGGCGCTGGCCGGGGCGGCGCAGAGCACCGGCGGCTGGTTCAGCCTCGAGGAGATCACCGCTGTCCACGCCGATCCGGCCGGCATCGCCGAGGCCAGGGCGGCCGCGGAGCGCCTGGCCGCCGAGCGCACCCTGATCGAAGCGCGCGACGACGAGTTCGGCCGCGCCTACCGGTTCCTCGAGCCGAGCGTGCCGATCTATCTCTGGCTCCTGGCCGCGCGCGGCCAGTTCTTCCAGCAGGAGCATCCGGAACCGCAGAGCGAACTCGCCTGAGCCAGTGAGCCCGATCAAGCTCATTCGCCCGCGGCGCTTCGGCGACGAGCGGGGCTGGTTCAGCGAGACCTACCACAGCGACAAGTACCGGGCGCTGGGGGTGGATGTCGCCTTCGTCCAGGACAACCACTCGCTCTCGCGCACGCCCTGGGTGCTGCGGGGCCTGCACTTCCAGACTCCGCCGTACGCCCAGGACAAGCTGGTGCGCTGCCTCAAGGGCCGCATCTGGGACGTGGCGGTGGACGTCCGCCAGGGTTCTCCCACCTTCGGGCGCTGGGTCGCGGCCGAGCTTTCGGAGGAAAACGGCTTTCAGCTGTTCGTGCCCGTGGGCTTCGCCCACGCCTTTCTCACCCTCACCCCCGACGCGGAGGTGGCCTATAAGGTCAGCGCCCCCTACGCCCCCGAGTGCGACGGCGGCCTCATCTGGAACGATCCGGCGGTGAACATCGCCTGGCCCCTGGAGGGAGGTTCGCCGGTGCTGTCGGACAAGGACGCCCGCCTCCCCGCCCTCACCGGCTGGACCAGCCCCTTCGCCTACGACGGCAATCCCCTCTCGCCCCTCGATCCGGAGCCCCTGACCCCATGACCTCGGCGAAACGCATCCTGGTCACCGGCGGCGCGGGGTTCATAGGCTCGGCCCTGGTGCGGCGCCTGATCGCCAACACCGATCACCAGGTGCTCAACGTCGACAAGCTCACCTATGCCGGCAACCTCGCCTCCCTGGCGGGCGTCGCCGAGAGCAACCGGTACAGTTTCGTGAAGGCCTGCGTCTGCGATGGCCCCGCCATCCGGGCGGCGATCCGGGAGTTCCGGCCCGAGGTGGTGACCCACCTGGCGGCGGAATCCCACGTCGACCGCTCCATCGACGGGCCCGCGGCCTTCATCCATACCAATGTGGTGGGGACGTTCACCCTGCTGTCGGAGGTGACGGACTATTGGCGCGGGCTTCCCGACGACGGCCGCGGGGCCTTCCGGTTCCACCACATCTCCACCGACGAGGTGTTCGGATCGCTGGGAACTGAAGGGTTCTTCACCGAGGAGACGCCCTATTCGCCCCGCTCGCCCTATTCAGCCTCCAAGGCCGGCTCGGACCATCTGGTCAGGGCCTGGCACGAGACCTACGGCCTGCCGACCCTGGTGACCAACTGTTCCAACAACTATGGGCCGTACCATTTCCCCGAGAAGCTGATCCCGCTGATGATCATCAAGGCGATGGCCGGCGAGCCGCTGCCGGTCTACGGCCGGGGCGACAATGTCCGAGACTGGCTGTTCGTGGACGACCACGTCCGCGCGCTGACGCGCATCTTCGAGGCCGGCGCGGCGGGAGCGACGTACATCATCGGCGGGCGGGCCGAGCGCACCAACCTGCAGGTGGTGAAGACGTTGTGCGCCTGCCTCGATCGCCTGCGTCCGCGCGCCGACGGCCACCCCTACGAGACCCAGATCACCTATGTCACCGACCGTCCGGGCCACGACCATCGTTACGCGATCGATCCCTCCAAGCTGGAGCGGGAGCTGGGCTGGCGGGCGGAGGTCACCTTCGAGGCGGGGCTCGAGGCGACCGCGCGCTGGTACCTCGACAACGAGCCTTGGTGGCGTCCCATCCTGGGTGGGACCTACAGCGGCGAGCGACTCGGCGTCACAGCGGCGTCGGGCGTGAAGGCCGCCTGATGAGGGGGATCATCCTGGCCGGGGGCGCCGGCACCCGTCTGCACCCGGCGACGCTGGCGATCAACAAGCAGCTGCTGCCGATCTACGACAAGCCGATGATCTATTATCCGATGTCGGTGCTGATGCTGGCCGGCCTGCGGGAGATCCTGATCATTTCGTCACCTGAGGCGATCGACAACTACAGGCGCCTGTTCGGCGACGGGAGCCACCTCGGCCTCGCCATCGACTACGCCGTGCAGCCGAGGCCGGAAGGCCTGGCCCAGGCTTTCCTGATCGGCGAGGAGTTCCTGGACGGCGAGCGCGCAGCCCTGGTGCTAGGCGACAACATCTTCTTCGGAGCGGGCCTCAGCGTCCTCCTGCGCCGCGCCGCGTCGCGCGAGCGTGGGGCGACGGTGTTTTCCTACCATGTGGAGGACCCGACCGCCTATGGCGTGGTCGAGCTCGACGCGGAGGGGCGGGCGATCAGTCTGGAGGAGAAACCCAGGCAACCGCGGTCGAGCCAGGCAGTGACCGGCCTCTATTTCTACGACGAACGGGTGGTTGATTTGGCCAAGCAGGTGCGGCCGTCGGCGCGCGGCGAACTGGAGATCACCGACCTTAACCGGCTCTATATGGAGGCCGGCGACCTCTTCGTCGAGCCCATGAGCCGCGGCTACGCCTGGTTGGACACCGGCACCCACGACAGCCTGCTGGAGGCGTCGGAGTTCGTCCGTACCCTGCAGAAGCGGCAGGGCGTTTACATCGCCAGCCTCGAGGAGATCGCCTTCCTGAACGGCTTCATCGACCACGACGCGCTGCGCATGGCGGGGGAGCGGTTCGGAAAGACAGAATACGGGCGCTACCTGCTAAGGATCGCCGACGGCGGGTGATGGCGCGGAATGCAGGCTTCCGGCCTGCTGTCCCGTTGAACGATCAGGCAGGATGCGGTCTGGAAACCTTGCGTCCAGGGCCCGACGACGGCGTTGCCGAGCGCGGTTTGCGAGCCGCGCGAAGGGCGCCGCCGAGGCCGGCGACGCCGATCAGCATCAGGGCCCAGGAGGCTGGCTCCGGGACGCCGCCGACGGTCGATCCAATGATCTGGAAGGACTCCGATCCGGTGGTGTTCGGACGATTGAAGTCGGCCAGATCGCCGATGATGTTCTGGGCCGCTGACGACAGGCCGTCGCTCTCGTCCCAGTACACCGCGTCGTTGTTGGTGGCCACGGCGTTCTGCAGCACGAGATAGTAGACGCCGGCGCCCAGGCTGAGGGGGCCCGTCGAGAAGCTGTCCGTGGCGATCGACCAGCCCGGGCTGTTCAGGGAACTGAGTCCGTTCACCACGGCGGCGGTGCCTCCGTAGATGAACCCGCTGAAGGAGCCCGGGGTAGTGGTGATGCCCCAATCCACGGTCGAGACCATGTCGCCGGGGAAGGTCCACGCCCCGAAGTTGACGCCCGTGATCGTCGAAGCAGCGTTCAGGGCGAAGGAATCCGACACCGCATAGGATCCGCCGGATCCCCCCATGGTGAAGCTGCCCACCGAGCCGTTGAGCGGACCATTGTCATAGAGAACGGCCGCCGCCGCCGATGAAGCACCGGCCAATAGGCCAGCCGCGGCGAGGGCGCCCACCGACAGTTTCAGAAATCTGATCATCGTCGCCCCTAGGATATGCACGCCCCAATGGCCACCGTCATTCCTGACCACATTCTGACGCAGTTGGCAATGACCCGGTCATCATCTCGCCGCCGGGACGTCCACGGCAAAGCAGGTTGCACCGCCATCGTCCGCGTCGCAGCGGGCCCGGCCCCCGTGCCGCTCGGCGATCTGACGCACCAGGGAAAGGCCGAGGCCCCAGCCGCCTCCCTCCTCGGACCAGCCGTCGGGGCGAAAGAACGGATCGAACACCCGGGCGCGCAACGCCGCCGGAACGCCTTCCCCGTGATCCCACACAGCGATGGCGATGCGGGCGTCCCGATCGATCGTCCTTCGCGCCAGTTCAACCTCGACGGGCGGGGCGCCGTGCTGCAGGGCGTTCTCGATGAGATTGCGGATCAGCCGGCGAAGCAGTCGCGAGGAGCCGGTGACCTCGAACGGGATCCCGTCCGCCTCGACCTCGCGCATGCGCACCGACGCGCGCGCCGCCTCCTCGGCGGCCAGGGCCAGGAGGTCGACGCGCTCGTTCTCGCCAGGATCCGGGCCGTGGTCGAGGCGGCTGGCCAGGAGGATTTCCTCCACCAGGGCGTCCAGTTCGGCGATCTCCCGACGAACCAAGGCGGCCAACCCCGGTTCGGTGCGGGCCGCCAGCATCTCAGCGGCGAGGGCCAGGCGGGCGAGCGGCGAGCGCAGTTCGTGGCTGGCGTGGGCGAGCAGAGCCTTATGGGCGGCGAGCAGGGCGTCGGTGCGGTCGGCGGCGGCGTTGAAGCTGGCGGCCACGGCGGCGATCTCGTCGGTTCCGTCGACGCGGGCGCGGCGGTCGAGCTGGCCGCCGCCCCAGGCTTCCACGCTCAGGCGCAGGGCTTCGAGCCGCCGTGTCAATCGCGAGACCACCGGATAGGCGGCGACGCCGACCACAGCCGCCACCGACAGCAGCATGCCCAGCAGATGCATATGCATTTGCCGGGCCTGACCCGCGCTTGCCCCGCCGCCCATGCCCATCGCGCCGGCAAACAGGCGCCAGGCGACCGCGCCCAGCACGGCGACGAGGACCAGGCTCGCCAGGAGCGTCGGATAGACCACCCAGAACAGGCCGCGGCGTGGGCGCTTCATGTCACCCCTGGTCCTGCGCCCGGGCGAAGACATAGCCGGCGCCGCGCACGGTGATGATGCGGCGAGGATGGGCCGGATCGTCTTCGAGGGCGGCCCGCAGACGTGAGATGTGCACGTCGATGGAGCGGTCGAAGGCCTCGAGTTCCTCGCCGCGGGCCAGGTCCATCAGCCGCTCCCGCGACATCACCCGGCCGGCGTGGCGGGCGAGGGCAAGGAGCAGGTCGAACTGGTAGGAGGTCAGCGACCTGAGGACGCCGTCGAGGCGGGCCGAGCGCGACCCCTCGTCGATCTCCAGTCGCCCGAAGCGCAGGAGGGCGGGCGCGCCCTCCCCGGCGTCGCGCCGCCGCCGCAGGATCGCCTTCAGCCGTGCGAGGAGCTCGCGGGGATTGAACGGTTTGGGCAGGTAGTCGTCAGCGCCCAGTTCGAGGCCCACGATGCGGTCGGTGTCCTCGCCCCGGGCGGTGAGCATCAGGATGGGGACGTCGCGGCGTTCGCGCAGCCGGCGGCAGACCTCCAGGCCGTCGAGATCGGGCAACATGACGTCCAGGATCACCGCGTCATAGGCGGCCTTCGCGGGACCGTTCACGGCCTCCAGTCCGGCGAGGCCGGTATGGCGCGCCTCCACGGCGAAGCCCGCCTGCGACAGATACTGCCGCAGCATATCGGCGAGCCGAACGTCGTCGTCGATGATCAGCAGCGTCTCGGCCATGACTCTGGTTTAGAGCCTGTCGCGACTTTTCGGGACGAAAACTCCAGCCAGGCTTCCCCCGCTCGCGCGGCGCCCGCGGACCCTCACGACGGCCGGTGATGCTCGGCCGTCAGGGCGCCGAGCCTGGCGCGCTGATCGGGCGTGAGCACCTCGGCGGCGTCGGCAATGGACCTGGTCATGGTCCGGGTGGCCTCGTCGATCTTGGCGACCTCGGCGACGCGGAGCTGCTCGAGGGCGGCTCGGTCTATGGTGGGCGCGGTGAGGATCGCGTGCAGACTCGCGTGGGCCTGGGCCAAGTCCTGGTGCAGGCCGCTCATCGGGGCGAAGCCGGCGCGCAGGATGGCCTCGATCCGGCTCTTCTGCTCGGCGCTCGCGCCCACCTGGTCGAGCATCTTGCGGACATGGGCCGTGGCCATGGCGTGCATTCCGCCGTGATCGTGGGCCATCATGCCGTGCATGGCGCCGTTTTCGGCGGCGTCCTGGGCGTAGGCCGCGACGAGCGGCAACGCCATGCCGCCGGCGACGAAGGCCGCGGCAAGAGTGGCGCCGGCGAGCCAGCGGCGGCGCGGCGGGGTCCGGGTCGGATTGGTCATGGCTAAGGGTCCCTTCCTGGGCGTCATGGGTGCGCGTCGGGCGACGCAGGGACACCTTGAAGAACCGATGTTTCGTCCGTTCGGTCGTTGTGTTGAGATTTGTAAAGATGCGGGCGAAGCCCGCGCTCCCGGAGCCGACTACTCCACAACGGCCCGCTGGACCGCGAGCGCCAGGTCCAGCGCCCGCACGCCGTCGGCCGCGTCGGCCAGGGGCCCAGGACTTTCGCCCCGCACGGCGCGCAGGAACTGGTGGAGGCTGACGCCCAGGCGATCCCGGCCCGCGGGCGTGGCGGCGAAATCCGGATCCAGGGCGAAGGGCGTGGTGTTCGTGAAGCCGCCGCTCAGGAAATCGATCTTCAGCGTCCCCGAGGGATAGGCGATGGTCATCGAGCGTTCGGGGATCGTTGCGACGCGTGAGGCGTGAAAAACGCCGATGAAACCATCGTCGAATGTTACCTCCGCGCGCGCCCAGTCGACCTGGTCATTGGCGACGCACCCCCCCTCCCCCTCGACCGCGAAGGGTTCGCCCTGCCCGATCGCCAGGGCCAGGTCGAGGTCGTGGATCATCAGGTCGAGGACGACGGAGACGTCGAGATTGCGCGGCGAGGCCACGCCCAGACGGACCGCTTCCAGGGACAGGGGCGCCTCGGGAACGTCGAACAGGCCCAGGGCGGCGAACGCCGCCCGTTCCAGGAATCCGCAGGCCACCACCAGCCCCCGCCGCGCCGCCGCGCCGGCGATGGCGTCGGCGTCCGCGAGTTCGATGGCCAAGGGCTTTTCGACATAGACCGGCCGGCCGGCCTCGAGCGCCTTCAGGGCCCAGGCGGCGTGGGTGTGGGCGGGCGAGGCGATCGAGACTACATCGACCGCGTCGAACAGGGCCTCTGCGTCGGCCACCGCGCGGGCGCCATGACGCTCGGCCAGGGCCTGGGCGCGATCGGGATGAGGATCATGGACGGCGGCCAGGGCGACGCCCGGGAAGCTCGCCCACTTGGCGGCGTGATAGCCGCCGAACACACCGGCGCCGATGACGCCGGCTCTCAATCGGGAGGTCATGGGGCGGGGCTAGCATGCCCGGTGCGGGTTTGCCCACTGGAGGCGCCGGCCGGGGCGGTCTAGACAGGGCCGAGTAAGGGCGCCCCCTGGGAGAAAGACCATGACCGTTTCGCGCGAAATCCGGCTGAAGAGCCGCCCGGTGGGGACGCCCACGGCCGACAACTTCGAGCTGGCGACGGTCGACCTTTCCGAGCCTGGGCCCGGCGAAGTGCAGGTGCGCAACAGCTGGATGACCGTCGACCCCTATATGCGCGGGCGGATGAACGACATGCGCAGCTACGCTCCGCCGTTCCAGATCGGCGAGGCTCTGCAGGGCGGGGCGGTGGGCGAGGTGGTGGCCTCCAACGATCCGTCCTTCAAGCCGGGCGAGACGGTGCAGAGCTTTTTCGGCTGGCGCGAGGCGTTCAACGCCCCGGCCGCGGCGGTGCAGAAGCTGGACACTCACGGCCTGCCGCCTCAGGCGTTCCTGGGCGTGACGGGCATGCCGGGCCTGACCGCCTACGTAGGTCTCCTCAAGATCGCCGCCCTGAAGCCGGGCGACATCGTGTTCGTGTCGGGCGCCGCGGGGGCGGTGGGCCAGATCGTCTGCCAGATCGCCAAGATCAGGGGCCACACGGTGATCGGCTCGGCCGGCGGCGCGGACAAGATCGCCTACCTGAAGGAGATCGGGGTCGATCACGCCATCGACTACAAGGCCGAGCGCAACCTGACCGAGGCTCTGATGAAGGCCTCGCCCGAGGGGATCGACGTCTATTTCGACAACGTCGGCGGGGAGCATCTCGAGGCGGCGCTGATGGCCGCCAAGCCGTTCGGCCGCTTCGCCCTGTGCGGGATGATTTCGCAATACAACGCCACCGACCTCGGCCCGGGCGTGCGCGGCCTGATCCTGGCGGTCGGCAAGCAACTGCGTCTGGAGGGCTTCATCGTCTCCAGCCACGGCGACATGATGCCGGCGTTCCTCGCGGACATGTCGCAGTGGATCGCCGAGGGGAAGATAAAGTGGCGCGAGACGGTGGAAGAGGGGATCGAAAACGCCCCCGCCGCTTTCCTCAAGCTGTTCAAGGGCGAGAACCTCGGCAAGATGCTCGTCCGCCTGAGCTGACATGGCCCGTCTGTTCAACGCCTATGTGATCGTCGACTGGAGCGCGGCGTCGAAGCGCACCACCGGGTCGGATTCGATCTGGATCGGTGTGCTCAAGCGCGACGTGCGCTTCCGGTTCAGCTTCGAGTCTCACAATCCCTCCACCCGCAAGGAGGCGGAAACGCTGATCGGCGCGATCCTGGACGACCGCGGCAAGCACCGTGAACGCACCCTGCTGGGCGTGGATTTCGCCCTGGGCTTTCCCCGGGGCTTGGCCGCCGGCCTCTCCCTGCCCGGCGACGAGCCCTGGCGGGCGGTGTGGACCCAGATCGATCGGATGGTCACCGACAAGGCCGACAACACCAACAATCGCTTCGGCGTCGCATCGGAGATCAACCGACGGCTGACCGGCGGCCCGTTCCCGTTCTGGGGATGCCCGCCGCGGGATACCCTGACCACCCTGCAGCCCAAGAAGCTCCGCCCTCATGGCCCGGGCGACATCCCGGAGTTCCGCCACGCGGAAGTGGCCGCCAAGAGCGCGTCGTCAGTGTGGAAGCTCTACTACAACGGGTCGGTCGGCGGGCAGACCATCCTCGGCATTCCCATGATCCGGCGGCTGAAGCAGACGCGCGCCGACCGGCTGAAGGCGTGGCCGTTCGAGACCGGCTGGAAGGCGCTCACTGAGGCGGACCTGGCGGGGGTCGAGGTGCTGGTGACCGAGGTCTACCCCTCCCTCATCAAGGCGACGCCGCTGCCCGGCGAGGTTCGCGACCTGACCCAGGTGCGGGGCCTGGCCGAGCACCTGGCCAAGCTGGACGAAGCCGGGAAGCTGGGCGCCCTCTTCGCTCCCGACAAGGCGACGCCGCCTGACGTCGTGATCGACGCCCAGCACGAGGAGGGATGGATCCTGGGGGCGTAAGGCTGCGTAGAGCGCCCCTGGTCGCTGCGCGATCGGGTCCCTCGCCCGAGGGGGAGAGAGGGGATAGGCCCTATTCCGCCGCCTTCTGCGGGGCGGCCTGGCGTTCTGCTTTGAGCTTCTCGGCGACGAGAAAGGCCAGTTCCAGGGCCTGTTCGCCGTTAAGGCGCGGGTCGCAGTGGGTGTGGTAGCGGTCGGCGAGCTCGCCTTCGGAAAGGGCTCGGGCGCCGCCGAGGCACTCGGTGACGTTCTGGCCAGTCATCTCCAGGTGCACGCCGCCGGGGTGGACGCCCTCGGACTGGGCGATCTCGATGAAGGCGCGGACCTCCGCCAGGATGCGGTCGAAGGGCCGGGTCTTGTAGCCGTTGGCCGCCTTGAAGGTGTTGCCGTGCATCGGGTCGATGGCCCACACCACCTGGCGCCCTTCGCGGCGCGTCGTCTCCATCAGCCTTGGCAGGCGCGCGGCGATCTTGTCGGCGCCGAAGCGGCCGTAGAGGGTCAGGCGGCCGGGTTCGTCGTCCGGATTGAGTGCGTCGATGAGCGCCATCAGGTCGTCCGGCTCGAGGGTGGGCCCAACCTTCAGCCCGACCGGGTTCTTGACGCCGCGCATGAACTCCACGTGGGCGCCGTCCAGCTGACGGGTGCGCTCGCCGATCCACAGTAGGTGGGCCGAAACGTCGTACCAATCGCCGGAGGTGGAATCGACGCGGGTCATGGCTTCCTCGAAGCCCAGTAGGAGAGCCTCGTGGCTGGTGAAGAACTCGACGCGGGCGAGGTCCGGATGGCTCTGCGGCGTGACGCCGATGGCCTCCATGAAGGCGAGGGACTCGGAGATCTTGTCGCTGAGCTCGCGGTATCGGGCGCCCTGAGGGCTGCCGTCCACGAAGCCCAGGGTCCAGCGGTGGATGTTGTGCAGGTCGGCGTAACCGCCGCCCGCGAAGGCGCGCAGCAGGTTCAGGGTCGAGGCCGACTGGGCATAGGCCTTGAGCAGGCGCTCCGGGTCGGGGGCGCGGGCCACGGCCTCGAACTCCATGCCGTTGATGTTGTCGCCGCGATAGGACGGTAGGGTGACGCCGCCGATCGTCTCGATGGGCTCGGAGCGTGGCTTGGCGAACTGGCCGGCCATGCGCCCGACCTTCACCACCGGCCGTCCCCCCGCGAAGGTGAGCACCACCGCCATCTGCAGGATCAGTCGGAAGCTGTCGCGGATGTTGTCGGCGGAGAACTCCTTGAAGCTCTCGGCGCAGTCGCCACCCTGCAGGAGGAAGGCCTTGCCCGCCGCGACGTCGCCCAGGAGGCTCTTCAGCCGCCGCGCCTCGCCGGCGAACACCAGCGGCGGCATCCGGCGCAGTTCGTCCTCCACCCGCGTCACCTGGGCGGGATCGGGATAGTCGGCGGGGATGTGCTTGGCCGGGCGCTCTCTCCAGGACGCCGGGCTCCACCTCTGGGTCATGGGGGGGCCTCGTTTCAGGGGCGCTCTTACTCCATCGGGCCGCGAAGGCAAAGCCGGCGGATGCGCCCAAGCGCCCCACCCGCTCATCCCCGCCGAAGCGGGGACCCAGCGGTTTCCAGTTAGCGCTCGTCCAGCTGACCGTTTTTCCGGAGATCCGGATTCCTGGACAGGACTGGGTCCCTGCTTTCGCTGGGATGAGCGGAGTCTAACTCAATCGCTCTCCACCGCCCTTGCGGCCCCGTCGAGGGCGGCGGCGATGTGGGCGACCTGAGCGTCGCTGAGCTTGCCGCCTTCCAAGCGCAGGCGAAGGGCGGTGCGCAGATTCTCCATCGCCCGGATGATCTGCGGGGCGGGTCCGCCGCCGGCGAGCTCGGCGACCTGGGCCATGCGCTGGAAGATCGCCTCGACCGTGGCCTTGTTGGTCTCCAGGGCGGCGCGGCCCTCGTCGGTGATCGCGAAGGCCTTGCGGGCCCCTTCCGACTGCGTGGCGACGATCAGGCCCATGTCCTCGAGCAGGGTCAGGGTCGGATAGACGACGCCGGGGCTGGGGCTGTAGGCGCCGCCCAGGCGCTCTTCGATAGCCTTGATCAGCTCATAGCCGTGGCTGGGCTTCCCGGCGATGAGGCTGAGGAGGACCCAGCGCAGGTCGCCCTGCTCGAAGAACCGTCCCCGACGGCCATAGGGAGGACCGCCCGAGCCGGGCGGACCGAAGGGGCCAAAGCCGCGCGAGCCGCGGCCGTGCCGCCCCGCGCCGAATCCGAAGCCCCGGTCGCCGGAGGCGCAGGCGGCGCCGCGGCGAAGATGGTGGTGATGGCCAAACATGGCTCTTAGTACCTTTCTAGACCGTACGAGATATATCGTACAGTTCGATATATCGAAGTCCTATCGGAAAGCGCAAGGGCCGACCGAAAAATTCGTGAGGGGAGGCTACAGGCCCTCGGCCACGTAGGGCTCGCGCATGGTGACCAACTCCTCGGCGGCCGTCGGGTGCACGGCGCAGGTCTGGTCCCACTGGGCCTTTGTCACCCCGAGTTTGATGGCGATGGCGGCCATCTGGATCATCTCCGGGGCGTCGGGCCCGACGATGTGGCAGCCCAACACCCGCCCCGAAGCCTGGTCCACCACCAGCTTCATCAATGTCCGCTCTTCGGACCCGTAGAAGGCTCCTTTCATCGGGCGGAACACCGAGCGGTAGATGTCGATCCGTCTCCCTCCGTGGCGGGCCTGGGCCTCTGTGAGGCCGACCGCGCCAATCGGCGGCTGGGAGAAGACGGCGCTCGCCACAGTCTCGTGGTCGAAGGCCTGAGGGTTGTTTCGAAACGCGGTCTCCACGAAGGCCGCCGCCTCGCGGATGGCCACCGGGGTGAGGTTGACACGGTCGGTGACGTCGCCCACGGCCCAGATATTAGGGACGTTCGTGCGCGAGAACTCATCGACCTTCACAGCGCCGGACGGCGTCAGCTCGACGCCCGCAGCCTCGAGGCCGAGGCGCTTTGTGTTGGGCGCGCGGCCGGTGGCGAACATCACCTCGTCGGTCTCCACCGCGTGGCCGCTGGAAAGATGGCTGACCAGGCCCTGGTCGGTCTTCTCGAGGCTGGTATGGTGACAGCCGAGGATGACGGTGATCCCCCGCCGCTCCAGCTCCCCCGCCAGGTGGGCGCTGACGGCGGCGTCGAAGCCGCGCAGGATATTGGGCCCGCGGTAGAGCAGCGTCGTCTCTACGCCCAGGCCGTTGAAGATGCCGGCGAATTCCACGGCGATATAGCCGCCGCCGACTACCAGGATTCTCTTCGGCAACTCCGGCAGATGGAAGGCCTCGTTGGAGGTGATGGCGTACTCAATTCCCGGCGTGTCGGGCGGGAAAGTCGGCCAGCCACCGGTGGCGACGAGAATGGTCTCAGCAGTGACGGCGCGGTCCTCCTGCACAAGACGTATGGTGTGAGCGTCCTCCAGGACGGCCCGGCCGTGGATCAGCTCGGCGCCGGCATTCTCCAGGTTGCTGACGTAGACCCCCGACAGGCGGGCGATCTCGATGTCCTTGGTGTTGAGGAAGGCCTGCCAGTCGAAGGCGGTGTCGCCGACGGCCCAGCCGTAGCCGCGGGCGGTTTTGAAGGCTTGAGAGAACTCCGAGGCGTAGACCATCAACTTCTTGGGGATGCAGCCGCGGACGACGCAGGTGCCGCCGACGCGGTGCTCCTCCGCCACGGCCACGCGGGCGCCGCCCACGGCGGCCAGGCGAGCGGCCCGCACGCCGCCGGAGCCGGCCCCGATGACGAACAGATCGCAGTCGTAGTCGGCCAAGGGGAAGCTCCGTCAGGGGAAGAAGGTGACCACGCCCTCGTCGGTCCCGATCACGGCGCGCTCGGCGAGATCGAGGAAGAGGCCGTGCTCCACGACGCCGGTCAGGGCCTTAAGCGCGCCGGCCAGGGCGGCCGGATCGCCGATTTCCTCGCACGGCGCGTCATAGATAAGGTTGCCGCCGTCGGTTCGCACCGGCTGGCCGTCGCGAAGCCGCAGCCGCGCCCGGGCCGCCAGACCCAGGCGGGCGAGCGTGACGTCGATCCGCGCCGCCGTCGTCGCGTGGCCGAAGGCGACGACCTCTATCGGCAGGGGAAAGCGCCCGAAACGCCCGGGCCGCTTGGAGGCGTCGGCGATGACCACCCGGCGGGCCGACGCCTCCCAGACCAGCTTCTCGCGCAGCAGCGCCGCCCCGCCGCCCTTGATGAGGGCGAGGCCGGGGCCGATCTCGTCCGCGCCGTCCACGGTGAGGTCGATGAGGCCGGCCGCGTTCAGGTCCAGAAGGTCGAAGCCGAGGCTGGCGGCCAGGGTCGCGGTGGCCTCCGAGGTGGCGACCGCGCGCACGGCCAGGGTCCGCCGGGCCAGCGCCCGTACGAAGGCCTCGGCGGTGCTGCCGCTGCCCAGGCCCACGGTCATCGTCGGCTGGACCAGTTGGGCGGCGGCCTCGCCCGCCGCCTGCTTCTGGGCGTCAGCGCTCAATGGGGCGCTCACGCCAGTCCCTTGGCGCGGCGCTTGCGCAGGCGGAAGGCGGCGGCCCAGCCGGGCTTTTCCACCTGGACCCCGCGTTCGAGGGCCAGGGCGTCTGGGGCCACGGGCCGGGTGATCACCGAGCCGGAGCCGGTATAGGCGCCCCGCCCCACCGAGATCGGGGCCACCAGGGCGGTGTTGGAGCCGATGAAGGCGTCCTCGCCGACGTGGGTCTCGAACTTGTCGAAGCCGTCGTAGTTGCAGAAGATGGTGCCAGCCCCGATGTTGGCCCGCGCCCCTACCGTCCCATCGCCCAGGTAGGAGAGGTGATTGGCCTTGGCGCCGGCGCCGATCGTCACCTTCTTGACCTCGACGAAATTGCCGATGTGGGCGCCGGCCCCGATGTCCGCGCCGGGCCGCAGCCGCGCATAGGGGCCGATAATCGCCCCCGGCCGCACGACGGCGCCTTCCACATGGCTGAAGGCGCGGATCACCGAACCGGCCTCGACGCTGACTCCCGGACCAAAGACGACGTAGGGCTCGACAGCGACGCCGGCTTCGATGCGGGTGTCCCAGGCGAGGTGCACGGTGTCGGGGGCGGTCATGGTTACCCCGGCAGCCATCAGATCGGTGCGGCGGCGGCCCTGGAAGGCGGCCTCTACGGCGGCCAGCTCGGCCTGGGAATTGACCCCGGCCACTTGGTCCTCGTCGGCGAAGGCGACGCGGACCGAGAGGCCGGCGGCGGTCGCCAGGCCGACGACGTCGGTGAGGTAGTATTCGCCCTTGGCGTTGTGGTTGGTCACCCGGCCCAGCAGATCGAGCAGCAGGCCGGCGTCGGCCGCCAGAACGCCGGAGTTGCAGGCGCGGATGGCGAGTTCCTCAGCGCTCGCGTCCTTGGCCTCGACGATGCGCGAAAGGCCATCCTCCCCCGCCAGCACCAGACGGCCGTAGGCGCCCGGACAGGCCGCCTCGAAGCCGAGCACGGCGACGTCGGCCCCGGCCTCGCGCAAGGCGAACAGCGGGGCGACGGCTTTGGCGGTGAGGAGGGGCGTGTCGGCGTAGCTGACGAGGACGTCACCCGCGAAGCCCTCAAGCGCCGCCTTGGCGGCCAGCACGGCGTGGCCGGTGCCCTGAGGTGGATCCTGGACGAAGATCGCCGCCTCGCCGAGACGCGCCGCAGCGTGGGCGCGGACGGCCGGGGAATGGGCGCCGACCACGACCATCACCCTCTCGCAGCCCAGGGCCTGGGCTGCGTCGATGGCGTGGTCGAGCATGGCGCGGCCGCCCACCAGGTGCAGCACCTTAGGGGTGGGAGACTTCATCCGCTCGCCCTTGCCTGCGGCGAGGATCACGGCCGCCCTCGGAACGGCGGGTCTGGTCGTCATGGGGGTTTCCGAACGCGGTGGGAGACAGGAGGGGGCGAGAGAAGGCGGGAGATTCTGGTCGACCTTGCCACGGCCCCGCCGCCCGGGGCAAACGGATCGGTAGAGCAGGATGATTTTGGACGGAACCGTCCAAAATCTGAATCCTGCTTCTAGATTCTAAGCCTAGAGCCTCATTCGGTCTTCGGATCTGTCCCGTCCGAGGGCATCAGGCTCTGGCCGGAGACACGCCTTGTCGCCTGCCGACCCGCCGCTCGTCGGCGCCACTATCGTCTTCGACCTCGACGGAACCCTGGTCGACACCGCGCCGGACCTGGTGAGCACCCTGAACCTGTTGCTGGCGCGGGAGGGGATCGCCGCCCTCCCCTTGGCGGAGGCGCGCGAGATGATCGGCCATGGGGCGAAGGCCCTGATTGCGCGGGGCTTCGCCGCCGCCGGCGCGCCGCTGGACGAGCCGAAGCTCTCGGCCCTGTTCGCCGACTTCATCGACCACTACCTGGCGCACATCGCCGACGAGAGCCTGCCGTTCCCGGGCGTGGTGGCGGCGATGGATGCGCTGGCGGCGGAGGGCGCGCGGCTGGCGGTGTGCACCAACAAACGCACAGACCTCAGCGTCGCCCTGCTGGACGCCTTGAAGTTGACCGATCGCTTTGCCGCTGTAGTCGGCGCCGACGCCGCCCCCGCGCCCAAGCCGGCCGCCGCTCACCTGATCGCCACCATCGCGCGGGCCGGTGGCGTGGTGGAACGGGCGGTGATGGTGGGCGATTCGGTTTCCGACGCGGGTGCGGCGAGGGCGGCCGGGGTTCCCCTGGTGCTGGTCAGCTTCGGCTATACCGACACCCCGGCGCGGGACCTGGGCGCGGACGTCCTCATCGACCACTTCGACGACCTTCCGGCCGCGTGTCGGCGGCTGCTGGCGGCCGGCCGGCCGTCGCCTTTCCCTTGCCCGGCGCGGGCCGAGCGGCTATAGGCCCTTCCCTTCCGCTTCAGGCGTCGGATGCGTAGCTCAGCGGGAGAGCACCTAGTTCACACCGAGGGGGTCACAGGTTCATTCCCTGTCGCATCCACCAGGACTTTCAAGTACTTAGCCGTCCGGCCAACTCCTGCTCCCCAGATTG